>JBAYXX010000025.1:0-45522 GCA_041673345.1 Kiritimatiellia bacterium
TCAGGAACCATCTTCTGAGTAACCAAATAATCAGAAAAAGCTGTCAGATATCTATTTTCCGGAGTTATCATGTTGAGAGGATAATATCCCTATAGAGGACACTTTGTCAAATAAAAACAGTTTATTTGTGAAAATCGTTGACAAAATCGGCTAAATAGCTGATTATTTAATCACGTTTGAGGTGTGTTTTTGGAAAACACACATACCACAATAATTATATAGTTGAAAACAAAAAGAAGACTGCGCACCGCGAGATTTGAAACCACAAAGATCTCAAAGAACACAGAGCCAGAAACAATCACCTGAAACGGTTTGAAGAAAGTAAAACAGTTTCAACAACAGCGTGCACGTTATTGCCGCTGGCGCGGCAAAACGTGACGCAGGCGTTATCCAATATATAATTTGCCGCTCATTCAATTATTTTGATAAAATTTGTGCAAAAGAGGTGGTTTATGAAAAGAACTTTTACAGCAATACTTCATAAAGAAGATAATCTTTATGTTGCGGAATGCCCGGAGGCGAATACTGCCAGTCAAGGCGAAACAATTGAAGAAGCTATCGCCAATTTAAAGGAAGCTACCGAGCTATATTTAGAAGAATTTCCACTGAAGTCAGTATCTCGTCCAATTGTAACGACTTTTGAGGTTCCTACGTATGCCTGAGCTACCTAGAATTTCCGGAGCACAAGCCATCAAGGTTTTTGAAAAGCTGGGATTCAAGGTGGTTAGACAAAAAGGAAGCCATGTTGTCTTAAGAAAGCTTGATAAAGGTTGTGTTGTACCTATCCATAAACAACTTGCAACTGGAACACTCAAAAGTGCTATAAGACAGGCATCTATCAGCGCTGATGACTTTGTTAACACTTATAAAAAAGGATAACCAAAAGATGGAGTTTATCGGCTAATCGCCGAAAACTCATCTAATCGTTATGGTATGAAAAAATATTATTTACCTGTTGAGTAATGTACCAATTATGGTACCATGAAGTTATGAGTATTGGAGATATAAGACTCAATGTTGTCTTCTTTCGCACTGCATCTGGTGCTGAGCCTGTACGTCGATGGCTAAAGTCATTGCAGGAAGCTCACAAAAAGGCAATAGGAGAAGACATCAAGACTGTCCAGTTTGGTTGGCCATTGGGTATGCCTTTGGTGGAAAAACTGGAACCATATCTATGGGAAGTCAGAACGAAAGTGCTAGATGGGATTGCAAGGGTTCTGTTTACTGTTGATGGTCCTATAATGATTCTTTTGCATGGTTTTATAAAAAAGACGCAGAAGATACCCCAGAAAGATATTAACACCGCTAGATCTCGACTCAGACAATATCAGGAGAATGGATAATGAACAAAAATAAACATATCGGAAGTAGTTTTGATGAGTTTCTTCAAGACGAAGGGCTTCTTGCAGAAGCTGAAGCCGCTGCTGTTAAGCGGGTTCTCGCATATCAAATCGAAAAAGAAATGAGTGATCGTAATATTTCCAAAATAGCATTGGCAAATATGATGAAAACCAGTCGGTCTTCGCTCGACCGTTTGCTTGATCCCGCAAATCCGTCTGTCACTCTTCTCACTTTGCAAAGCGTTGCCCTTGCTCTTGGCAAGAAACTGAAAGTGCAAATGGCATAATTGCCGAACAAATGAGTGTACACTATTCCGTGCCGCTGTCGCGTCACAGAAAGTGTGACTCCGACGTTAGAACATACAAACCCGCTTGACTTACGTGGCCCATTTAGGCTATAATACTGCTAATAGATAACGGAGGATTATTAAATGAACAGAACAGCAACAGTGAGAGCTAGAATTGAGCCAGATTTAAAAGCAGAGGTTGAAGATTTACTCAGCAGCCTAGGTGTCACGACTACAGAAGCCATAAACATGTTCTACAGCCAGATTCGACTTAGACAAGGATTGCCATTCACCGTTGAAGTTCCGAATGAAATAACATGTAAAACATTTGAGGCAACAGACCGTGGAGAGGAGCTTACTACATTTGGTAGCCTGGATGAGATGTTTGCGGAGCTTGACAAGTGTTAACACTCAATACAACAAGCCAATTTCAGAAAGATTATAAAAAATCGGTGAAATCCGGCAGGGATATGAAAAGACTTAAGCAGGTAATGTCATGGATTGCGAGTGGACAAACATTACCCTCGCTCCTTAAAGATCATAAATTGATTGGTAACTATAAAGGTAGGCGTGAATGTCATCTTGCAGGTGATTGGCTTCTCATATATAAACTAGAAAAGGATGCTGTAATTTTTGAGCGCACTGGCTCTCATTCAGAGTTATTAAACAAATGATATTCTAACAAAAAGATGGAGGTTATCGGCTAATCGCCGAAACCTCATCTAATCGTTCCCTTAAAAAAAGATAATGCAAATACTAACCGATCAATGGTAATATGGTCTTAAAAGTTTGGAGATGATTTCATGAAAAATGAATTTAATGTGATTATTGAACGGGATGAAGATGGTTATTTTATTGCTTCTGTCCCTTCTCTTCGAGGTTGCCACACTCAGGCAAAATCGCTTGATGTTCTTATGAGGCGCATTCAGGAAGCAATTTCTTTGTGTCTGGATGTTGAAAAGCCTGTATCAAACGAATTTATCGGGATCCAACGAATCACGGTTCCGGTATGAGTACCTTCCCTTCGATAACAGGCTCGAGACTAATCAAAGTTCTTAATAAACTCGGGTTTAAAAGAATCCGGCACCGGGGCAGTCATAATTTTCTTCAGCATCCTGATGGACGATGTACTGTAGTTCCAGTACATCGAGGGGAAACCATTGGACAAGGTCTTTTCTCTCAAATTCTTCGTGATTGTGAACTAACACGAAAAAATATAGAAAAAGAGCTCTAGAAGAGCCTGTCATATACAGCTTTGCAATTATCTAAACGCAATTCTCCAGAATTTAAATACTTACTGTACTGAGGGAACAATTGCTGCACATTACCAACTGATCGCTCGTTCCTCGCTGTTCAGTTGGAATGTGATCACGTTCACAGATAAAAAGACGAGGAAGACTTTGTGAACTTTGTACTACTATCATTCATATTCTTGGTTTTTTTGTACGTTTATTATCTCTCACAGAGGTACAGAGTTCTCAGAGTTTTTTTGCCCGCGAATCTCCGCGAATGGATAAGGGTATTTCATCCCCACTTCGTGGGGTCGCTAATCGCTTGAAATACCCTTATCACAAGATCACCTTTGACAACATGAATTGTAATTTCAACACAAGACTTTGCGCTTTAAATTTTTAGTGATTAACGACTCCACCGTCAGTCCGGCGTAGTAGCGAAGCTTGAAGCCGGCAACGTGGAGAAAAAATTTAAAGCGCAATATTCGTGGAGATTCGCGGGCAAGAAATTGGTTGCCTGCCTGTGCGTAGCACGCAGACATCTAACAGTTAACCTTCCTAAGAATATTGAAACTCCCATTTTTTTTAGAATCAAAGCGATTAACAATTAAACGCAGCAGAACAACAAGCGAATTCAGCTTATCGGTCGCTTCGCTCCCGAACGCTGATTCGATTCGTTCGCTCACAAATGAAATAATTACACTTGCTTAATGTTAACCTACATGTTAACCTTTTCCTATGTTTCGAGAGATACTATTTTATGAATCAGCGGAAGGCCAAAAGCCCATCCAACGATTTCTCGATAAACTAGATGGTAAGCAGGCAAAGAAAATTGCGTGGACATTACAAATAGTTGAAGAGATGGAAATGGTCTCTTCTAAATATTTCAAGAAAATGGTTAACACTGACGATCTTTGGGAAATCCGTGTTGCCGCTGGTTCAAACATATTTCGATTTTTTTGTTTTTTTGATGGAACAAATTTGGTTGTTATATCACACGTATTTCAAAAGAAGAGCCAGAAAACACCTAAACAGGCAATTGGATTAGCTGAAGAGCGCAAGAAGGACTATTTCCGGAGGAAGTTATGAGCGATTTACAAAAATACATTAAAGACAGAAAATCAACAGATCCTGAGTTTGCTAAAGACTTTGATATTGGTTATCAACAATTCAAAATTGGTGTACTTTTAAAACAGGAAAGGAAGAGAGTTGGACTTACGCAAGAACAGCTTGCAGACAAACTTCAAACAAAAAAAACAGCTATTTCCAGAATCGAAAATCATGCAGAAGATATTAAACTATCCACTCTTGAAAATTTCGCACAGGCTTTGGGAAAACAGCTTCGCCTGGAAATTGTATAACAAAGCGAACAATGCAAATGCACCTGATCAAAAAAGCGTGCTTTTTTGACAGGTGATTTCAACGTTAGCACCAAATAATGAAAAGTTTGAAATCCATTTTCAGTGCGGAGAAATGGGCATGGCCAGATGTTTGCCCGAAATGTGGAAGGGAAAGATCTCCAGATGATCCTTTGTCGATCATGAATATATTTTTCCCTTCAGCAAAATGCCCTATTTGCAAGAGCAAGCTTGCGTTGAAAAAACACTCTTGCCCTGCTTGTGGAAAGCAACTGCCAGAAATTAGAAGGCCACTCAATCTAAGAATGGCTTTATGGGGTGGTCACTACTGTAAAGAATGTAATGTTGAGCTTGATAAATGGGGAAGAAGAATATAATGCCAACAAGGCAGGTCCACCATTATGCGGTCGGCAGGTGTGTACTCTTTTAAAGGAGGCAAAGCACTTCAGAAACGTTAGCTTAAGCAATTAACCGTTGTAATGTATATATGAAAAATATACAATATTGGCATATGCAAAAGGAATATCCAGGTTTTACAGGTTTTGAATGGGATCAGGGCAATATAAATAAAAACCAAAAACACAAAGTTGAATTCACTGAATGCGAACAAATTTTTTTCAATGAACCAATAATTATATTGGATGATCCAAAGCACTCTGTTGCAGAGATGAGATATGCCGCTTTTGGCGTAACGGATAACGACAGAAAGTTAGTGATCATTTACACTTTGCGCAATAAAAAACTGAGAGTTATCTCAGCAAGAGATATGAGCAGAAAGGAAAGAAGTTTTTATGAACAATTTTAAAACTGAAGATGAAGAGAGAGATTTTTGGAAAAACAATTCTCCGCTTGATTTCTTTGATACAGAAAGCGCAAAGCAGGGGATCTTTCCTAATCTTAAACCGACATTAAAATCTGTGTCGATAAGATTGCCACAAAGCATGATTGACGATTTAAAGATTTTAGCCAATAAACGTGATATCCCTTATCAAAGTCTAGCTAAAATGTATCTATCATGGGGTATTCAATCTGAAAGAAAAAACAGTAAGCTAACAAGCCAAATCCAGCGTACGCGGTAAACCGCGCCGCTGATTTGCGTCGTTGGCTCAGAAATGATGAAAATACGACACAAACTCTGGCTTGTTGCGGCCACATGCCTGATATGGGGTGCTCCCTCTTTTGCCTGGGATCTCACTCGCGGGATTGAGGCCTCTGTGCCTTCTGAGAGGATCCCATCTTTCTACCTGATTCTCGTTGTCTCAGCCGAACGGCTCAATCCCGAGCCGCACACAAACGAGAATCCTCCAACCGGAATCTTCACAGTCCACGAACGAATCCGTGGATACCTGAAAGAGGATCGCGTTGCGGCCCAGTGGCACCGAATGCCGAGTGAAGAGGATGTGCTTCCATGGGCGGAAGGCATGCCAGACATGTCAGACAGGGTTCACTGGTTTCGTCCGGGAAAGCCCGAATGGAATAGGATCCCTGTTCCTGCACCGGATATCGGCAAGAAGATCATTATTTTTGCGCAAGTTGCCCCATCTTGCGAGCGTAGTGCTGCGCACTTCGCTTTGTCAGCGGAACCTGACCTAACTTTGCTCAGGGTGCGGGGCGTCTTCGATCACACTGAGGCGAATGTTGCCATATTGCGCCAACACATGGGTAGAACAGACTGGCCACCATTTGTGATGGGATCACTTTGGCTAGCCGTTGTCGTTCTAGCCATCGGTGCGGCTGGGAGATTGGCCACTTCCTTCGCCAAGGATTTCGCGGATCACACACGCCGACTTAAACTTGGAGGCATTCTGTTTGTTGCATCCCTTGTCCTGTGGGTGTTGTTTGAGTATGGAAATGTAACGGGAGGAATTAGGGTTGATCTACTACTTCTGTTCCCTTTGTTTTTTCTTGATGCCCTTGTCCTCCTTGGATCGGGTGGTGCATGGGCGAGGAAGCAGCGAAAACGAGAGAGAGAATCGGCTGGAGGCGACGGAATACCGCCGCCTCAGCCGTGACGTTGGAGCAAGAAACAATGACCACGACGACCCGGAACCTAATCCTGTGCATTCAGTTCAGCCTGCTGGCGACCGCAGTCGGAACGAATGAACTTGAACGATACAGAGTCGTCATTCCGGGCGAAGATGCGGTTGTCATGTTCAAAGCAGAGTCAATGGGCCTTCGGAGCACAGGAGGCATGGTGCCCCGAAACTGGGATGTGTTTGTTGTGCCAAAGAATAGGAACAATCGAGAACGAATCACCAACATGCAGTTCTATGACTGTGCGGGTTTGGACATTTCGCCGGATGGGAGCAATATCGTCTTCAGTGCGATGCAAAACCAGTTTCCGAAAGACTCCTTTTTCGATCTGCGACTGGCGGCACTAAAGGCGATCAACCCAGATGACAAACGGTTTGTCGCCGGAACTGTCATTCTCGACAATGGAAAGCACAACATTGATCCCCGATTCTCACCCGACAATAGTCATGTCGTGTTCCTCTCGAAATCAAGACGCAAGAGAACATTGAGAGAGCTGTTGACGCCCTTTTCAGGAACAGTCCACTTTCTGTGGGAGGTGAGCGTGATGGACCTGCATACGCTATCGCTGACCGTGATCGACAGAAGCAACAACCCCATCCGTGGACACGATTGCTCCAGTGATGGAAGAACGATTGCATACACAAAGAACGGAACAGTTTGTCACTGGTCCGTGGAAGACATCAAACCAAACGAGAAACAGTGACGGCTCCAACAACAAAATGCACACTATCGTATGCCGCGGTCGCGTCACACGAAGTGTGATTTTCACGTTCGCCATGAAAGAAATGAATAAGCAATGTCCAATCTGCGATAGCCCAAATGTCGCGACATACTCATGGAAGCACCCGTTGATGCTTCACTGGATCATCAACCCGGGCCTCGCTTTCAACGAGGTCTTTCTTGGCCAACGCCTTCCTTCCATTTCGTATGTCTGTCGTGATTGCAAACTACCCCTGCCAAAGCGCAACTGGATCATATGTCCACACTGTTCTGAAACGACGATGGCAACCGTGTGGATGGGAAAACACAGCTTCTGTCACTGGCTCGGCGTAATGTGTCCACACTGTGGCAAACTCATGCCGTCACTGTGGAATCTAACATCAAGAGTGCTGATTGCAGTGCTCTGTCCCTTGTGGATTGGTCCATACTTTCTGTTCAGAGACAAATATCTCGATTGGGAACGGAATCGAGCAGACTCAGCCCTCAAGAAACAAACAAACGACGAGGATACTGGCGAACAATCTCCTCCAGGCGACGTCCTAAAGGCCGCGCCTGAGGAGTAACGTCCGCCATGAGAAAGAATGAATGAGTAAACCGAAAGCAATAGCCCTGTTCTGCGGCGCAGGTGGCCTCTCACTCGGCTTCAAGAGAGCCGGATATGATGTCGCCTTTGCCACAGACATTAATCATGACGCTCTAGCTTCATATACCGCCTATTTCCCCAATACCACTGTCTTTGAAGGCGACATTCGCGATCTTCATCCATCTTCCTTGCCGAGCAACGTGGATGTCCTTCTCGGAGGTCCCCCATGCCAGGGGTTCAGTAGTGCCGGGCAACAGTTCTGGGATGACCCACGGAACAAGTTGCTTTCAGAGTACGTTCGCATCCTAGACGCAGTACGTCCCAAGTGGTTCCTGATGGAGAATGTTGAAGGACTACTCACTGCATGGAACGGTCAGTACCTGTGCGAGTGCGTCAAGGCTATGCTATCCCTTGGGTACAATGTTTCTCTCGAGAAGCTATATGCTCATGCCTACGGCATTCCGCAACGGCGCAAGCGTGTTGTGCTGGTGGGGAACCGCCTCGGCCACATTTTTAAATTCCCCCCTGCGAGTCACAACGTGAGCGGGGCCATATTCAGAAAATCGGAAGCCACCTTTGCGCAGGCAACATCCGACCTTCCCTCTGCAACAACAGACCCTTCTGCAACGCTTGAATACGCCACGCCTCCCGATAACGAACTACAGGAGATTCTACGAGCAAACACGTTGCAAATCGCTCAGCATTTCTTCTTCGCCCAGGGGGCCGATCAGCAAGCACGTATCGAGATACTCAAGCCGGGACAGACAATGAAAGACCTGCCTGTCGAAATGCAGCATGCATCCTTCAGGCGTCGTGCAAACAGGCGTGTTTCTGATGGGACGCCCACCGAGAAGCGAGGTGGGGCGCCATCGGGGATCAAGCGCCTCTTTTCCGATGAACCAGCGCTTACAGTAACCGGAGCAGCCATGCGTGAGTTTGTCCATCCCTCTGAGCACCGGACGCTCTCACTTCGGGAATGCGCACGTCTGCAGACGTTTCCTGATGACTTCCACTTTTCTGGGCCTGCGTCCGCAGCCCTTCAACAAATAGCTAATGCTGTCCCGCCTCTTCTTGCCGAACAGGTCGGCCGACACATTAAGGAAGAGTTTGGTTTCACCGTTGTATATACACCCAAGCGACCACATTTTGAGTTCACTTTGACGCAATCAAACGGAATGAGTCCCGCATTGAGAAGAACCGAACTGCTTCTCAAAGAACTCATTGATGACGAGGAAAAGCAGCTTCAGTTATTTGAAGAAACACGGAGGTACATCACATCATGATTTCAACTGAGCTAAAGAGTCACTTCGCAAAGACAAGATTACTGGGGCAAGGGAGTGGCCGAATATGCCTATCAGAAGCGGAACTTGCTTGGCTCCTGCAAATCACGGCATCTGATCTTGGTATCTCACACGCTGATGAGGTCCTTTCTGTCCCTCATGAGTCCCCTGCCTTCTATGACGGAACCATCCCTCCGGAATTGCCGGAGGAATGGTCTTCCCTGACTGTTGATGCCCTCCTCAACGAGTTTGCGCATTTGTGCGCTGAGCAAGCTGACGCAAGACTCTACTTCACCAACCTATGTTCCATTCTCAAACAAAGGGTAAAATTCCAGAGGATTTTGTCAGCTCAAGCCAAACCCACCATGGATCAAATCGGCCCCAGAAGCCTTTTGGAGTATGGTGTAATGCCCACGGATCTTCTTGGAAACTGGATGCTGTGGCGGAAATGGATTTTTGACATCGACAATCGAAGCGGACAAGAAACAGGTTACCTATTCGAGCCTGTTCTCGCATCTTGCATGGGCGGGGTTGCTGTTGGCTCACGGAACTCACCGGTAAGGCGAATCAATGACCAAGGGAAGAAGACCTCTGGGGGCCGACAGATTGACTGTCTCGATGTTGATGGCAAAATCGCCTATGAGTTCAAACTGCGTGTGTCGATCGCAGCAAGTGGCCAAGGTCGCTTCGCTGAGGAATTATCATTTCCGGTCGAATGTAAGGCGGCAGGCTTGACCCCTGTTCTCATTGTACTTGATCCAACACCATCAAACCGACTCACCGAACTCACGGCGGCCTTTGAGGCCGCAGGTGGAAACGTTCATACTGACGATGCGTGGGCGTTTATAGAAACCAAAGCTGGTGACTGCATGAGCACGTTCATCGAGAAATACCTGCGCCCGGTGTTGCTGCAAATGGCCTCGTACGACGATGTGTTACCTAAGCCAATTACCCTGCAATGGGAAACTGACAGCATTCAAATCTCGTCACCTGAAGAGACATTCAAGATTGGAAGAACTGGCGAACAAGAAGATGCACTCGACGAAGAATAGCGCGCCGCTTTGCTCTGCGCCATTCCTCGCGAGTGATCTTGATCGTTGTGCAATGCGATGACTACAAACATTCCAGTCCCAGAAATTGGTGCTGTCATTAAAGGTCGGGTCATCCGGTTCCTTGAACAAGGTGCGCTTTTGGATATTGGCAACGGTCTCAAGGGCCTCCTACACGGATCGCAAGTCTCTTGGCTGAATAAGCGAACCAAGATCAATGAGTTCCTGAAGATTGGGGAAGAACTCGATGTCATCGTGCTGAAAGTCGAGCGCTCAAAGAGGTCGAGGCTTTTCATTTCGCTCAGCCGACTGAAAGTGCAAGAGAATCCGTGGGAGACCGTCGAAGCGACCCATCCCGTTGGCAGCCGCACAAGGAGCAAGGTTGTTGACTTGCTTCCGTTTGGTGCCACCGTCGAGTTTCCGACCGGCTTCCGTGCTCTCGTTCACGACACCGAGGTTTCTTGGACAGACCGAAAGCCGAAAGCCCACGACTTTCTTCGTGTCGGAGATGAGATCGATGTTGTCATTCAACTGATTGACAAGAAAAAGCGGCGGATCCATGCAAGTTATCGCCAGACACTCCCGAATCCGTGGGATACTTTTCTGGAGGTCTTTCCGATTGGGACGGTGACAACAGGCTGGGTTGACGGAGTTCAAGACTATGGGCTATTTGTTATGCTCGGCAACGGTTGCATTGGACTCGCACACAAGACCCGCCTTCTCCCCACTGCTTCAGCCCTTCTGCCCGAACAGCCACTGAAGGTTGTGATCGTGGCGTATGACCCTGAGAATCAACACGCTGCTCTGGCGCAGGCGGAAGGCAAGACACTGCCGAACCAAGTGTCCGAGGCTACGGCTCGGAAGCTCGCCGATCC
The DNA here is from genome assembly GCA_041673345.1 of Kiritimatiellia bacterium. GTDB lineage: Bacteria > Verrucomicrobiota > Kiritimatiellia > RFP12 > UBA1067 > M55B167. The sequence goes on from JBAYXX010000025.1 coordinate 10,759, forward strand.
TCAGCACTAACGTTCTGCTATAAAACATACTTGATTTAGGTCCGAATATTGTACATAATACAATACATAAAAGGAGAGTAATATGCAAAGGATCATGCTGGATCAAGATATTAAGCCAATGTCGGAATTTCGTGCACACACTGCTGCCTGCATTAAACAGGTTCAAAAATCAAAAAGACCAGTTGTTATAACTCAGAATGGCAAAAGTGCTGCGGTGCTTCTTGATGCAATGGAGTTTGAAGCAATATCACAAAGGTTAGAACTGCTTGAAGACATTGCTTCAGGAGAGTCCCAAATAGATTATGGAGCAGGGATTCCACATGACCAAGCAAAAAAAGTGGTGTTGGAAAGAATTTCCAGATGAGAATTCAATGGGCGCCATTGGCAATTGACAGAGTCAGCGAAATAGCGGACTACATAGCTCTTGACAATCCCATTGCGGCCACCAAATGGGTAGACTCCATATTTGATAGAGTTAAGCAAGTAAAAGATTTTTCGAGAAGTGGACGGTATGTACCAGAGGTAAGGCGGAAAGATATCAGGGAGCTGCCATATGGTAATTACCGGATTATCTATAGGATTGAAAAGAAGGTAATATCAATCCTGACCGTAAGACACTATAAACAGATTTTGCCTATCAAAGACATTGATGGGTCTTGACGTTAACATTGATTGGCAGAACAAAAAGTTCCAGTTGACCCGTAAACTCGCAACTGAACTAATCGTTCGTCTTAAAATTTACTACTTGCAAAACCTATAATGAAATGAGAAACTAACAGTTATGAAAATAAAATATACATTCTGGAAAGAAAAAGGTGGTATGTATCTCGGGTTTCTCAATGATTATCCTGATCATTGGACTCAAGGTCAGGATTTGACAGATTTAAAAGCGAACTTACAAGATCTGTTGGTCACTTTCCGTTCTGAAGAAATTCCGGGAATCCGGAAAGTTGCGGAGCTGGAGTATTCATGAAAAGGATAGATCTAGTTAAACACCTCAGTCAAACGGGGTGTATCCTCTTAAGGCATGGAGGAAGACACGACATCTATCATAATCCAGTCACAGGTAATTCTGAACCAGTCCCAATAATGCCCATAATTTTTAAATCACGGTTATAGGGAAGATTAATGACCAAACAAATAAGAGAGTTCCTCTATCAGACTTTGATACTCGTATCCGGCAGCGTCCTGTGCGCGTTTTCTGTCAAAGTTCTCCTGATGCGTCACAATTTGCTCTCCCATGGCACAACGGGTTTGGCCCTGCTTATATTTTACAAGTGGCCCGGGCTTGGGCTGCCGATGAGTGTTATTTATTTGCTCATTAACCTCCCTGTATTCCTTCTGGGGTGGCGGTTTGTGGGTCGGCGTTTTATCTTGTATTCAATGTGGGGCATGATTATCTATAGTGCGGCCTTATATCTTATGCGGCTGGAGCTGGATGTTAACGAGCCCATGCTGGCGACATTGGTCGCAGCCGCGATCTCCGGCACAGGGGTTGCTTTGATTATGCGCTCTTATGGTTGCGGTGGTGGATCGGATATCCTGTGCGTAATTTTGAATAAATTCTTTTCAATCACATTGGGCACAGGCGCGATGTTGATCAATGTTGTTATTTTAGGCGCATTGGTACTGGCGTTTCCCATCGAAAAAGTGCTCTATACCCTTGTCTTTATATTTGTCAGTGCCCAGTTCACCGACAAGGTCTTCCACGGCTTCACCAGGCGCCGGACAGCCATTATCGTCTCTGATCAGTGGCAAGCCATCACCGAAGCCCTCAACGCCCATCGGATCGGTGTCACGCTGCTCCATGGACAAGGGGGGTTTCGAGGCGAGAAACGCACACTGCTTTACTCAGTACTCACAGCCCGCTCTCTTCTTGTGCTCAAGCGAGTTGCCAAAAAGATTGATGAGAATGCGTTCATTGCTATTATGCAGGCTGACGATGTGACCGGGGTTGAGGTTGGCAACCAGCCGCACTGGTAGACCTTTGGTAAGGGCCTAAATCCGCGCACTGGGCGCGGAGTGAAGAAGTGCTAAAGTTCGAGAGTTCTAAAGTGAAAAAATGGCCCGTTGGCGCGAGAGCAACGTAGGTCCGGTTTCCAACCGGACATGTCCGATTGGAAATCGGACCTACTGAAGCCGCTTCGCCTTTGGTTTATGATAGCGGTGACGATGCTGGTGGACGATTTTCAAGGGCAGATTTTTTAATCGTAATCCGCCATCGTCGGCCAGCATAGGGTGTAGTAGCCGCTCTATGAGCGGCATGTGTCGCTCATAGAGCGACTACTACACTAAACCCCGATAAACGTTCGATAGACAACTTTTTAGAAAGAGCAATTAGTTTTCCAATGTGTTGCCGCATTTCATATTACAATTTAGCTTGCAGCAAAAAACACAAAAACCCATTCCCCTCAAGATGAACAATATGCGGGAATATCAGGCGCGAATCATGGTCAGAAGCATCTTGAATTTTCCGCGCGCCTTGAGGGAGTGCGGCTCGCCAGCCGGCATGATGATCAGTTCTCCTGCTTTAAGGAGACGAGGTTCACTAGAGATGGTGATGTCGACCTCGCCGTCCAGAACCTGGACCATTGCATCAAAGGGGGCGGTGTGTTCACTCAATCCCTGGCCAGCATCAAATGCGAAGACGGTCACGGTTCCGATTTTTTTGTCAATAATGGTACGGCTGACCACCGCATCCTGCTGGTATGCGATCATGTCAACCAGCACATGTGTTTTAACTGTGTTATTCATAAATGAATTTCCTTTCTTAGTTTAGTATCCGCATTTGAGGGGAAAGCTCGAATATTGCCATCTCCTCTCTCCTTTATTACCCGATTATCCGCCTCACCGCGCTCGGCCACCAGCTCGGCCATCTCTCCGGGTGTGATCTCTTCAACGCGAATGTTGTCAAAGTAGTAGAGACCGTTAGGCCAGTACGCATAGAGCCGGACTTTAAATTTCTCAATGCGCGGCGATTTCGCTGTGGGGTTGAAGCCAATCGAAAAGGTGCGCCACTCGGTTTTGCTGGGTTTGCCAGGTTCCAGCCGGGTCTGGTACCCATCCACTAGGGTTTTGCGCTTGGGATGGGTCAGAAATCCCTTGATCCAGATAAAGGGTTTACCATCGCCCTTGAAATCCACAGTGAGTTTGTAGTCCTGACCAGGCTTGGCTTGAATCAGCTCTGAATCCAGCATAACCCCCTCATTCCCTCCGATGCTCCCATAGCTATCAAGCGCGATCAGTTTTTTGACGGGCGCCTTGAGCGTCGGATCGGCCTTGAAGGCCTTGGCCCACTCCAGCGCCTGTGCGCGTTCTACCAGAGTGTCCATACAAACAATACGCCCGCGGCCCTCCTCCATCTCATAAAAGGTGGTCAGGCCATCGGCTGCCTCCCAATGCAGGGCGGTAATTTCGCCTTCATCTAACGAGCCATTTTTGACTAAATTCTCGCCTGCGAACGCCATGATTGCGCACAGCGCCAACACCGTTGAAATTGTAAAGCACTGAATAAGGGATATAAAATTTATTTTCATAAATTGGTTAGTATTCTCTCAGTTTTTATCACAAACAACAAGTAGTTTAAACCTATTATTGAAAAACCATAACATACTGGACATGAATGGCCAGTTGAAGTATCCTTATGCGCGCGTTGAATTTCTTTTCGCGTTTTATGAAACACTTTCGGCTCCGCTGTTACCTGCCAGTAAAAAACGACGGGGTAACTCGAAGGAACAAAATATGTTAAAGATACTTGTGGCAACCAGGAACCAACATAAGCTGGAAGAGATTCGACAGATCTTTCAGATCGCGAATCTGCAGCTGGTGGCAGCGGATGAGATCGCCGGACTGCCTGAAGATGTTGAGGAGGATGCGGAGACATTTGAGGGCAATGCCCTGAAAAAGGCGCGCGAGCTGTGCCAGGCCTCCGGGCTATGGACCATGGCCGATGACTCGGGCCTTGAGGTGGATGCGTTGGGGCTGGCGCCCGGGGTGTGCTCCGCACGCTACGCTGGCGAGGGGTGTGACCATGCTGCCAACAACGCCAAACTGCTGCGTGAGCTGGAGGGGGTTGATAACCGCCGGGCCCGCTTTCGCTGCGTGATTGCGCTCTGCGCCCCGGATGGGCGCGAATGGACGGTCGATGGCGTCTGCGAGGGCTCGATTCTGAGGCAGCCGTGCGGCGGGGGGGGCTTTGGGTATGACCCTCTTTTCGCACCTGAGGGATATGATCAAAGCTTTGCCGAACTGGACGCATCCGTGAAAAACAACATATCTCACAGGGGAATTGCGCTGAGAAAAGCGGCACCCCTGTGGGCTGCGATTTTTAAAAATTATGGAGTGTCAAAAAAGTATTGACGAGAGCCGCTTTTAGATATACAGTTAATCTAGTTTTAAAACTAAAAAGACATTGTTTAATTTTTACACATTGTCAGAAACAAAAAAGGATTATATGATTTACACAACACGACCACCTGTTAAGGTTGGCATTGCAGGTCTGGGACGTGCCGGGCTCGAAAAACATTACGCTCAGTTGGTTAAAATTCCAGAGCTGTTTAAAATTGTCGCGGTTTGCGACCCGCTGAAAGAACGGCGTGATATCGTGCGCGAAACACATCCCGAATGCCGCTCTTATCGCAGATATGAAGATCTGGTTGATGACCCTGATGTTGAATTGATTGATATCGCGACCCGTTCCGATGAACATTGTGAACACACCATTCAGGCCTTGAAAGGCAATAAGTGGGTACATCTTGAACGGCCTATGTGCTCCGACTATGAAGAGGCGATGGTCTTGCGCGCCGTTGCTTTGAAAGCTGGCAACCGGTTGCTTGTCAGGCAGAGTTACCGCTATGAGCCAGCCTTTATAAAGGTCAAGGAAATCATCGAATCGGGGGTTCTGGGCAATGTTTATAGCATTATTATGCGTCGTGGAACTTATAACCGCCTCGACGACTGGCAGGCGGTCAAGCGTTGCTCGGGCGGGGCAATGCTTTCGAAGGGCACCGCGTTTCTTGATCAGGCACTGCTATTGTTGAAGACCCCGCCAGTCAAGGTGTGGGCAGACTTGAAACGTGTCGCAGCGGTTGGCGATGCAGAAGACTACATGCATATCCTGCTGCGCAATCAGGCGGGGCTGACGGTGGATATCAAATACTCCGGAGGGCGTGTCAGCAACGATCCACTTTTCAGAGTCTGCGGAAGCAAAGGGGAGTTTACGCTGTATGAGGATCAGCCGGAGGCTTGTTTGAAATTTATAAATCCAAAGCAGGATTTGCCGCGGCGTCGGGCTTCGGTCAGAACTCCGCCTCTGAGCAGTGCTACGGAGCCGGAGCTGATCGATTGGTTGGAGCAGAAGGTTCCAGCCGCGACCGAGGGTGCGAGCGGGATGGATCTGATTTGGGTGCATGTTTTCAACGCGATCCGTGAGAATATCAATTATCCAATCACGCTGGACAGTGCCATTGAGGTTATGCGTCTGCTCGCGCTGCTCAAAAAAGAGAGCGCTTTTGTCTAAAGCAACTTTTTGGCAAGAACAACGCAGTTGCGCAGCGAAAAACTGCAGAGTAATTCGAATGTTGTAGACACGAAACTGCGACCAAGTGATCAAGTTGTAGGCGCTGCGGAATGCAAGAATTGTCGTTCGGTTAGGGTTGGGACAAGGATGGGCCCACCGACATGTTTTTAAGGGCCGACACCCATGTTTGTCTTGCCCTTCGGTAAGGGCCTAAGCGCGTCCTACGGAACGCTGCTGGGGTGGTGCGCCGCAGCGGATCGTGCGTTTGTCGGTCACAATCCAGTCGACCCTGATATCATGCGGCTCTTGCGGAATGGGCTGATCTTCAACCACCTGCCAGTCATGACAAATCCCAATCAGCCGGGTGGAGCTACGGGCCTCAGAGAGGATCCGGTCGTAAAACCCCGCGCCGAATCCAAGCCGCGCCCCATACATGTCGAATGCTAGTCCTGGCATGATAAAGGCATCCATATCCCAAGTCTGTACAGGTATCCGTAGTGCTGGTTCCCGCACTCCGAACGGCCCGGTGACAAACTTGGCGCGGGGGAGCAAAGCGCAGAGCTTGTAGGTTGAAGTAACTGCGTCCCAGACGGGAACGCTGACATTCCGCCCTGCATTCCAGATCTCGGCGATCAGATAACGGGTTGGAATTTCGTACGTTGTGCTGATATAGGTGGAGATGTTCCAGGCAGAGAGGAGCAGGTTGAGTTTGCGACTGGTAATCAGGGCGTGGGAGATATCTTTGCCTGCCTGTTTCAGCTCCGCTTCAGTCAGCTCATGCCTTTGGGCGCGCATTTTTTCTCTAATACTAGATTTATCCATGGTTTTAACTTCGGAGAAGTTCGAAAAACTGCTAGGCGAGTCCGCTGACCTTGCCGGTTGCAGTGTCAACATCAATTCTTCTAAAAGCGGCGTTGGAGGCTGTGCCGGGCATAAGTTTAATGTCACCCACCACTGGCACTACCAGGCCAGCACCTTGGTAAAGCAGAAAATCGCGCACTGGCAGTATCCACCCCCGGGGTCGTCCACGCAGGTTGGCATCGTGCGAGAGACTGTACTGAGTTTTAGCCATGCAGATCGGCAGATTGGCGACCTCCGGGTTGCTTTCAAATTGCACCAGTTTCGCAGCGGCCTCAGCGCTGTAGGTTACCCCATCACCGCCGTAAACCTCTCGCACAATCGTTTCAATCCGGCTACTCAACGGTTCGGTCAGATTATAGAGGAATTGAAAGTTATTGCTTTGATCGTCGCAGGCTTCCATCACTGTTTCAGCCAGCGCGATTGCCCCTTCGCCGCCCTTGAGCCAGTGGTCGGAGATTGCGAAGCGGGCGCCGGCACCCTCCGCAGCCCCTCTGACGATCGCGTATTCAACTGGTGTGTCGGTATAAAAACTATTGAGACAGACGACTGGGGTAATCCCTGAGCGTCTGACAATTTCAATGTGGGCTAGCAGATTCCCGCAGCCCTTTGTGAGCAACTCAATATTCTCGCTGGTGTAAGCTGGATCCAACGGGCGCCCGGCCTGCACAGGAGGACCACCGCCATGCGATTTCAACGCCCGCACAGTGGCCACAATCACAACCGCGTCTGGCTTGAGGCCTGAGCAGCGGCACTTTATGTTCCAGAATTTTTCATAGCCGATATCAGCGGCAAAGCCGCTCTCTGTCACAAGATAGTCGGTGAGGGTGACACCCAGCCGGTCGGCGATCACTGAACTTTGCCCAATCGCAATGTTGGCAAAGGGGCCGGCATGCACCAGAACTGGCTGGCCCTCAATGGTTTGCATAATGGTGGGGTTGACAGCCCGCACCAGCCAGGCTGTCATGGCGCCATCGACCTCCAGGTCAGCGGTTGTAACCGGCTGACCTGCGTGGCTGTATGCAACGATGATTTTACCGATCCGGCGGCGCAGGTCAGCCAGGTCAGAGGCCATGGCCAGCACAGCCATCACCTCAGAGGCGACGCTGATATAGAAGCCGGAGGGCATATGGTAGCCATCCATTTTGCCTCCTTGGCCGATCTCAATATTACGCAGCGCCTGGGCGCAGAAATCCATGGCCCAGCGCATCTGAATGCGTTGCGGATTGATGCCAATGCGTTTCAAGTGACTTTGGGCGAGACGCGCGTCATCGTAGTTATTTTCATGCTGCAGCCGGGCGGTGAGCGCGACCATCGCCAGGTTGTTGGCGTTGGTCACGGCGTCGATATCGCCTGTCAGCCCCAGCGAGAGCGGGGTTAGCGGCACAACCTGCGCCAAACCGCCGCCTGCGGCCGAGCCTTTGACATTAAAGGTGGGGCCGCCACTCGGCTGGCGTACAGTGCCCATGGCTTTTTTCCCCAGCTTGCCCAACCCCTGGACCAGTCCGATGGTGGTGGTGGTTTTACCCTCACCAAGCGCAGTGGGGGTGATGGCTGTGACATCAATATATTTCGCGCGTTTCACAAAGGGCCGCCGGAGCAACGCAGCGGTTTCAAGTTTACCGAGAAATTTGCCGTAAGGGCTCCACTCTTCATCGCTCAGGCCCAGCTCCGCCGCAATCGTTGCTATTGGACGCATCCGCTCTTCAGCCGCCTCTGCGATCTCCCAGTCTTTCATTTTCAAAGGATCAATTTTTTGCATAGAGATAAATTCCTCGCTCTGGTTGGCTCTACATATACGCCATTGTGTGCTGGTTTTAACAAGCTATGTATAATAGGAGAAATGGGCGTACGATGCCAGCTTGTTCTGTAATTTTTTAACCTTGCTTGTGTTTTCGCTTATCGTGTGGTAATATATTTTTCTTTAGCGATTTTGAAAATATCAGTGTTTGCACAGGATTGCATTATGAATTTTAAAGATGTTCTCTCACCTGAGAGGATTGTTTTCTTAAACAGTAGATCACGGGCAGATGCGATCAGCGACTTGGTGCCGTTTTTGTCAAATGTGCCTGGCATGCCCAACGCTGATAAAATGGAGGTTGCTTTCCTGCAGCGTGAGGAGATGATGAGTACCGGCATTGGCATGGGTATTGGCGTACCACATGTTAGAATGTTGGAGATTACAGATCTGGTGATGACTGTCGGCATTCATAAAAACGGCATCTATGATTATCCAGCCGCTGATAATTTGCCAGTCAAAATTGTGGCTATGATCGCGGCAGGTGTCTCGCAGCATGGGGAGTATATAAAAATGTTGGCTAATATCGTCACAGTACTGAAGAGTGCCGAAACCAGAGAGTTGATTCTTGCGACCAGTTCGGTGGACGAAATTTACCACATACTCTGCCAAGGTTGAAAAAAGTGGTGTCAATGACATGTTTGTCTTGCCCTTCGGTAAGGGCCCAGGTCCGCGCACTGGGCGCGGAGGTCGGCTGCGCCTTTTGTGCGGGTGCAACGTAGGTCCGATTTCCAATCGGACATGTCCGGTTGGAAACCGGAGCTACTGGAGCTCGGTTGCCTAATAATCATTTCCCAGATTTTGAAACTTGAAAGTCATAAAACCTGTTGACACCTTCACACCCGGTTATTCCGACATAAAAGGCTTCGGGAATAGTGGCATCTACATAACCAAACTTTTTGCCATTGCAGGAAACTATCATCATCGGGCCGGTTTTAGCTGGTTTGATTTCTACGGTTACAGTATGTTTTTTTTGGGGTTCAAAGTCAGCAAGCATAAAAGCAGTTTTTTCCCAATGTGGTTTCCCCTCAGTGTAATGGTGATGCCACACATTCAAACCTTTATCGTAAAGAACTATTTCAAAGTGATCCCTATGTTCTGGATTGCCTTTTGCGTCTTTGTCATACTTTGGCGTGATAACTAGTAGAGGGGCCATACGATGATCGAATGACATTGTACTGGTAATAATAAGGCTGCCGCGAAATTCTTTTTTAAGCAACATGCTAGTATAGGTTTCGCCTGCTAGCTTGCCGAGCATATCTTTGTTGGTTGCATCATCTGGAACTTTGTTGCTTATGTGATCGTCGTGGTGTTCCCAAGATCCGAGATGATCCCATCTTGGGCTTTTTACCAGCTGCCATTCAGAAGCATCCCATTTTCCTGGGGTGAAGTTGCATTGATATAAAACTTCCCTTGCATTAACAAAAAGTGTCATAAATGAGATGACGGGCATCAGGATATATTTCGTCCGTCTTTTCATTTTCTCCTCTTTAACCCTAATATAAAGAAAAATTATTGAACCTTAAGCCCTTGCCTTTCGGGCAAAGCCCGAAAGTCAAACTGCGGCGGCCACAATCTTGTTGTTCTCATCCAGACGGACAACCTTGGGTTTGTGAGTTAGAACCTCTTCCTCGCTGAGTGTACACCAAGTCATGACAATCAAGCGGTCGCCGATCTTACCTTTATAGGCGGCGGCTCCGTTTAGGCAGCAGACACCGCTGCCACGCGCGCCCACAATCGCATAGGTCTCGAAGCGTTCGCCGTTACTCAGATTGGCGATCAGCAGCTTCTCGTAGTTGACAATTCCAACGGCCTCCATCAGGTCCAGGTCAATGGAGAGGCTGCCCTCATACTCTTTTTCCGCCTGTGTCACCCGGATATGATGTAGTTTTGATTTTAGCAATTTGCAATACATTCTAATAACCCTTTAAAAACTAACCAAAGGATATTGTTTAATCCCCCTTTTGGCAAGAGCGCACTTTTAAGCTTTTCCCGTTTTCATTTGATTTTGTGCTTGTTTTAGCAGGTTAAAAAGTCCAAGATATACGCTCACTTTTTAAAAGAGGTGTCAGTTGGGCGGTTTAATGACTGTGCGAGCAGAATCGATATGTGAGCGGCTCAACCTGAGCAGAGCTGTGTTTGATGAGCGCAGTCAGCGAACGGGCTGAAACAAGTGTGTTGCCCGATTATTAATATTAAGGCAACAAGGAGCCTAAAATCATGCCAAGACCCATCCCGTTAGAGAAGATTCGTAATATCGGCATCATGGCGCATATTGATGCGGGTAAAACCACTTGCAGTGAGCGTATTTTATTTTATTCAGGTAAGAGCTATAAGATTGGCGAGGTGCATGACGGCGGCGCCACCATGGATTACATGGTGCAGGAGCAGGAGCGTGGTATTACCATCAGCTCTGCCGCAACCGCTGTCTCCTGGAATGGATATCAGATCAGTCTGATCGACACCCCCGGCCACGTTGACTTCACCGCTGAGGTTGAGCGCTCGTTGCGTGTGCTTGATGGAGCTGTCGCGCTCTTCTGCGCAGTTGGCGGTGTGCAGCCGCAGTCTGAACAGGTTTGGCGTCAGAGCGAAAAATATGAAGTGCCGAAGCTTTGTATGGTTAATAAGATGGATCGCGTTGGGGCAAACTTTTTCACAGTGGTCAAAGAGATCCGCGAAACGTTGAACGGTAACCCGGTGCCGATGGTTTGTCCGATCGGTGCTGGCGAGAACTTTGTGGGCGTGGTTGATCTGATGACCATGCGGGCTTTGATCTTTGATGAAGCTTCGAATGGTATGACAGTGCTGGATCAAGATATCCCTGCCGACCTGCAGGAGCAGTGCGAAGAGATGCGCGCGGAGATGGTTGAAAAGGCCGCTGAACAGGATGAGACGCTGCTGGAGAAATATTTTGAGACTGGTGAGCTGAGTATTAAAGAGATTAAAAAGGGTTTGCGGATTGGAACGATCAGCCGCAATCTGGTGCCCACCTACTGCGGAACCGCTTTTAAGAACAAGGGTGTTCAGCCGCTGCTGAATGCTGTTATTGATTATATGCCCTCGCCTTTGGATGTGGGGACCATCCGCTCTTCGGATAATCCGGATATGATCCGCGAACCCAAGGATGACGCCCCGTTTTCCGCTCTGGCGTTTAAAATCCTGACTGACAAACATATGGGTAAGATTGTGTTTATGCGTATCTACTCTGGAACAGTCAATGTCGGCGATACTGTTCTCAACAGCAGTATGGGCGAGAAAGGGCGCTTTGGACGTCTATTCCGCATGCATGCAAACCATCAGGAAGCACTTGAAGTCGCGCATGCCGGTGACATTGTGGCAGTTGTGGGTGTCCCTAAAACCCGTACTGGTGACACATTTTGCTCTCTGGAGCACCCGATTGTGCTGGAGGCGATTGAGTTTCCCGCGCCTGTGATTTCAATTGCGATTCGTCCCAGCTCTCGTAATGACAACGAGAAGCTCGGCCTTGCGCTACACGCTTTGGCACAGGAGGATCCCACTTTCGTGGTTAACTATGATCCAGAGACCAGTGAGACCATCATCTCTGGTATGGGTGAACTGCACCTGGAGATTATTGTCGACCGTCTGAGGCGCGAGTTTGCTGTGGGAGCTGAGGTTGGTCGTCCCGAGGTTGCTTATCGCGAAACTCTGCGTCATACGGTTGAGGGGGCATACAAGCACTCCAAGCAGACAGGTGGGCGCGGCCAGTTCGCCAATGTCTCCTTGAAGCTGGAGCCGCAGGATCCAGGACGCGGCTTTACCTTTGTCAATGAAGTTAAAGGCGGTGTGATCCCCACCGAGTATATTTCCTCAGTTGAAAAGGGTGTGATCAAAGCTATGTACGCCGGCCCTTGCGGTGGCTACCCGGTGGTGGATGTCAAGGTCACGGTCTTTGACGGCTCTTATCATGAAGTTGACTCCAGTGAGTTCGCTTTTATTGAGGCTGCGCGGCAGTGCTTCAAATCACTCTTCTTAAAGGCCAATCCGCAGATTCTGGAGCCGGTGATGGCAGTTGAGGTCGCTGTGCCTGAGGACTACATGGGTGCTGCAACTGGCTCGATCTGTCAGCGCCGTGGACGTGTTGACGGCATGGATGACAAGTACGGCACCAAGCTGGTGCGCGGATTTGTGCCGCTGGGCGAGATGTTTGGATATTCCAACTCAATCCGTACCATGACACAGGGGCGTGGTTCATTCTCGATGGTCTTCGAGCGCTATGAAGGCGTTCCCTTTGAACTAGCGGAGCAGATTATGGAGAAGCGTAAGGCCGAAGGCAAAGTACGCTGACCACTCTGCGGTGAGCTATATGCCAAAGCTGGTGAGATGCTTGATGTGCTGAGCCTGGAAGTGGAGAAGTTACAACGATCCTCCCAAACAGGCCATGGCTTTGAGCCATCAAGCTTTGCTTGCGCTATTTACTGTGTTTTTTGAAAGCTTATTCATGCAAATAGCTATAGCGCCATCTCCTGTTATATTACACGCAGTTCCAAAACTGTCTTGTGCCACGTAAAGCGCAATCATAAGCGCAAGCATTGGTTCAGGAAACCCAAGCATCGTCTCAAGTAGTCCTAAGGCAGCTATAACAGCTCCTCCCGGAACTCCTGGCGCCGCAACCATTGTAACACCCAGCATCATGATAAATGGAACCATAGATGTAAAATTAAATGTCATATTGTTTAACATCATTACTGCAATAGAACATGCGACAAGTGTTATAGTGCTTCCTGAAAGATGTATTGTTGCACAGAGCGGTATTACAAATTCTGCGATTTCATCTCGAACTCCATTTTTCTTGGTTTGGGCTAAAGTAACTGGAATGGTAGCTGCGGATGATTGTGTTCCTATAGCTGTTAAGTAAGCTGGTATCATGTTTTTTATAGCTTTAAAAGGATTTACTCCCGCCACTGCGCCTGCGATTAAAAACTGAATTATTACAATAGTCAAGTGAAGGATAAGTATTATAATAAACACTCTTGAGAACACTGAAAGTATTGTAGCTACTTGGCCCGCATGGGTCATGTTTGCAAACATGCCAAGTATATAAAGAGGCAATAATGGTATAATTACCTTGTTAATGACAAGTTCAATAATAACTTGAAACTCTTTCGTTGCTCTTTTTAATACATCACCTTTAAGAGCCGCAATCCCAAGTCCTAATATAAATGCAAACAAGAGTGCAGTCATAACTCCAAATACCGGAGGCATATCAATGGCAAATAGTGGCACTACTAGTGATTCTTCTGGATTTGTTGAGTTCAGTGCAAGACTTCCGGCTTTTAAAAAGTTTGGGAAGATTAATGAAGATGCAAAATAAGAGAGTGTTCCGGCCGCTAATGTAGAGCCATAAGCGATTCCTGTCGTGACAGCCAGGAGCTTCCCGGCCCCTAGTCCTAACTCTCCGATTCCTGGTGCTATAAAACCTACTATTATAAGTGGGATAGCAAATCCTAAAAACCCGCCAAAGATACCGTTAAAAGTGGCAAAGATTGCTACAACTTTTGTAGGCATGAGTTTACCGATTAAAATACCGAGGATTATTGCGATAATAAGCTTTGGCAACAAACCAGTTTTCTTTTTCAATATGTTCCCCTCTGTTTACGCGGTTTTACACACCTTGTTTATTAAATTAAAATATTAAAAATCTGTTAATAATTTTATACGTAAGGAGGCGGGGAAGTCAAGTGCCTTTAAAAATAAGTTAATAATCACTGCGCTTGACTAAAAACCTATACTATGAAAAGATATTCACCTTTTACGAAAACTAGGTTTGTCCAGTAAAAATCAAGGATAATGTGAGCGATGTTAAAAAAATCAAAAAAACAAAAGTCCGTAAGTGATTTAAGCATCACCCCTGATGAAGATGCGGTCACAGGGGCGACACCAGAGCCTCTGAAGGAGAGTGTCGCTCAAAACCCGGAACAAACTGAACCCAACGCAGGCAGCGCGGGAGAGCCGAAAAACACGCTCTCGGCTGAGGAGGAGGCGGCTCAACTCAAAAACCAATATCTCCGCTTGATGGCCGACTTTGATAACTATCGCAAGCGACAGGCCCGTGAGCGGGAGGAGTTTGCAAAACGCTCCAACGAACGCTTGCTGGAGGATCTCCTGCCAGTGGTTGACCACCTGAAGCTGGCATTGGCGGAAATCACCGATCCAGAAGAGCCCTTTTGCAAAGGAGTGAAGCTGGTTCATGATCAATTTGAGGGTGTCCTGAAGCGTTATGGACTGACTCGGATTGAGGCCACGGGCGAAACTTTCAACCCAGAGTTACATGAAGCCCTCTCCTATATCCCCTCTCCTGTTGTTCCAGCCAATCAGGTGATTGATCAATTTCGCTGCGGCTGGAAACTCTCAGGGCATCTGATGCGCGCCGCTCAAGTTATTGTCTCCAGCGGCAAACCTGATGAAAATGATGAACAAGAGGGTGTTTCGGACTAAAACAGCGCAACCGCATTGCGGGCTCAACATTTAAAGACTTATTTTATGGCTACAAAAAGAGATTACTATGAGGTTCTGGGCGTTGCCAAAGCTGCTTCAGGAGATGAGCTGAAAAAGGCTTATCGCAAGCTTGCCATGCAGTATCATCCAGACCGCAACCCCGATAACAAGGCGGCAGACGAAAAATTCAAAGAGGTCTGTGAGGCCTATGAGGTTTTGAGCGATACCCAGAAGCGGCAACGTTATGATCAATTCGGGCATGAGGGGGTGAAATCCGCATTCGGGCCAGGAGGTTTTGACTTTAGCCGTGACTTCACGCATGCCGGTGACTTTGGCGACATCTTTGAGACCATCTTCGGCGGCGGTTTTTCGGAGATGTTCGGCGGCAATGGCCGCCGCCAGTCACGCAATCCCAATGGCGCGCAGCGCGGTGATGATCTGCGCTTTGACCTGGAGATCGATTTTGAAGAGGCTCTGTTCGGATCAGAGCGCAGCGTTGACCTGAAAATCAACGACAGTTGCTCAACCTGCCATGGCACCGGCGCGGCCAGCGGCAGCGGACGCGAGACATGCCGCCAATGCAATGGCCAGGGCTTTGTGGTTGCGGGCGGCGGGGTTTTTCAGATCCGCCAGCACTGTCCGGTTTGCCGAGGTGAAGGTAGCATTATTAAAGATCCCTGCAAGACCTGCCAGGGCAGCGGCAGAGTCAAAACTCCGCGTCATATCAACTTGCGTATCCCTAAAGGAGTTGAGGTCGGCCAACGCCTACGATTGCAAGGCAAAGGCGAAAGCGGATTGCGCGGCGGGCCAGCGGGCGATATCTATGTTGTCCTGCATATCCGCGAGCATGATATTTTTGAAAGGCATGGCGATGATTTGGTCTGCACCGTGCCGGTTTCACCGATCACGGCCGCACTCGGCGGGGAAGTCCAAATTCCCACACCCGATGGCTTCGCCAGAATCAAACTCGCGGCGGGAACTCCTAATGGAAAAATTCTCCGGCTCCGTAACAAGGGGATGCCCACTCTTCGCGGACGCACCGGAGACCTGCACCTGCGCATTGAATTGGAAACACCGGCCAAACTTAACTCCAAACAGAAACAGACACTAAAGACCTTTGTTGAGCAGTCTTCAGAGGCGAACTATCCAGAGGCGGCTAAACTCAATAAAAGCATCGATACTTTTTATAAACGGCGGGATGCCCTGATCAAGGAGTAACCGGTTTTCATCGCCGCGCCGACACCAGAGGCTGTGCCACTGCGCGACACCATTCGTCAATACCTTGTGGCACCACCGGTTGCAGGCTGGTTGGTCGGTCCGGAAGGCGACTTCTCCGTCGGTGAGCTGAATCAGCTGCGCCAGCGCCAAACGCATTTTGTGAGTTTGGGCGCCAATATCCTACGGGCCGAAACCGCGAGCTTGTATGGACTCTGTGCTCTCTCATGTGCCTGGTTGTGAATTTTAAGATACTTTTGTTATTCGGCTTGTAATCTGTAAACACTCTGAGTATACTTCCAATTTACAGTACATAGGGCTTTTCTCGAACCACGCTTCTCGGAAGAGCCGAATTGTGGAAGCAGATATAACGCTATAAAAATAGAAAGGAAATCGTATGCAACTAAATCGTCGTCATTTTCTAAAGGGGGCTATTGTCGCATCTTTAGCAACATCGGGCTGCCAGAGTTTAGGCAGCGGAAAAACATCGAACGGGGCGCCAATGATGGGGTTTGCCGCTCCGGTGCTGAAAAAAGTGCGGGTCGGTAATATCGGTATCGGAGGGCGCGGCAACGCGGCGGTGAGCCGTCTGATGCGCATCCCGGGCGCGGAGGTCGTGGGTCTTGCGGATTTCCACGAAGAGCGGGTCACCAAACAACTTGCGAAATTCAAGGATAAGACACCTCCGAAACACCTGTACCACGGCTCGGAGGACGCATGGAAACGTCTGTGCGAAGCACCCGATATTGACCTGATCTATATCACTTCGCCCTGGGAGTGGCATGCGCCCATGGCTGTTTATGCCATGAAGTGCGGCAAACACGCGGTCTGCGAAGTGCCGGCCGCGTTGTCGATCAAAGAGTGCTGGGATCTAGTCAAGACAAGCGAACAGACGCGGCGTCACTGTATGATGCTTGAGAACTGCTGCTACGGATTCAACGAGATGCTGGCACTCAACATGTGCCGTCAGAAGGTATTTGGAACACTAGTGCACGGCGAGGGCGCCTACATCCATGAGCGTCTGAAATCCCTGATCGACCCCAAAAAATACGACTCTGACTCTTGGCGTCGGGCCTGGACGTTGCAGCACAACGGGAATCCCTATCCAACGCACGGTCTGGGACCAATCGCCAAATGCATGGACATTAACTGCGGCGACAGTATGGCACGCCTGACTTCGATGAGCTCTAACCAATTCGGATTGACCGAGTATGCCACAGAAAAATTCGGACCAGAGAGCAAAGAGGCCAAGATGGTGTACAAGAAGGGCGACATGAATATCACCTCCATCCGCACAGAGCTTGGGCGCACCATCATGCTGCAGCATGACACCACCAGCCCTCGCCCCTACAGCCGGCTCAATACCATCTCAGGCACAAAGGGCATCCTGGCGGATTACCCACTGCGCATCGCGCTGGGGCCGAACACTCACGATTGGCTGAAGCCAGAGGAGCAGGCAAAAATCGTCGAGAAATACACCCACCCTCTGTGGTCCAAGAGCGGCAAGGCCGCGCTGGCGGCCGGAGGGCACGGCGGTATGGACTACTTGATGGACTTCCGTCTGGTGCATTGCCTAATCAACGGACTGCCGCTGGACATGAGCGTCTATGATGCCGCCGCATGGAGCTGCATTGTCGCACTGAGCGAACAGTCGGTCCGCAACAACAGTAACGCAGTTAATATTCCTGACTTTACACGTGGTGCCTGGAAGACTACAAAACCGTGCGATTTCGCCGATATATAGTGCTGTAAGTGAAATGCCCTGCGCGACAACAAAAAGTTGATTACGACTTTTTGTTGTTGCCGTATTGAAAGGATCAGCTTATAACACACACAGATATTTACCGGCGGCAATTCTGAACACAATCAGCCAGACCGGGATTATGCTGCCGGGAGCTTTGCTGGAAAGGGTTGTTGCCAAGACGTAACGATTGTGCGATACTAAACTAAATTTTTGTCAGTGTTTTTTCCGCTGGTCAACCCCGTTGCCGCTTGCGCCACGGTGGCGCGAGGACGGGGGAGTTTGTCGGCAGAAAAAGGACGCTGATGATGTAGAAAGGTGTTACCATGGTAAAACGAATTTCTATTCCTGAGCAGGAATATCAGGAGCGCATTAAAAAGGCAGCGGCTTTAGTGGCGCAGAAGGGGCTCGACGTGCTGATAGTCAACTCAAACGAGGCCGACTATGCGAACGTACGTTATTTCAGTGATTTCTGGCCTCTTTTTGAGACTGCGGGTGTGGCCATCTCCCCTGATGGCAAGGCGGCACTCATGGTCGGCCCCGAGAGCGGCAAGTATTCAGCCGACCGGAGCATGATCCCGAACATCTTCCAGCTGATGGAATATCGCGAGTCGGCGGATCCCGCCTATCCTGAGTTCAAGGCATCGAAATTCACCGACGTGTTCCGCTCCATCGGGGTGACCGGCAAGAATCTGAAGATCGGTATCGGCGGCTATCTGGTCAGCAACCCGATCCAGTTGGCTGGCCTAAAGGAGAGCTACCCTAACTGCGAAATCATCCGCGCCGACGACATCATGGTTGCCCTGCGCAGCATCAAGTCGGAGAACGAGATCGCATGTATCCGCGAAGGATTGCGCATCACGGAGCTGGCCACAGAGGCCGTTATCAAGGCTTTGAGGCCCGGCGTGACAGAGCTGCAGATGGTCGGTGTCGCTCAAAAGACCATTTACGAGAACGGGGCGGAGTACGAAGGACTGCCCATGTACGTCTTCAGCGAAAAGTCGACCTGCCATGCGATTTCACGTTCGACCTACCGCGAAATCCTGAAGGGCGACATTGTTCAGCTGAACCTCTCAGCAAAGATATGCGGGTATTCGGCTGCCATCGGGATGCC
This sequence comes from Kiritimatiellia bacterium, assembly GCA_041673345.1. Classification (GTDB taxonomy): domain Bacteria; phylum Verrucomicrobiota; class Kiritimatiellia; order RFP12; family UBA1067; genus M55B167. Next base: position 29,459 of record JBAYXX010000025.1, read on the forward strand.
TGTCAGCATGGGTAAACTGGTCGGACGTAAACGCGAGATCGTCGAATTCGGTCTCGAAGCGCACCGCTGGACCTATGACCAGCTCAGGGCGGGCGTGGAGGCTTCAGATGTTGCAAAACGCTACATTGAACTGTTCAAAGAGCGCGGTTATTACGACACGTACCTGTATGGACCTTGCCACGGCACTGGTTTGATCGAAGTGGAGTCACCTTGGATGGAAAGTACTTCCACCTATAAGCTGGTTGAGAACATGACGTTCCAGGTTGACACATTCGTTTCGGATAAGACGTTCGGCATCCGCTGGGAGACTGGCGTCGCGATTCGTAAGGACCGGGCCGAAATTCTTTCGAATCCGATTGGTAAGATTGTAGAGATCGACGTCTAACATAACCCATATATTCGCGCCGCCTGAAGTTTTCAGGCGGTGCCTCTGAAACATGTCGCCAATCGCGCAGCCTTATTCACTCACTATTTAATCAAACAACAAACGTTCACAAAAAGAAAAGGACAGCAGCTATGCAGAGCAAACAAACGCAAGGCAACCCAAGCATCGACGATGGCACAACTTTTGATGTTGTGTACGGTTTCGACATGGAGACAGATATCGGCTCATTCACCCCGTACTACGAGGGTGTGAAGCACGGTACGCCGGAGATCCTCCGAATTTTAAAGAAGCACGACATCCCTGCAACGTTCTTTTGGACAGGGCACGCGGCCGAAAACAATCCTGAATCGGTTCAGCTTGTCTGCGATGCCGGGCACGAGACCGGCTGCCACGGGCTGCAGCATGAGACGCTGGGCGACCCGCTCTTCCCGCTGCCCAACAACTGGCCAATCCTACCGTCCGAGGTGGAAGGCCGCCTGATCGAGGCCACCCGCATCGTGGAGGAGATCAGCGGTGTGCGTCCCACGAGCTTCCGTTGCCCGCGCCTCTGGGGTAGCACAAAGGTGCTCAATGTGCTGGAAAGCTTGGGCTATCTGGCCGATGCCTCGTTCCCGCTGTACTTCTACAGGGAGCCGTTCGCGCCTTACCACCCCTCCTCAGAAGACTGGACAAAGCCAGGCAACATGCGGATTCTGGAGATTCCAAACTTCTGCGATCTGAGTATGGAGAGCAACGACCCTTACCAGCGCGACCGCGACCAATGGCCGCTCTTCCGCACCGAAGGCGCGGAGGCCCTGATGGAAAAGGCCGAGAGCTTCATCGCTTATGTCCAAGCCCGCAAGCAGCGCCCTGTGCTGTGTTTCTATCTGCACCCCTGGGAGTTTTATCCAATGCCGCAGGGCGCACTCGATTTCGGCGAAAGCAGCGTGACACCGTTGCCGTTTATCGTGAAGAACTGCGGGCCGGAGGCTGTCAAGCAACTCGACCGCATGACCGATATGCTCAAGCAGCGCGGTGGGCGGTTTGTCACAGCGCAGCAGCTTGCTGAAGAACGGGAATAATCGCATCAGCGCAGGGGAGATTCGTAGCCGGGGTTTTAAAACGCGGAAACGGCCCTCCCCTTGTCTTCTAATAATAAAGCGATCCCAATCCAACCATTCGTTCCATGAGGTTATTATGGCACATGATTTTCTGACTCGACGCAATTTTCTTGCGACTACAGCATCAACAACAGTGGCCGCATACGGCATCTCTGCTGCAGGCACGGTGGCTTACGCTGCTTCTGCGTCCGCCCCATCGGTCGTCGAACAAGGTAGCCAGCGGCTCTCTATCGCGCAATTGCAAAAATGGGAGTCGCTTCGTTACGGCATGTTTCTACACTATGGTCTAGCCACGTTTGTGGAGAACGAATATCCTTCAGGGAAGGAGTCAGCGAAACTCTACGCGCCGGATAAGCTGGATGTTGATCAGTGGGTTTCTGTTGCGCGTGATGCCGGGATGAAGTACGTTGTATTAACCGCAAAACATGTGGCCGGACATTGCCTGTGGCCGAGTAAACACACCGACTACACCGTGGCTAACAGCACGGACAAGACCAATGTGGTGGAGAAACTCTGTCAGGCCTGTGAGAAGAAGGGCCTCCTGCCCGGCCTGTATTACAATAGCAGCAGCAATTATGACCGCTACGGTAGCCGAATGCTGTTTGATGAGGGCGTTAAATCGTGGGGTGAAATGTCCAATATCCCTAAACCCTCGGAGCGTCTGAATCCGGTCACGCCGTTCACATCGTCACTGTATCAGACCCTCATGACGGCCCAGATCACGGAGTTATTAACTCAGTTCGGGCCGATCGCCGAGATGTGGATCGACATGCCCGGCATCCTTGGACGGGGCTACCGAACCTTTCTTTATCATGAGATGGCTGAACTGCAGCCGGAAACCGTTATCATGATGAACAGCGGCAGTAGTGACTTCAGTGAAAACCGTGCCTGGCCGTCGGATCTGATCTCACTGGAAGGAAATACTCCGCCCAAAGGGTTTTTAAAGTGGCGCATGATCCGAGGGAAAAAACGCTACATGCCTGTTGAAGTGTGTCACAAGATCGGTGAAAAATGGTTTTGGTTCTCTGATGATGCACCGTGCTCCGACGAAGCATTGGTGAAATTGTACACTTCATGTCGAGCAGGCGGTGCAAACCTTCTGCTGAACGTTCCGCCGGACAATCATGGCCTGATTCCGAAAGAATCGGTGGAGAGCCTTATGCGCTTGCGAAAAAATGTGGGAATCTAAAGCTGCTTTCAGTCGCAACCAAATTAAGCTTTTGTGATATACATAGCCATTGTCATTAATCGCTTGTTTGTGTTTTAGACCCCGCAGCTTTAGTAAAAAACGCTTTGCGTTTAGAGAAACAGGTTAAGTTTTCGTTGTTTGAAATGGTAATGAAGCAGTGCAAGCATCCTGCTTGCAGATAAAAACAAAACTGAAATTTTTTTACTAAAAAAGGAGGAATGATGGTGCGTCAAGCAGTCTTGTTTCAGGCAAAACCAGGTATGGCCGCTGAATACCAGCGGCGACATGATGAAATTTGGCCAGACCTTAAAAAAGCCCTGAAGGACTATGGAGCCAGTAACTACTCAATCTACATTCACCGGCCGACTAACATGCTGTTCGGCTACGTGGAAATTGAGGATGAAGCGCGCTTCCAAAAAATTGGTGAAACTGAGATCTGTCAAAAGTGGTGGCAGTACATGACCGAGGTATTGGTTTGCGAAGACGACGCTAACCTCAAGGGCAAAGAGGAGGCTTTGGAAGAGATTTTCCATCTCGATTGAAAAAACAATGAAAGCAAATCAACTGATCAAACTATTTGCCAAGGCCGGGAAACGGGCTGTTTTGGTAGGAGACTCAGACGCAGGCGCGATCGTCGGTCTCGATCTGGAAGGCCGCTGGTTCGGTGTTCTGGGTGGTGAGGTTCTTAGCCGTGTCAACACCGAGGCGGTCTTGGGCCAATGTACGCGGGAGCAATATCTTAACCCAGGTGGTGACGGGCTTTGGCCCGCGCCTGAAGGAACTACGCTGGGCTATGAGTATTCGACGGGTGCGTGGCGCGTTCCGCCAGGGTTGCGGGCGGCTAGGTTTCATCTGACTCACTCCTCTAAACGAAGCGTCACGGTCTGTGCGGAGGTGGATTTGATAAACAACCAAGGCCTCGGGATTCCCACGCTTTTCGCGCGGCAGATCACGATATCGCCGGGCCGGAGCGCCGTGACCGTGCGGGTGATCGAAAGCATCACCTATCTCGGATGCCGTCCTCTGCGACGTTCAGAGTGCCTGCTGGCTCCATGGTCGCTCTGTCAGTTCGACTGCGGGCCGGGATGCGAGGTGGTTTTTCCCTGTAAGCGGAAAGCTGCGGTCTGGGATCTTTATGACCAGCCGAGCGATGGCCAGCGGACGTGGGGCAGCGGCATGTGCCGCACCCAGACAGACGGAACGCAACGCTACCAGATTGCCATTGACGCGGAAGTGCCGTGGATTGAGTTTCGCGACCCTCGGCGTGGTCTGACAGTACGACGGACAGCAGCTCCGCTGCCGCAAGGCCAATCTTTTCTCGATATACGCGACGCAGCCCCGGATGTCCTGCCCAGGAAAAAAGGTGTCCGGTACAGTGTTTACAGCGATTTGTCCGGCTTTATGGAGATTGAGGCCGCGGGCGGGTGCCCGACGGTTCTCCGTTCGGACGGTGTGATGAGTGTTGAAATATCTACAAGATTTGCGATAACGAAAGGATAAAAGTATGGAGCATTTTCTCGGTATTCTCCTGTTGGTGGCGGGTGGTTTTTCGGCAGCCAGTTTCTATGTCCCCTCCCACGCGATCAAAAAATGGACGTGGGAAACCTATTGGATCAGCCTCGGTTTTGTCGCGTGGATAATCCTGCCGCCGCTATCCGGGCTGATTACCACGCCGGATCTATGGACTATCCTGAGTTCGAGTTCGATGAAGAGCATTCTCGGAGCATACGGCTTCGGAGTACTGTGGGGTTTTGGCGGACTCATGAGCGCGCTGGGCCTGAGGTATCTGGGTCTCTCGCTCGGGCAGTCTGTCTGTCTGGGGGTATGCTCGATCGTGGGCACGCTGGTGCCTGCGGCCATCGACGGAAAAATCGGTCTGATGTTTACCACGCTGCCGGGCTTCGTTGTTCTGCTGGGGTTCCTTGTGTGTCTAGGCGGCACCGCACTATGCGGCTATGCGGGCATTCTTAAGGAGCGGCTGCTCACAGACGTACAAAAAAAGGAGTCTGTCCAGGAGTTCGCATTGGGCAAGGGGCTCCTGATGGCAGTGCTGGGCGGCATAATGAGCGCGAGCATGGCCTTAGCCTTCACTGCGGGCGCGCCGATCGCCCAGGTGGCGGTGGATGCCGGTACAGAGGAAGTCTTCAAGAACATGCCGCTGCTGGTCTTTGCGTTGGCAGGCGGTTTTACGACCAACTTTATTGCCACCATGCGAACCACCGCGAAAAACAAGGCATTCGGAGACTATGTGGTCAAACCCCGCAGCACCCTGTTCTTCAATTACTTCCTCGCGATTATCAGCGGGATCCTGTGGTATGGGCAATGGTTCAGTTTTGGCACAGGCACAACAAAACTGGGCGAGTACAGCTATGCGGGCTGGAGTATTTTCATGGCTGCGATCATCATCTTCAGTAACCTCTGGGGCTTGGTACTGAGAGAGTGGAAAGGGGTTGACACAAAGACCCGTTGGTATCTATGGTTGGGCATTACCGCGCTGGTTATTTCGGTTATCATGATTGGTGTCGGTGACGGACTCGCACGTGCCGCCTAGCAGTTTATCGGACTTCTCCGAAATTCGACAGACTGCTAGGTGTGGTTATAATTTCACCGTGAAACAATAAGGAAAAGGAGGCGGAACATGACAGTACAGTTTTTGAGACAGGCGGTCTTATTGTTCGCAGGGCTTATTGTTTCACGTGTGGCGCTTCAGCCGCCAAGGTCACTCTACCGGAAGGCAGTGCTCCGGCGGCACTGGCCGCCGCCCATTTTCCGAACCGCGTCTACGAGTTTGTCTGGCGCAACTGGAATGTTGTTGATTCGGCCAAGCTGGCGACAATACTGGAAACTCCCGTGGAGAACGTCACCGCGCTGGCCGCTTCCATGGGACTGCCGGCAGAGGTGGCCATCCCCTCCGCGATGAAAACGCGTGGTTATCTTACGGTGATCCGGCGTAACTGGCATCTTCTGCCTTATGAGCAACTACTGGAGCTGGTGGAAATGACGCCGGAGCGGCTGGCCTTCTGCCTGCACGAGGAAGATTTTTTCTGGATCAAGCTGGGAAGCCTGAAACCTAAGTGTACGACCTTGCGCTATACTCCGCCCGACGAGGCGGCCCGCCGTCGCGCGGCTGAGATCCGGCGCGTGGTCGAGAAGGATTTTGGCGTGGAACTCCGCCGTCCGATTGAGCCGCGTTTCGATTTCGTTCGGCAACTCGGCCGTCCCATGCCCAATTTTTCCGCACCCTCCCCCACAATAGAGAGACCCATCTCACTGCGGTTTGTCTATTCCTACCTTGCCCTCTTCGGCGATCCATTGCTGAATCCCCAGTTGGATCCGTATCCCGACGGCTTTTTACAGCGGCTCTCATCCGTGGGTGTCAATGGTGTTTGGCTGCACGTCGTCCTGCGCGACTTGGCACCCGGCGGAACGACTTTCCCTGAGTTTGGTGACGATCATGTCCAGCGCTTAACGAATCTCCGGGTCTTGGTGGAGCGGGCCAAGCAATACGGCGTGGGCGTGTATCTCTATATGAACGAGCCGCGGGGCATGCCCCACGATTTCTTTCAAAAACATCCCGAGTTGGCCGGCGTTAAGGAAAAAGAACTTACAGCCTTTTGCACGTCGCAGCCGACGGTCCGCAAATGGATGGCCGACGCGCTGGCGCATGTATTCCGTGAAGTGCCCGACCTGAGCGGTATTTACGCGATTACAGCTTCGGAAAACCTGACGAGCTGCGCATCGCATGGCCGCTGGCAAACCTGTGAGAGGTGCAAAGAGCGCAGCGATACGGAGATCATCGCCGAGGTGGTCGCCACGCTCGAAGAAGGCGTTCACCGCAGCAGTCCAAAGGCCAGCGTCATCGTGTCGGACTGGGGCTGGAAAGGCCACGGTGACGCGTGCGAAATCATCGCCCGCCTGCCGCCGTCGGTTTGGCTAATGTCGGTCAGCGAATGGGCCTTGCCGATCGAACGCGGCGGAATAAAAACCAAGGTGGGTGAATATTCGATCTCCGCCGTCGGCCCCGGCCCGCGGGCTTTGCAGCATTGGGCTGTCGCCGCAGAAAACGGAATTAAACAGGCAGCCGAAATTCAGTTCAACAACACCTGCGAAATTGCGAGCTTGCCTTACATACCGGTGATGGATCTCGTGGCCGAACACATCCACAACTTGGCACCGCAGAAACTCGACGGCATGCTGATCGGATGGTCGATGGGCGGGCATCCCTCGCCAAACTTCGAGCTTGCCCAGCGCTTGAACCGTGTGCAGGCGCCCAAGATTGACACAGTGCTGGAAACAATGGCCAAAGAACGGTTTGGTGCCGCGGGCGCCCCGCATGCGCGCCGGGCATGGACATTGCTGAGCGACGCTTTTCGCCAGTACCCATATCATATCAGTGTGATCTACAACTCTCCAGTCCAGTGGGGATCAGCCAATCCGATGTATTCCGTAAAAACCGGCTATAAGGCGACGATGTGGGGAATCCCCTATGACGATTTGGATGTTTGGCGCGGGCCTTATCCCCGCGAGGTCTTCGCAGCGCAATTTGAAAAAATGGCCGCTGGGTGGAGGCTGGGCATCGCAGAGTTGCAAAGCGCTGTGGAAAAAACGCCGTTCGATCAACGCAACGAGGTTCAGGCTGATCTGAGGTATGCCAGGGCGGCAGGCATCACGTTCCAATCCGCCGCCAACCAAGCACGGTTCGTAATTACCCGCGACGCGCTGGCGAAATCTCCGGATACACTGCCGCCAGCGGAACGCCAACGCTTGAGGAAAGAGATCCGGCAGTACCTGGAATCCGAAATTGTTCTGGCCCGTGAATTGTATACGCTGGTGTGTGAAGATTCTCGGATCGGATTTGAGCCGGCGTGCCAATATTTTTACTTGCCGCTAGACTTGCTGGAAAAGGTGGTCAATTGTCGTTGGCTGCAGGGGCAGTTCGTTGAGTAAGAGGGCTTTGTCCGCCGAATGAAAAACGGTGCTTTTTTGATGAAGTCAACGCCCCTGACGTTGCGGCCATATCAGCTTTTGTGTACGGTGTGCTCGCTGGACGAAGATGGCAATGATTCGGTGAAGCAATATGAAAAGGGCAGGCGGGAAATGATTAAAAAGCTCAACTTTTCCGCGAATAAGTGAATAGAATTCAAGAAAGGATCACAATGAAAAAATTACAACACATTATCACGTCTCTTACGGGGTGTGCGATTTTTACGGCTGCAGTATGTGCATCTGCTTTGGTGACGACAGCGCAGAATGTGCCGCAGGATCTCCCGCAGGACCCTGCGGCACCGCCCGCGCAGCCCGGTGATGAAACGTGGGCGTTCATTGACGACCTGAAAGCACCGCTGTGGGGCAATGGCCTCGGCTGGAGCCCACGCACGGTTGCGGCAGGCGAGGCCGACCTAAGCCGCGGTATCCGTGTCGAGGCAAAATTCCCAGACTCCGAAGGGTTACTCAAGACAGCCTACACCGATTTATCCGATTTCTGTTTAGCTGGTAAGATCGCGACAGCTGGCCCGTTCATCATTGAAACCGCAAAGGCTGAGACTACAGTGTTTGAGGCTTACCGGATCGAAGTGACGGCAAAGCGCTGCCGGATTCTGGCCGCTGACACAGAAGGCATCCGCCGTGGCATTTTCAAAGTTCAGGATATGATGCGAGCCGCGAGCGGGCCATTCTTGCCGCTGGGAACAACGGAACGCAAGCCGTTCATCAAGTCCCGAATCTCCCGCTGCTTTTTTGGCCCGATTAAACGTCCGCCGCGATTCCGCGACGAACTAATGGACGATATGGAGTACTACCCCGACCAGTATCTGAACCGTCTGGCGCACGAGGGAATCAACGGGCTGTGGCTGACTATCACATTCAAAGAGCTGTGCAAGACGAGTGTGGCTCCCGAGTTCGGCGATAACATCGAACGCCGGCTGAACAAGCTGCGGAAGACGGTTGAACAATGCCGCCGATATGGAATCAGCATCTATGTATTCTCAATTGAACCGACGGCGTGGGAGGCTGAATCACCAGTCATTAAACGGTATCCCGAGATGGGGGGCACCCCCTCAAGAGCCAGGCTTCCGTTCTGCCCTTGGTCTGAAGTTTCGCAGCGCTACCTGTATGAGTCGACACACTTTATTTTCTCTCAGGTTCCGCATCTAGGGGGGATGATCAACATTACCCATGGCGAACGCCTGACAAACTGCCAAAGTGCTGTTCCCGCTACCAGCAACGTACGTTCCTCGTGTCCAGTATGCTCAAAAAAAGAGCCGTGGGAGATCATCCACACAACGCTCAGTCCCATGGCTAAAGGCATGCATGATGCCAACCCGAACGCGACTTTCATCGCTTGGTTTTACATGCCGCAGGATGATCCGTTGGGCGACTGGGTCTATGAACTTCCGAAACACTGTCCGGAATATGTCACAATGCAGTTCAATTTCGAGTCAGGCGTGACAAAAGATGTGTTTGGCCGCGGTCGCAGGGGTGCGGACTATTGGATCTCGACACCAGGGCCGAGCAGGCGGTATGAGCGGCTGGCATCGTTTGCGAAAGTCGCCGGTACGCCCATGTCAGCCAAGATCCAGACCGGTTGCTCACACGAGGTGGCGACCATTCCCTTTGTCCCAGCACCCGGAATGCTCTACCGAAAATTCAGTGCGATGAGGGAGCTGGATGTCTCCCAAGTGATGCTTTGCTGGTATTTCGGCAATTATCCCGGGATTATGAACAGGGCGGCGGGCGAGCTTTCTTTTGAGCCGTTCCCTGCAACCGAGAAGGAGTTTGTGAGCAATTTGACGCGCCCCGAGTGGGGGCAGCACTCTGATGCGGTTGCACAAGCATTGAATCTGTTCGCCGAAGGGTACGGCCATTACCCCTTGGTTACGGAATTCCAATATTGGGGCCCCATGCACGACGGGGTGGTCTGGCCCCTGCTTTTGCGCCCCCAGGATGTCGGGTTGGCGCCAACATGGAAACTCGCGTGGCATACGGGCAAGCACAGTCAGCCGTACGCGCCGAGCGGCGACCGGATTGGCGAGGCTCTCGGGCAGGTGTACTCACTGTCTGAGGCGCTCGAAGAGTGCCGGGCGATGAGTGAACTCTGGGATAAGGGTGTAGCACTTCTCCGTCCTGTAGAGGCTGATCCCACCCTCCTGCCGGAGAGGCGGTTGGACATAGGCGTGGCCCGAGCTCTGGGCATCCAGTTCCGCAGCGGCCTGAACATTCTGAGGTTTTACGATCTGCGCGAGCGTATGATAAACGAAGCAGCTGCGAAGCAGCGTGTGACCCTCGGTGAGATGCGTAGCATCGTGGAGGCTGAACTGAAAGGCGGTGCTGAATTGATCGAATTGTGTCAGTGTGATTCACGTCTGGGATTCCATTCGGAAGCCGAAGGATATAAATATTTCCCGGAAAAAATCCGCTGGCGCATGAACCAGTTACAAGGGCTTCTCGACAAAGAAATCCCCGCGCTTGAGCGTGACCTCGCTGGCGGAACAGACGTTTTCGCAGAGTATTCTGGACGGGTGCCCACGGGACCGGTAATCCGCTCGTTATACCGTGCTGATATTGGGTCGCGGAACAATGATTATTCCGAAGGTTTCCCCGAAGGATTCGTCTGGCAGACAATAGGGAAAGCAGCCGCTGACGGCAAGGGATTCCGATGGACTATCTGCCACGATCGGGAGGCCTTTTACGTGGTCTTCGACGGTGCGCGAAAAGCCGATCAGATTGGGCTGATCCTCGAACCCCGCCGCGGATGGACATGCCTCAACTTTGCGATCACCGGCGAAGGTGAGAAGACGCCACAGTCGTTCCACCAAGCGTATGACGCGCATGGCCGCGAAGGGCCAAACGGTTGGCAGGGCTGGCTTCGTATGCCCTTTGTATCGATCGGGATGGCTCCGGGGTCGCCTCCGCCGCTCAGAATCAATGTACGGCACGGGGGAACCACATGGCTTCCACGTAAACCGTGGCGCCACAGGCTCCGGCTTTGCGGTGAGAATCCTGCGGATCTCGGCTGGTTGTTTTTTGATTAAAGGCAGAGCGTCTTTATAGGATGCCAACAATAGCCCGGAGACGTTCACAGATCTCCTGTCTTCTATTGCCGCCGCCGGATGCAAGGGGCTGTCTAAAGCATCTTGATCCGCAAATTACGGAACTGGATCTTCATTGGCTTTCCTGCGTGCATCTGCAGGGTGATGAAACCCTTGCGCGGTGTGTCAGGACGATAATCCTCAAAATCAGAGGTCAACATGCCGTTGACAAATATCTTGATTGAGGGTCCTTTGCAGATAATCGCATAGCTGTTCCAATCATCGGCCTGGAAAACTTTTTTCTGCAGCTCATTGCTGTCAGCGAAAACCTCGGTTGTTTTTTCGCCTTTGTCATTAATCACGACCTTGGCGCCGCGCTGCCCCACCAGATGCTGGGCGGGATGATAGAGAAAGCCGACGTAGTTGCCCGCACCATTCATGTCGCCCTGATACCCGCTGTCGCCAAAGACCTGGTTCTTGGCACGCACCTGTATTCCGGAATTAGCCTCTGGGCTTAAACGGAACTCCGCACGCAGCTCAAAGTCGCCGGGTTCGCCGCCTTTCCAAATCAGGTGACAGGTTTTTTTACATGGTTTATCCTCAAAACTCTGCCCCTGCAGGATGCCGTCCTTGGCTGACCACCAGCCATCCCCGCCGCTCCACTCCGAGAGATTCTTGCCGTTGAACATGGGCTGGAAACCCTGCTCAGATGCCAGCTTTTCATAAACCTTGAGCGCCGAGGCCAGAAAGGTCTTGTCCTCATCGCGCACAGCCCAGCTTTGCGCCTCTTTCAAGCGTGCGGCTTTTTGCTGGACCGGGATCGTGAAGTTCATCTCCAATTGACGCACAAAGCCACGCAAGGCGAGGATCTTCAAGCGGTCAGTCGGGGCGTTTTTTGCAAACCCGGCGGCATCATCCAGTGCTTCGGGGGTTTTCCAATCAACCAGGGAGCGGATAGCTGCCTCTTGCAGCGCTACATCGTCCTTCTTCGCCGCAGCTTCGCGGGCAACACCAAGCGCCTGCTCGTTTGACAGCGCAGTGAGAACAGCGAACAAGGCGCGTTTCGCCTCGCCGCTCGCCGCATCATAGGCGGCTTTGATCGGATTCAATGCCACAGGCAGCAGTGTCTCGCCGCTCAGATGCACAGAGTCATTCTCACGCACTTGGACACTCTTCTCAACGCCGTCAAAAAGATAGATCAAGCGCAGGGCTTTGACTTTACCAGGTGAAGGGTCTTCGCTGAACCCATCCCAGCGGCAGAGTCGGCCTGACGACTGGATGGTGATCGAGCCAGCATCCACCAGCTTCTGTACGTTTTCTGTGACATCTTTAGTCAGGTTGTTCTCAAAATTGCCGTAAACAGCGCTCTTCACAATAGTTTTGCCAGCGCGCGGACGCGCATAACGGGCGCAGAGCGATGAGAGCGCACGGATTGCTGTGTCATCAGCAGGTTTTTTGGTAATCACCGCTAGCAACGCTGGAATTTCGCACTCAGTGCCCAGCGAACCCAAACCCTTCACCGCCTCACTAACAATTTTCGCTTCGGTATCGGTTGTCAGTTTGACCAGCGCAGGCACGGCAACAGACATACGGCGGCGTAGTGCCATGTCAATGCCAGCCAGACGTGTCGCGGGGTCAGCATCGGCCATCATGGTCAGTACTGCGTCATCGCCCGCTTTACCGGCAAAGCCCATTAGCTGCTCTTTGGCGGCGTTGGCAATATCTTGATTCGCATCCGTCGCCAAGCTCAGCAGCGAAGGGATACCGGCTGGATCGTTAAGAGCTGCCAAAGCGGTCGCAGCAGCTAGGCGGCTTTCGAGGTTAGCGGCTTTCTCTCCTCCTGCCAGAGCGGCTAGGGCTGGGGTGGCTGCCCGATCACCACGCTGTCCCAACACGGTTGCTAAGGTTATCTGCTCGGCAGGCACCTTGGCCAAGGAGGCGGCAAAGCGCGCTGTTGCGCCTTTGTTCTCTGGGTAGTCCAGCACAGCACGCAGGGCTGCGTACACCATATCGGAGTCGCTGCTTGCGATTGCTTCGTCCCACAGCTTGAGGCCCGCATCGCCAGCAGTTACAATCTCGCCGCGGGTTGCGGCCAACCGCATGGATGAGGTGACACCCGCTTTGGCATTGCGAATATCGGCATAGCAGGCAGCTGCTTGAGCCGGAGCCGCGGCGGCAATTTGTCCGGCTGCCGTCAGGTAGGCCTCAGCCACATAGGGGTGCGTGCCGAGCGCACTTTTCAGCGCTGCCACGGCCTCAGGTGTTGCAAGCTTGCCGAGCGCCTGTGTTGCGGCAACGGCCACCTGCTGGTCGCTATTACGCATCTGTTTTATCAGGATCTTGACCGACTCCGCATTGCCGCGGTTACCCATTGATTGCAGCACACCAACCAATGCCGGGCCACTCAGCTCGCCAGCTGCTTTGCAGAGTAGATCTTCCACCGCCGGATCTGGAATCATCTCCAGTCCGTAGCGTGCGGCATGGCGCAGCTCTGGCCTACTCTCTTTTAGTAGCGCGATTAACGGCGCGATTGATTTCTCTGTGCCATACCAACCAAGATTCTGGCAGGCTGTGACCTTGTCGTTCATCGAAGTTTCAGCTTTTTGCAAGACCTCAAGCAGTTTGCTTTCGCTTTGCAGCGTCTCCTGATCCAGCTCGGCCACGGCCGCGAGTGCCGCAAATCCCATTACCATCAATACTGTTTTTCTCATTTCAAATTCCTTGTTTTTTACGGGTTTTGTATGTATGGGCGAAAAATTTTTCGCCCTTACGCCCTTACGCCCCTTTAGCAGATTTGCCATCCCTCGCGGGCGGCGCGGGAGCGAAAGCGGTTTGCCTGTTCATCGTTGACAAACTCCTCTTTAACAGTATCCCAGGTGAGATCGCGTTTCAGCCATTGCGCGATGTTGGCGCAATGTACTGTACTCATCGAGCGGTGCATCAGTTCAGGATTCGCCACTGTGATCGTGCGATTCTTAATGCACTTAAAGAAATCCTTCATAGGACCGACCACGTGGCCAGTGCGGGTGATGTAGTCCTGCAGGATCTTGTTATAATCCGCCAGCATGGCGGGGTTAGAGACCTCTGGACGCGCGTAACCGTCCGCGCAGGAGCACCATCCCTCGCTACCAACATAGCGCACACCACAGGTGCCGCGCCACCCCTCCTGCTTCTGAATCATGGTCACACCGTTAGCAAAAGGCATTGCCATGCCGTCGGCAGTCGGATTCGCGACATAAGGATAGTGAATCGGAGAGCTGTTCTGCATCCCCAGCGCATCGTGGCACTGGGCAAAGGTGTGCGAGCCCCACTCTCCAATCACGCTGGTATAGAAATCGTGCTGATGGTGCCAGCCACCAATGGTATACTTCAGGTTGAAAGGACGCCACGGGCAGGGCCCCAGCCAGCCGTCCCAGTCCAGCTCGTTCGGATCTGGCAGCGGCTGCTCCGGCAGCCACTCGCGGCTCATATTGACGTTACCCCAGGGCGCGAGATGCGCGTACACGGTTTTAACCTCGCCTAGGCGGCCTAGCCGCAGCAACTCATTGCAGACAATAAAATTAGCTTCGCTCAGGCGCTGCATGCCCGCCTGGTAAACGCGGCCATACTGCTTGGCTGCTTTAACTACCGCCTGCCCCTCCGCAATAAACATACTGGCGGGTTTCTCGGTGTAGACATCCTTGCCGGCCCGCATGGCCCGAATGGAGACAGTGGCATGCAGGCGATCACTGGTGGCAGTGAGGATGGCGTCAATATCCGGGCGCGCCAACAACTCCATCATGTCAAGATAGGTTTTGCAGTCAGTGTTGTTGTATTTTTGGTCAACCATGGATTTGATGGCCTCACGGCGCTCACGACGGACATCACAGATCGCGACAAACTGCGCCTGTTTATCAGGCAGAATCCAGCCTCGCAGGTCGCCGGTTCCGCGGTTGCCCAACCCGATGCCAGCCATTACAATTCGCTCACTCGGCGCCACGGAGCCGTCGCGCCCCAAAGCCGACGCGGGAATAAATGTTGGCAGCGCGACAGCACCGCTGAGTGCGGCCGCACGTTTCAGAAACTGGCGGCGATTCAAAGATCCTGCCCGTTTTTTTTCTCCACTTTCAATCATTGTGCCCCCTCTTCTCAACTCACTAGAAACCCTGCTGATAAACCGTATATCAGACAAACCTATCAGGTTTTTAAAGCATACCATAAATTACGGTGCGGTTGTCCAATAATTTTAAATAAATTAAATACTCGAACGGCACCGGCACTGAGTTGCCACTTGGCTTGCCTGTAACTCGCCATTTTGTCGCAGTTTCGTGTCTGTAACTCGGGGTCGGGGTCGGAATCGGTATCGGTATCGAAAAGCCTACTAGGTCGACCCCGATTCCGATACCGACCCCGACTCCGATGCGTTTGACCGTCGAGTTACCCCATCGTTTTTTCGCGGCGCGGCGGGCTTGCCTATAACTTCGTTGTTTTCGAATGATATATCGCTAGTTGCGCATACACAAGAATCACCGTTTTTTGATAAGGATTGGGATTACGATTAGGATTGTGATTAGGAGGGATGCACACCCTAATCACAATCTTAATCACAATCCTTATCTAAATCGGCTGCGGCATCGGTTGACGATAGCGGCGACGATGCTGGTGGACGATTTTTTAGAGCGTGGGCTTTAATCGTCAGCCGCTATCAGCCTGCCCGCCGTAGCAAGCGTAGCGCGAAGGCTGGGTCGCACATCATCGTCAACGGATGCCGCTCGGCAGGGCTTGCAAGCCGGCTTACATTTCAAAGTGCAGCGCATGTGTAGTAGTCGCTCTATGAGCGACACCGAACGGTAAGGCTTGCGCGCGGCCTGCAAGCTTCATCCTGGTTAAAACTGTAGGGTTGGCGACGGAAGCCAAGCAAAGATCATGAAATCCTATGGTGCGCCTTTGGCGAATAAACATCTGATACCCGCAAATTGCTTCATAGAAGCAACTCTACATCCCATGGCGCGCCTTTCACGAACTGAACCACAATCCTAGTCAAGCTGCGGCCGACGATGATGTGCGATGATGTTGGTGGACGATTGGGATCATGCGTAAATCGTCCACCAGTATCGTCGCCGCCATCGTCGGCCGATAGCGTAGCCAACCTCCCGTAGGTCCGGTTTCCAACCGGACAGTCCGATTGGAAATCGGACCTACGTTGCTCCCGCAATAAAAAGGCGCGACCTCTACACTCGCGCACTCGCCTTGCCTGTAACTCGGCCATTTTGTCACAGTTTCGTGCCTGTAACTCGGGGTCGGGGTCGGAATCGGAATCGGTATCGAAAAGCGCATAAAATCGATACCGATTCCGATACCGACCCCGACTCCGACTCCGATGC
>JBAYXX010000026.1:0-45500 GCA_041673345.1 Kiritimatiellia bacterium
CTCAACGACTATAAGGCGTGCTTCCCAGGGTCCAGCCGCATCATACGCTTTGAAACTGAACGCTAGAACGGAGGGGTGAAACTAAAAACAAAGTGCAACCGTTTTGGCCCCCATGTCCAGTGATCTGGAGTCAGGTAACCAGGCAAGCCCGCCGCGCAACTGCGTCGTTAAAAAGTGATCAAGTTATAGGCAAGCCGACTGCGCAGCGCGCTGCGAAAAACGATGGGGTAACTCGAAGGTCCGCTGAATCGGAGTCCGGGTCAGTAAGAAATACTCAGTTTGCTAGCATCCAAGCAAAATGATATGTTGTTCTCCCTGCAGAAGGCAGCCTGACTTAATCCGCTTGCAGTGCAACCCGCGCCAGCGCGCGGCCAGCTTCGCGGCACTCGGCCAAGGTCGCGGCATCGGCGCTGAACTGACATACAATCGGAGCGCAGACAAACTCCATACCCATGGCCTGCATATAACCGGCAACTTCCTCACTGCCCTTGGCTGCCCATCCGTATGCGCCAAAGGCAACGCCGGTTTTTCCCTTGGGTTTGAGGCCGCGCAGATAGGTCAATGCGCTGGCCATACGCGGCATAATGCCCATATTCAAGGTCGCCGAGCCAAAAGCGACAGCCGCGGCATCCATGATTTCCGTCACAAATGTGGTGTTGTTATTATCTGCCATATCCAGCAGGTGAACATCGACATCATACTCTTCAGCACCTTCGGCGATCGCTTTGGCCATGTTACGGGTGCTATTCCACATACTGGTGAAAGCGATCACGACCTTTTTCGCAGGCTTGCTCACACGCCAGCCCTGATAGGCGGTCATGATCTCCGCAATATGTGAACGCCAGATCACGCCATGACTGGTCGCGATCATCCTAATCTTCAATCCGCCCAGCTTTTCGAGCGCTTTGTCAACCGGACGCTCAAACGGCAGCACAATATTGGCGTAATAAATCTTGGCCTCCTGCATGACCTCGCACATATCCGCCTCATCATCAAAACGGTGCGATGTGGCGTAGTGCTGGCCAAAGGCATCCATGGAGAAAAGGATCTCCTCCTCCACATAGTAGGTCACCATTGACTCAGGCCAGTGTACCATGGGAGTATCAAAAAATTGCAGTGTTTTACTGCCGAGCGAAAGCGTATCACCCTCTTTGACCACCAGAAACTTCCAGTCGCTGACATCAAAATGACGCGCCAATATTTCCTGGCATTTCGCATTGCAGACCACGACTGCATTGGGACAGGCTTTAAGTGCTGCGGGAAATCCGCCCGAGTGATCCGGCTCGGCATGATTACAGATGATATAGTCAACCTTATCCAGCGGGATCTGAGCTGCGACCCGCGCAAGAAAATCATCGACATACTGAACTTTCACAGTGTCAATCACCGCATTTTTTTCATCTTCGATCAGATACGCATTGTAGGTCGATCCGCGCGAGGTCACATAGCCATGAAAATCCCGCACATTCCAATCAACAAATCCTACCCAGGTCACCCCGTCAGCCAATTTATTTTTCACAAAAAACTCCTCTCAATCAATCACATTCAATAGTATAAAATAGTGGCACTAATTATAGCGTTTGTACGCTGCATCTTCAACTGCAATTTAAAGCTGGCGATCTTTCTCATACATGTCTCCTTGCTGAATTGTAATATGAAATGCGATAACACATTGGATAAAAAAATGTCCCATGCAACAATACCCCTCAACAAAAATCCTTCAAAAAAATTGGAGAAAGGTGAAGCCAAACGTCAGCGACAAAGCTGGCCTATTGCCCGGGGTCGGGGTCGCTATCGTAATGAATGATAGTACTACACCTGCGATAAGCCATGCGCACTCTTTACGGCTGCAAAACCTGCGACGAGCAATAGCGTCATCATTCCAGGGATTGCCAGTGCCCAGTCGCCAACGCGCGTGTAGGGCGTAGGCAGCGGCTGCGGCGGTATATAAACCTGGGTCAGTAAAAAGCCCGAGAAATCAGTGCTGCGGCCCTCGGATGTCAACTCACGCACACGTCCCACGGCATCGACCACACAGGTAATCCCTGAATTGGCGGCACGCGCCATCGGGATGCCGCACTCCACTGCCCGAAAAACCGACTGATTCAAATGCTGCTGCGGCTCAATTGAGCCGTTAAACCAGGCATCGTTGGTCATCAAAGCCAGCAAGTCCGCACCAGCGTTGCGCGACCTCCGACTAAGCGAGGGCAGGGTATCCTCAAAGCAGATCAAAGAGCCGACCTTGATCGAGCGCCCCGCTCCATCGGTCAAAGTGATCAAAGCGGGCTCTTTGCCTGCAGTGCAGCTGACACCAGTGGGCGCCAACCGCTGCAAAGCCGGAATTATTTTATCAAGAGGAATATATTCGCCAAAGGGCACCAGATGCTGTTTGTGATAGCGCCCCAGCACTGTTCCATTCGCGGCGAACATCCAGGCCGCATTGTAATACAGCTCGCCTGCCGGGGCGGATGCGGATCGCTCGGTTTTCTCGACCTCCAGCGCGCCGGTCAACAGCGCGCTTCCACTGAGGCGGGCTGCCTCGCGCACAAAGCGCATGGTTTGGCTGTCATCAGGGATTGCCCCAAAAATCGCGGTCTCAGGGAGCATCACCAGATGCGGAGCCGCTGCCGCCGCCAGCTTAATCTGCTCATGCATCAATTTCAACTGAGAGCGCATAGTCGCGTCATTATTGATAAAAACACAGGGTGTATTAGGCTGCACCAACGCGATCCGCCAAGCTGGCTGATATTTTTCGATTTGCTCCCAGCTCTGAATGCGCTTCATGCCCCAAGACCAAACCAGCATTACCAAGATAATCGGGGCAAGGCTTTCCGCTGAGGTTAAGAGGCGCGTGCCCCACTTTTTGGAGTAGACCGGCGTGTCGAGTTGAAGCACCTTGCGCGCCAGCGGCGCGGCCGCCCGCGCCACCAGCGATGTGAGCGCGCCGTTGACTGCCACAACCAAGGCCGAAACACCATAGACACCCACGACCGAAGCGGCTTGAATCAAAGCAATATTGCGCACCTGGCTGACACCCAGAAAATTCCAGGCAAAGCCGCTGAACAGCCACCCTCGAATATACTCGGCTCCCACCCACAGCAATGGATCAACAACCAGGATCAAGGCGATACGTTTGATTGAGGGGGTGTCATCGCAGTGCTGCCACAGCATACTGGAGCAAAGGGCGAAAACAGCTGTGTGAAGGGCGCAGACCGCCGAGAGCGCCACCTGCCCCAAAACCACTAGAAACCACGGTCCCCCATTCTTGATGATCGCCGGAAACCAGCTCAAACTTAAAACCCAGAAAATCAGCGCCGAGAAAAAGACCCACTTAAACGCTGACTTCGGCTGACAGTAGCGGGTGATCAGCATGAGCGGAACCAGCGTCAGCCAAGCACTGTCGCTCTGCGCAGAGGGTGGAAAAGAGGCCCACAACAGGAGTGAGCTGGTCAGGACGGCAATTATTTTTAAAACGATCATTTTTGTTAGGGGTTAGGGGTTAGGGAGTGGGAGGGGCTAAGGATTAGGGAGCGAGAGGGAGCTGGAGGCGATAGCGGATAACAATTAAAAATTCCGCCCTTTAAAAAATCGTCGATCAGCATCGTCGTCCGTTATTGTAAACCGGAGGCAAAGCTTCCCTCCGCGCCCTGCGCGAATCTAGCCCTGTTTCGTTTTGCGGGAGCCACCGGTTTGGCCGCGCCCCTTGCCACCGGTTTGGCCGCGCCCAGCGCCACTCGCTTTGCCTCTCTTGCCACCGCTGGTTTTGCCTTGTTTATCGCGGCTGCTTTTTTCTTGCCTGCCACCACCGCTTTTATTTTCAAAGCGGTTTTGCGCACTACCCGGCTGAGCCCCACGGCTGGTGCCACGATTACTTGCACCTTCGGATGAGACACCGCCGACAACTGCAAAATCGGCGCGCCGCTGATTAAAATCAACCCGCACCACGTAGACCTTCAGCAGCATGCCGACCTTATAAGTGCTGCCGCCGGCGCTCAGCGATTCATTGGCTGAGTTGAAGCGCACAAAGTTCTTGGAGAGCATGGAGATGTGTACCAGTCCGCCCATGGCCAGCGACGGGATATCAATGAAGACTCCGTAGTTGGTACACTTGGCAATCACAGCATCATACTCCAGCAATTTTTCATCATCGATCTGCTGCTGAAGAAAGCGGAATTTTTTGATCTCAATCAATTGGCGCGAGGAATCATCTGCCAACTGTTCGCGTTCGGTGGTCCATAATGCAATGGCATTCAACTCCTTCTGTGGCAATTTTCCGTTCTTAGTGACCAGAAAATCAGCAAGTTGGCGGTGTAGCACCAGATCTGGGTAACGCCTGATCGGAGAGGTGAAATGCGCGTAATACTTTTTGGCCAATCCAAAGTGACCGATGTTGTCGGCGGCGTAAACCGCCCGTTTCATGCTGCGCAGCACCAGCGTGTGGGCATGATACTTGAGTGGATGATTTTCAATCGACCTTAAAAACGCAGCTAGGTTTTTGGGGTTTTCAAGGTCACCAGGCTTGAAGCCGAGTATTGCCAGATTGGCCTGCAGCTCTTCGAGTTTCTCCTTATCCGGCGGCTCATGCAAACGGGCCAGTATCTTGATGCCACGTGTCCATAGCTCGGTTGCCACCGCCTCATTGGCAGCGACCATGCACTCCTCAATCAACTGGTGCGATTCGTCATAGGGGCGGATCAAGATTTCCTTCAGCCGCTTGTCATCGCCCAGCACAATCTCAGCTTCCGGCACCTCCAGATCCAAAGCTGCCAGCGAGAAACGGTTCTGGCGCAGTTGCGCGGCCAGAGTCCAAATCTCTTTGATCAAGCGTGAGGCCTCTGGCGGAACCTTCCCCATATCCTTCGGGCGCTTGTCTTCTAAAATCTCCATCGCCTGCTCATAATTCAAGCGAAGCTTTGAACAAATTCGTGATTTCGTGAAGCTGCGGTTGATCATATGGCCCTTGGCATCAAAGGTGATGAAAGCGGTGAAAGCGAGCCGTTCCTCATCTGGACGCAGGCTGCAGACCCCGTTGGAGAGCTGCTCGGGGAGCATTGGAATCACCTTGTCCACAAGATAGATACTGGTGCCGCGCTCCCGGGCCTCGGTGTCCAGTGCTGACTTGGGCCGCACAAAGTGGCCGACATCGGCAATATGCACCCCCAGCACACGGTTGCCTTTGGCATCGGACTTCAGCGAAATGGCATCGTCAAAGTCACGCGCAGAGGCAGGGTCGATCGTGATAATGTACTCTTGGCGCAGATCAACGCGTTTACCGGGGTGCTGCAATCGGCTGGCGACCTGTTCCGCCTCGTCAATCACAGCGACAGGAAACTCGCGCGGCAGGTCAAACTGCCGCATGACAACCTCGGTGTCGAGGGAAGGCTGGTCAGCCGGGCCGATCACATCCACAATCTCCCCCTCAGGTGAGATGTATTTATTTTCCCAGCTCGTAAAACGCACCACCACACGGTCAAATGGTTTGGCCCCATTCAGAGCGGGTACTAAAAAGTCTTTATGATAAACCGGATTCAATGGCACCACATAGAGAAACTTGCCAGTGGTGTGAAGGGTGCCGACCACGTCACGCGGCGTGCGCTCCACAATTTTGATGACCTTGCCCTTCATCTCGCCGGCATCGCGATAGAGGCGCAAAGTGACAACATCGCCGGGTAGCGCTGTACCGAGATTATCCTTTTCCACCCAGATCCTTTTGCCACTCTCCGTATCCGCAACAAAGCCAGCACCGTTGCGTACCATACGCAGTGGGCCAGTCATTAAATCCACCTGCTTTCCCAAGGTATAAACCTGCCCCTTGCGGATCTCGACAATCTGTCCAGAGAGCACCATCTGGCGCAGTGCCTCATGCAGCTGGTTGATCTGCTTGCCGCGTATCCCTAAAACATCACATATTTCTTTAGCTGTCCATGTGCTCTCCGGTTCAGATTCAAATAAATACTGAACAGCGACCATCTCTTTGTTATCTTTCATAATCTACCTCATTACATTCAATTACAATAATTTTAGCACATCTACGCTGGCAACTGCAAGAACCGGAGGTTAAAATGGTTGTCTAAGTTTCTTGTTTTTTGCGGCAGGAATTGAGAAAATAGCTGTTATTTACAACTAGAGAATTTTATGGCAGGCGAATATGTTTATAGCTTAATTGAACTCACCAAGCAGCACGAGAAGAAGACCATCCTGGAGAATGTTAATCTCTCATTCTTTCATGGTGCGCATATCGGTGTAATTGGCGCCAATGGCTCTGGTAAATCCTCCCTGCTCAAAATCATGGCCGGGCTTGACACCGAGTATATGGGTACATGCCAGATTGCCAAGAACACAACTGCTGGCTATCTGCCGCAGGAGCCAGAGCTTGACCCCACCAAAACCGTGATGGAGTGCGTCAAAGAGGGCGTGTCAAAATCGCTGGTCACGCTCGCCCGCTACGATGAGATCTGCGAACTGCTGGGCGAAGATCTTAGTGATGCGGAGATGGATAAACTCCACTCCGAGATGGGCCGCCTGCAGGATGTTATCGACGACAATAACCTATGGACAATCGACAACCAGATTGAACAGGCCATGGAGGCTCTGCGCCTGCCGTCCCCTGACACACTGATCAAGCCGCTCTCCGGTGGTGAGCGCCGCCGGGTGGCAATGTGCCGCTTGCTGATCTCCAACCCGGATGTCCTGCTGCTGGACGAACCAACCAACCATCTGGACGCAGACTCGGTTGCTTGGCTGGAAACATATCTCAAAGCATTCAAAGGCACCCTGATTGTGGTGACACATGACCGCTATTTTCTCAGCAATGTGACCGAGTGGATCCTCGAGCTCGACAGTGGCCGGGCCTACCCTTACAAAGGCAACTACGAAGCCTGGTTGGAACAGAAGCAGGAGGCCATGCTGCGCGAGAGCAAGCAGGCTGATTCGCGCAAACGTCTGATTCAAAGCGAGCTGGTTTGGATTAGAACCAACCCGTCGGGGCGTCGCGCCAAGAGTCAAGCACGCGTCAAACGCTATGAAGAACTGGCAGCGCAGCAGGTCGACACCCGTGAGGATGAGCTACGAATCAGAATCCCTCCTGGACCGCGACTAGGTGATCTGGTGGTTAAGGCTGACAAACTGAGCATGGGCTTTGGTGATCGCCTGCTTTTTGAGGATCTCAACTTTGACCTGCCGCGCGGCGGCATTGTGGGAGTGATCGGTGGCAACGGCGCTGGAAAAACCACGCTCTTTAAACTGATTACCGGCGAGGTGCAACCCCTCTCCGGCACACTGACTGTCGGCCCGACAGTGCTGCTTTCCTACGTGGATCAGAACCGCGATGCCCTTGATCCAGCAAACTCGGTCTATCAAGAGATCACTGGCGGCTCTGATTATGTGCAGCTCGCCAAGGACCAGATGATGAACGGGCGCGCCTACTGCAGCCGCTTTAACTTCAAAGGTGCGGAGCAGCAGAAACCGGTGGGAATCCTCTCCGGCGGAGAGCGCAACCGAGTACACCTGGCCAAACTACTGAGAAGTGGCGGCAACCTGCTGCTGCTGGACGAGCCCTCCAACGACCTGGATGTGGCCACACTGCGATCATTGGAGGACGGCCTCTGCGACTTCGGAGGCTGCGTGATGGTGATCAGCCATGATCGCTGGTTCTTAGACCGGATCGCCACCCACATCCTGGCTTTTGAGGGCGACTGCAGTGTGCGCTGGTTTGAGGGCAACTACGCTGATTACCACGCATTCCGCCGCAAGGAGCTGGGCGATGCGGCCGATCGCCCCACCCGGGTGCGCTTCAAGCCGCTGGATAGGGGATAGGGTTTGGGGTGTGGGGAATGGACAGCGGCCCCGAGTTATAGGCAAGCCCGCCGCGCGGCGCGCCGCGAAAAAACGATGGGGTAACTCGACGGTCAAACGCATCGGAGTCGGGGTCGGGGTCGGTATCGGGGTCGACCTCGTACGCTTTTCGATACCGATACCGATACCGACCCCGACTCCGACCCCAAGTTACAGGCACGAAACTGTGACAAAATGGCCGAGTTATAGGCAAGCCCGCCGCGCAGCTGCGCTGCAAAAAACAATGAACAATAGCCACCAATGAGAACCAACCTACATCAGCTTTTTCAGTTTCAAAAGAGTGGCGCACCGATCGTCTGCCTGGCACCCATGGCCGGTTTCACCGATGGAGCTATGCGCCGCATTGCCAGTCAATACGGTGCCGCGCTGACCTTCACTGAGATGACCAGTGCCATGGGTCTGCTACATGAGCGTAGCAAAACATGGCAGCTCCTAGAGCGCATGGAGGGTGAGGCCCCGGTTATTGGACATCTCTACGGCTCCTCGCCGGAGTCGCTGGCTGAGGCAGCCCGCAGGGTTGAAGAGCGCGGCGGCTTCGTGGGCATTGACCTCAATGCTGGCTGCCCAGTCAAAAAAATCATAAAGAACGGCGCCGGTGCAGCCCTGATCAACAACCCGCGACTGATTTATGAGATTCTCGCCGCAATGCGTCGATCGACAAGTTTGCCGCTCACTATCAAAACTCGCTTGGGCCCGTATCCGGGAAAAACCGCTATCTTTGAGATTTTGCAGGCCGCTGAGGATGCTGGCGCTGATGCGATTATCGTGCATGCGCGCTTCACCTCTCAGGGGCATGGCGGCGATCCTGATCTCAAGCTGCTGGGCGAGGTTAAAGCGCGTGCCACTATCCCTGTAATCGGCAATGGGGCATCCGCTCCGCCTGGGACGGCTGGCAAATGTCCAAAGAAACCGGGGTGGATGGGCTGATGGTCGCGCGCGCCGCGATCGGCAACCCCTGGATTTTTGAAGAGATCCGGGCTGCCCTCACCGCATCGGAACCACCCGAGCTTTATGACCCCACTCGAGGCAGGCCGCGAAGAGATCTCAACGCAATCCGTCAAGTCCTGATGGAGCATCTGGCTATCCAGCGGGAGTTGCTGAAGCGCCATCACGTACTCGCTGACCGAGGAGAGGGAGCAATGAAGCTAGAGCGTGGGTTGGCAGTCACATTCCAATGCAATCTTTTCCGCTACTTGAGCGGTTTGAAAGGCTCATCTTATCTGCGCAGCCATCTGCGGAATTTAAAGACTGTGGATTCCATCATCACGGCGATTGACAGCTGTATTGAACGGGAGTGGATCTTCCGCCAGAGAGATAATTTATCAAGTAAATCCTGTTAATCCTGTCAAAAAATTAGTTGTGGCTTTGCTCCAGCTTTTAAGGTGCGGCGCAATCCCATACCCTCCATAACCCGCCCAGCGTCCATATATAGATCTGCCAGCCCCAAGGCAATCTCTAGATTATCCCACTGCGTCAATTGGCAGGCGCGTTCCGCCAGCTCAATTGCCCGCTTATAATTTTTGTCGGGCCGATCTTTTCGCGCGAGTGCCTTGGCAAAAAGAAAAAGTGTCTGCGCATCTTCCGGGTTGGCCTCGAGCACCTTTTCGTACTGTTTGTCTGCCACCACATATTGCGCCACTGCCAGCGCCGCCTCGGCCAATTCCAGTCGATAATCGCTCTGCTCCGGGGCACCGACTACTGCTCTGACAAAATGTATGTATGCGCCCTGAACGTCATTGCTGGCCCTTAAACAGTAGCCCATGCCGTAATGCGCCTGCGGTGATCCCTCAGAGAGCGAGAGCAGATTTTCATAGCAACGAATGGCTCCCTTAAAATCACCGATCTTGATTCTGCGACGCGCCTCAAGCTCCAAGCTCTCCGAAAGTTGCACCAACAGCGCATCCTGTTGATTGATGGCCGCAGCTGCGCGCGCGTCGCGCATAGCCTCCTCTGAGCGCTGCAATGACATCTGTGTGACAGCGATCACAGCACTCATACGGGAGCTGATATTGCGAATGACTCTGTTTACTAACGACTCATAAACATCGGCTTCCAGCTCTCCTCTTAAAAACCAGCCTTTAAGGTCGAACTGCCGTGCTGTCTCAAACACGCCCGGCAACACGGGCTGTGCCCGGCTGTTGAACACAGCTGTGGGCGCCTCCCAAGATAGCTGCCACATCGGAGCACTACGACGCCCTTCAAGCCACTGCTCCACCCCTCGCTCGTCGCAGACCATGCTCGCCAGGCCATCGGCAATTGATAGTTTTCCTGCGCGCGCGAAATCTTTAAAAACCTGATCACGTTCAAACATCTGCACAACCGCCCCGGCATCCGCTGTGATCAAGGTGTGCGATCCAACTAAAACCCAGTCATGCGCTCCGGTGCTCCAAATCTGCATGTAGGGAAAAACAGAGTGCATGTTCCCGACCACCGAAGCAAAGGCCCTAAGCGAAAGACCGCGAGCATCAAGGTGCAACGCCACAATTCCGTTCTCGTGCAGAGCTTCGGATGCCCGATTGAAAGCCCGCTGGCTGAAGTAGGCGGCCGCTCCGCGCATGTATACCGGCTCTGGTGTCAGATAAATAAGATCGTAGCGATCAGAAAAGCTTCCTTGCTTTAGATTCTCCACGCGACAGCTGGCATCCCCGCACAACTCCGCGTCTTTATTCACCGCCCACTGAATCACAGCGCGGTCTGCGCCGCAATATGAAATGTCAACCACCCCGGCGCGGACTAGGAAAGGCGCGTAAAATCCGGCCTCAGCACCAGACAGCAAAACTCGACCGGCCTCAGGCCGGATCAGCAACGGCACGTAAGCATTTAATGTCCGGGCAGTGTGAAAACGACTGCCAAACAGCATAGGACGTCCGTCCAGTGCCAGAACAAATTGATAATCGGGGTCATCATAGAGTGCCGCAGTGTGGCGCAGAGTGCTGAGCTGAGCAACCGGTTTGCCGTATGCGAAGCCGGTATCGCGATATACCAACCTGCCAAAGGTTCCATCCGCCAGCACCCCATCCACCTTAAAAGCTGCGGTGAGAGACCACGCGCCAATTGCCAGCGCACCCATCAGAACCGCGCCCCCTTGAAGCAACCGACTCGGGTTGCGCAGAGCCACCAAAACAGCCGCCCCAGTCAACCCCAGCAACAGGATCAGCCAGCGCAGTGTCATGCCCGCGCCAACTGCTGCAATGCAAAACCCGCTAAACAGCCACCACCCTGCGGCCAACGACAGAGCGCTGCAAAGGCTCCAGGAGAGCGCAAAGGCCCGCGCCTGTGATCTGAAAGCCACAACATAGCCTGCCCCAGCCAGCAGAGCAGGGAACAAAATGAAAATTGCCGATGTCTTGAGCAATGTGATTAAATAGAGATCATAGGTGCGCGATGTTTCCAGCAGCATGCGCTGCCAGGTGCTGGACAGCCCATTCAAGGCACTCATAGTAAAAACCAGATGCCCGGCAGCTGCCAGAAAGATCGTGCAGAAAAGCGCAGTGTGCGGAGATTTGCCTGAGCCTCCAGAAAAGGCGAGTAAGGCGCCTAAAACCAGACCAAGACCAGCGACCCCCAGAAAAATCACCATCGTATTCAAGGTGCGGCCAGCCATCACATCCAGAACCCGTAAAAGCAAGCCAGCTATGCCACCCAGCAAAACCGAGCCGCAAATATAAAGCACCAGCGGTATTTTATTTTTTCTTTTTTCGACAGTATTGCGCATAACCGTAATCCTCATCTTAATCGCTCAGAATTCAGAATGACCTGGTGGCCTGGTGACCTGGTGACTTGGTGACCTCTGACCCCTGGCTCCTATTGCGCTTTTTTTGCTTTCACAATCTCCAGCATCTGTTTAGCGCAGCGTTCAACCACCCCCTTGCGGGCGGTGACCACCGCTGCGGCGCGGATACCCAATGCGCGGCGGGCCTGTTCATCCCCCAGTAGCAACTCCACCTGTTCCAGCAGCATCTCTTCCGCTGCGATTTGAATAACGCCATGGGCTTCCAGCAAGTCAGACATGACAGCTCTGAAATTTTCAATGTGCGGCCCCACTAGCACAGCCGCCCCGCACATACACGGTTCAATCATGTTCTGTGCGCCATGCGCGCAAAGGCTCTTGCCAACAAACACAATCTGCGACAACCCGTAAAAACCCATCAACTCGCCTGTAGTATCGGCCAGCAACACAGACGCCATCAGGCTGGTGTCGCCCTCTGGCGAGCTAGCGTCCCGACTCTTGCGCACACAGATCAATCCTGAGCGCGCAATATTATCCTCCACGGCATCCGCCTTTTCAAAGTGGCGCGGCACGATCACCAGCCTCAGCTGCGGATAATCAGGCGCAAGTGCCCGATAAGCATCAATTAATATCTGATCCTCTCCAGGCCATGTGGAGCCGCCCAGCAAAATTAGTTTGTTGGCAGTGACCCCATGCGAGTCTAGCCAAGCGCGCAGTTCTTCCTCTTTCTTGAGATCGCGGTGCGCCACATCAAACTTGAAGCTACCGCATATCTGGATGCGCCCCGCATCTGCGCCAGCAGCCACCAAACGCCGTTTATCAAGCTCTGATTGCGCCATAATCAATGTGAACATCCGGAAGATCGGGGCAAACCACCAGCGCAGCTTGACATAGCGGGGGGCAGAGCGATCCGAAACACGGGCATTTATCAGGAAAATCGAAACCTTGGCTGCCGCGCAGCAGTGAATCAGGTTGGGCCAGATCTCCGACTCGGTTAAAATCAGTGCCGCTGGCTGAACCAGCTTGACAACTCGTTGCACACAGCAGGAGAGGTCCAGCGGACAGTAGATCAGCACATCCTGCGCCCCAATCTGTTTTTGGGCTTGCGTCCATCCGGTGGAAGTGGTGGTGCTGAACAAAAACTGAATGGCGGGTGCCTGCCTGCGCATCTCACGCATCACCTGCCCTGCCACAAAAACCTCGCCTACGCTGACAGCGTGAATCCAGATGCGTCCTGGCGAGGCCTTCAGCCTTTGAACAACATCACTCGGCAACCGCCCAAAACGATCCCAAAAGCGCTCCTTGTATCCCCCCCGGCGCAGCATGCGCAGCACAAAATGCGGCAGCAGCAGCAGATAGAGCAGAGTAAAAACAGTATTATAAAAGAGCCAGCGCATTCTAATTCCAAGGTTAACGACTAACGCGGACGTTGTCCGCGATTCAGCGTGTTCTCTGTAAAACCATGCAGCCTAAAAGCTACCAATAACAAAACATTATACATTTTTTTTGCCTCTTGGGTAACCATTGAATTCTGTAACATCCACATTAATTCTTCATTACGCACAGAGCAGTCATTTTTTTGCACCTCACTCAAATTACCCTTGTTTTTTTGTCACGCAAATTGTATTATTTTCAGCTTGCTATCACCGAATATCAGTTGAAATAAAGAAGGCACAAAATGAAAGAAACCGCATATAACGCTTACACGACTGCGCAAAGACAATTTGACGAAGTCGCCGACATTATTGATTTAGAGCAACCTGTCCGTGAACTCTTGCGCCAACCAAGCCGGGAGTTCCATATCACCATCCCAGTGAAAATGGATGATGGCACCACTCAAGTTTTTAACGGTTACCGTATACAGCACAACGACGCACGCGGTCCAGGCAAAGGCGGTATCCGCTTCCATCCGCACGAAACAGTCGACACCATCCGAGCGCTGTCCATGTGGATGACATGGAAATGCGCCGTGATCGACATTCCTTTGGGCGGCAGCAAGGGCGGCGTGATCTGCGATCCGCGCAATATGTCGCTCGCCGAGCAGGAGCGGCTGTGCCGTGGATATGTCCGGCAACTGGCGAAAGCCATTGGACCCACGCTGGACGTTCCTGCCCCTGATATGATGACCAACGGTCAGCACATGCTGTGGATGCTGGACGAATTCGAGACCATTCATGGGGGGCGTTTTCCCGGCACAATTACCGGTAAGCCAGTTGGAATG
Source organism: Kiritimatiellia bacterium (assembly GCA_041673345.1). GTDB lineage: Bacteria > Verrucomicrobiota > Kiritimatiellia > RFP12 > UBA1067 > M55B167. The sequence goes on from JBAYXX010000026.1 coordinate 13,806, forward strand.
GGGGGCTCGCTGGGGCGCACGGAAGCAACTGGTTATGGGGTGGTGTATAGCCTGAGAGCGGCCTTGGATACGCTAGATCTGGATATCGCCAAAACAACGGCCAGTCTGCAGGGTTTTGGAAATGTGGCGGAATACGCAGCGCGTTTTTATACAGAGCTGGGTGGCAAAATTATTGCAATCTCCAGCTGGGACAATCATTCAAAAAAGGCGATCACCTTCCGCAATGGCCAGGGCTTGGATATCAATGCAATGGCCAGCATCAAGGATGCTTTCGGAACCATAGATAAAGAGAGGGCGCAGCAAATGGGATGTGAGGTGCTCGACGGCGACCAGTGGCTGGCGCAGGATGTCGACATTCTGTTACCCTGTGCTCTGGAAAATCAGTTGACATCTGACACTTTCGAGAAAATCAGCGCGCAGGTGAAAGTGATTTGCGAGGGTGCAAACGGACCGACAACACTTGACTGCGATAATTTGATTAAGGCCAGAAACATCTATTTGGTCCCAGATTTTCTGTGTAACGCCGGCGGCGTCACCTGCAGTTATTTTGAGCAAGTGCAGTGCAACACCAACTATTTCTGGTCGAAAGAAGAGGTTTTGGAGAAGCTGGACTTCAAAATGACGACCGCATTCCGCGCTGTACATGACTTGGCACAGGAAAAAGGGCTGTATATGCGCACAGCCGCTTATGTGATTGCCATCAAGCGTGTGGCACAGGCTGTCAAGCTTCGCGGCTGGGTTTAAGGGGGCGCTGCGCTTTGTTTTTGCAACCACTGTGTGGTTGCAAATTCGAGGTTAAAGGCCCTTGGCCTGCAATCACACTCTTTTCGCCCATATCCTTGTGACCACCCAGTGGTCACTCTTTTCGTCTATGTAAAACAAACGTCGGCATCCGCTGCGTGCTTTACCTTTTATTCTCGTTATTGCGACCACTGTGTGGTCGCAATAATCTCCTCAAACCAGCGGCGCAGCCGCGGCTCACCCTTGCGCTAGCCGCTGCAGGACCACCTCGCGCATGGCCGCTTTGGGGGCAGTGCAACCAGTCCAACTCTCGAACTGGATCACGGCTTGGTTGACAAACATCTCCAGCCCGCTCACTGTGACCAGCCCTTTACTCTTTGCATCCATCAGCAGCTTAGTTGACAGAGGATTGTACACAATATCCATCACCCCTAACCCAGGGTGTAGCAGATCAGCAGGTACCACGCTTTGTTCCATATGCGGGTGCATTCCCACTGGCGTGGCATTGATCAGGATGGTGCTTTCCCCAACCACGCGGGCGAGTGCCGTGCCATCCATCAGAACTCCTTCTATATTCATGCCGCTTCTCTCGGCAAGATCGCATGTGAGCTGGGCCAACTCCTCGGAAGCCACGCCCATCAAAGTCAACTTCTCGGGTTTGGCGTTGAACGCCAGATCAAAGGCAATGGCGCGAGCCGCGCCTCCAGTTCCAATCACAACTACCCGACTCCCAGCTGGCTGCAACCCATTATCGAGTAGTGCCTGGCGGGCACCAGGACCATCACTGCCCAATCCGAGCAAGCACCCGTTATTGTTAATGATGGTATTGATCGAGCCAATGCCCTGATCAGCGGCGGAGATCTCATCCAAGCATGCGACCACCTCCACCTTGTGCGGGATAGTGACACTAAGGCCCCTGAAATTCTCCATCGCGCGCATACCATCAAGCACCCGCGCCACATTTCCAGGCTCCACCCGAAACGCCAGATAGACATAATCCAAATTTAACTCAGTAAAGGCGCGATTGTGCAAAGCCGGACTCATAGAGTGCGCGACGGGATTTCCAATAATCCCGCACAGCTGCGTTGACGGTGATAAGGTGGCGATTGATCTCATAACTCGAAATAGCATACACCACACTGCGCCAGAGCGTCTAGTAGATTCCTGAGTGAAATTAGTGTTCGTGGCTAATTCACTCGCACGTGGCAAGCCAGCGAGCCAAGCTCTCGATTGCACCATTAACCGTGGCCTTGTCAGCAACACAGTCGCAGTGTATGCCATAACGGTCGAGCGCATCAGCGGTGGGCTGACCAATGGTCAGAATTAATTTCCCTGCCAACGACTCGGCCCCTGCCTGCTCAACATAGGAGTCAACCGCTGAGGTGCTGGCAAAGAACACAACGTCAAACTCCGGCAACCTGGAATAGCGCACAAACTCATTTTTGTAGAGCAGCTCATCATCAACCAGTGCCCCCTTGCTTCGCAAAACATCGGCGAGCAAGCTCCCCGCCAGCTCAGAGCGCAAACGCAAAACCCGCTGGCCAGTGAAGTCCATCTCTGCTAAAACCTCGGCCAGCCCCTTAGCACTGTAGATCATGGGCGGAGTCAAATCAGGGATAATGCCATACGGCATAAATGCCTGCGCGCTGCCAGGTCCGCAGGTCATGATCTTTGGCAGGTGCCGCAGATCCACGCCCGACTTTAAAACCATCTCCATAAAGAAACGCACTGAGGCTGGCGAGGTTAGCACCAGCCAGTCATATGTGGGCAGCTCAGCCAGCCGACCCTGAATCTCAGGGCAGGGCAGCAGTTTGATCATCGGTCGGGCAAGCGGACGGCCGCCAAAATCAATTACGCGGCAAATCGCTTTCTCCATAATCGCCTCGCTGCATGTCAGCAGCACCCGACGGCCCTGCAGGGCACCGAGATCAATGCGGAACATCCCTTCCGCCGCCGCCCCGATTATCAGCAGGCCAGGATCTTTGCACTCTAATTCCGCTGGGGCAGCCTGCAACTCCGCCAGGCTCAGCCTGAGTACCTGCTGGTCATCCGCGCCCGCATTAAAGACAATAGCGACCGGCGTGAATTCATCCCATCCCTCGTCTAGCAGTTGAGTGGCCATGGCGGGCGCAACCTTGACTGACATAAAGAGCACCAGCGGCAACTGGATCCTAATCTCTTCTGACACACCAGCCACCTCACCGCCAGCCGCGCGCGGGGTGAGGGTGCAAAAACCGCGCGAACTCGTACGGCGGGTCAGCAGCATTCCGGTGCCGGTTGTGGCAACCGTCAGGGCGCTGACCCCCGCACGCACAGTGTAGGGCAACGAGAGGCGCTCCAATTCATCGGTTTCTTCGGCCAGCCGCCCGAACAACCCAGGGTCCCCCCCTTTCAAGCGCACCACCCGCTTGCCCTGCCGCGCATAGTCAGCGATTAAGGTTGTAATGAGAGGTTGAGTTGCACTGTGGTCACCGCAGCGCTTACCGACAAACACCCGTTCAGCGTGCTCGGGCAGAAACCGGAGAATTTTTCCATCCATCAGCACATCATAGAGGCAGACATCCGCACTCTGAAGATCCTTGACCCCGCCCCAGGTGCAGTAATCCTCCGAGCCCACACCCGCACCGACAAACCGTACGGCTTTAACAAAATAACTTCGCAAACGGAGCAGGCGACGGTCCTCTGGACTAAAGGTGACAGCCAGATAGCCCTGCCCAGGCGGCACAGGAAACTCGTTCAGCTCAATCCACTCTGTAATCCGTTCTTCCAGTGCGAGTCGCTTCAGCGCGGCACCAGCCATCAGGGCTGCGTCATAATCCCCTCGATCAAGCTGCTCCATGCGGGCAATAATTGAGCCACGAATCGGTTTTAAAATGGCATCAGGAAAGCGTTTTAATGCGCAAAGCTCGCGCCTATCACTGCTAACTCCAATGATTGGGTTGTGGGGCAGGTCAGCCAGAGAGCGACCCTCAGCCAGAACCCAGGCATCACGGGGGTCTTCGTGCCACGGCAGCCAAAACCAATCCAGGTCAGCAGATATGGGATGGGACAGATCTTTGGCGCTGTGAATTGCCAGATCCACCTCTCTCTTCCGCACAGCTCGGTCCAGATCACGGGTGAAGAAATCCGTGGGCGCGGACTTGAGGTCGCTGATGAGATCGCGGTCGCCAGGTGTCTCAATTTTCACCAGTTCAAAGCTGAAGACGGGAAATAGTCGCTGCAGTTGGGTTAAGGCACTCTGAGCCTGAGCAACCGCCAACTGACTGCCTCGGGTGCCGACTTTTAAAATCACTGTTTTCATGTCAGATTTCACCCTGCATGCTGTCGCGAATGTGTTCGTAATTATGGCGATGAGCCTCCGTGAAGGCTGCGCATATCTCGCGCACCTGATCGAGCGTACCGGTGTTGGCGCGGTACCAGTGTTTGAGCACATCCAGATCAACGATCTTTAGGTTTTCATCGGCGCGGACGAGCTGCGGGTCAATATTTCGCGGCATACCAAGGTCTATCATCATGACTGGCGAATCCTTTTTAAAACAATTCAGGTGCTGCTGCGCATTGATCAGCGGATGCTCCACATTCACCGCGCTGATCACGAGATCAGCCTTGGCTAAGGCTGTTGGCAGTTGAGTGAAGGGAAAGATTTGCACCAGTTCCGAGTCGTAAGTCTGGGGGATTTTTTCGTGATATCCCCAAAGGCAGCTCACACCCCGCTTGACAAGGGCTTTAATCAGCCCTTTGCCAACCACACCAGAGCCCGCCACCAGTACCTGTTTATCACTCAAGCGATCAATATGCTGATCAATAAAGCGCATGCAGACCTCATCGATTTCGGCGATATCCAGCAGCGGAGCAACCTCGCGGCGCACCTCTTTAGAGACCTTCAAGGCAGTGTCGCAAAGCTCCCGGATGATTGAACCTGACCAACCGCGCGCTGCTGCCTCCGCGACGGCATCCTTGACCTGCGAGACAACATGAAACTCGCCTGGGGTCTGCGAGCTAATGCCTGCAGTCACCTCACAGACATGCGCAAAGGCCTCATAACCGAACTTCATATAATAGAGATCTGGTTGCAGATGATCAAAACTCATCAGCCGCCGGAGAATCCCACTGGTAGTGGCCTCTTTGGCAATGGCAGCCACCAATTCAATACGATTGCAGGTGTTGAGAATAAAAAACTCATGCACCCCCCAAACCTGACTGATCATAGCGCCGATGGCCTCGCGCTCGCGCAGCAACAGATGATAGCCGGCCCGCCCCTCCTGACCAATTTTCTCATGGCTGGTGCCAAGCACCAACAGATCAGCGCTCTCGATGGAGTTAAGATGCTTGCGCAAATTATCCTTCACCAAGCGCGCCTGGCGGCAGGATTTACCGCTGGTCGAGACCGAAAGCAACAACTTGCCGGCGCGTAAGATAGCGGGCGTGACAAAATCGCCGTCCGGCCAATTGCCATCCGCACAGCAGCAAAACAAACCCGCAGCATTGGCGAGATTCAAAATGCGGCGGTTAACATGCTTGTCATCAGTACAGGCGAAGACCAGCGTTGCGCCGTACAAATCTTGATCCTCAAAAAGCCGCGGATAGTGCGTAATTTGAGCGGCTTCACGCAACTCAGTCAACTCAGGGACTGAATGCGGGCAAATCAAGGTCACAGTGGCTCCGGCGTCGAGTAAAAGTTCCACTTTGCGCTGTCCAACGCGTCCCCCCCCAACAACCACAACCTTGCGCCCCTCCAACATTGTATTGATAGGAAATGTATTTCGTTCTGGCCTGGATATTCTCATAATTTGGGTAAATTTTAACAAATTTTAAAATAAATCTCAAATCAACATCGTTAAATTTTTTAGCTGGCTAAATCGTAACTTCTCAATAACCCGCTTTGGAGCAGCCTTCCGTCTTCGCGCTTCGCGGCCACGCCGAACGACAGGAAGGCGGGTCGCAGCTATCGTCGGCCGAAGCCGCTCTATGAGCGGCATGCCGCATATAAGGCCGGCTTCGCAGTCAAAATTTGCAAACAACCTATTCGCAGGGCATTCTGACTCCTGACTCCTGAATTCTGAATTCTGAAAAGTTACACTTTTCACTCCATATACATCGCCCCTGTGGGACAGGCAGCCACACAGGCAACCAAGGTCTGCTCCTCCATATCATCCCAGTTGCGGCCTAACGGCGGAGCAATGCGGGCATCAAAACCGCGACCGTGAAAGGCGGGGGCGATTTTCTCGCTGCCTAGCAACTGCGTCGCACGCACACAGCGCCCACAGAGAATGCAGCGGGTGGAGTCAAACCGAAATCCCTGCGCTCCCTGTTCACGCGCCACCGCGCGTGTTGTGCCAGTCGCACTCCCCTGCCTAACTCCCAGCGCGCCGCAGAGGTCACGCAGCTCGCAGCTGTCGGGGCGTCCGCAACCACAGTGCAGGCAGCGTTTAGCCTCATAAACAGCGAGTTCGTTGTCAATCGGGCCTTGACCAGTGTACATCCGCCCCCCCTTTTCCTCAGCCAGCTCCAGCAGCACCTCATCGCTAAGCCCGGTCATACGGGAGCGGAATGCGCGCGCTGAACGCGCCTTGCGCGTTGGTTCCAGGGAGAGATCATCACACAGCTTTCGATGAATGGCGCAGATTGCGACCGCCCCGCCCAGCTTGGATCGCCGGCAGGCCTTCTCGCAGGCGGTATCGGAAAATTTGTCGCCGCAGACAAAGGGATAGCGCCGGGCAATCGTCTGCGCCTCATCCCAGCGGCGGGCAGCCACCAGCTGAAGCATCTTCTGCACCGGCAGGCCAGAGGGGCAAGCCATCTGACAGGGTGCTTCGCAGTCGGCCGGGTGGTCACTGAGCAGCAGCTCCAGTGCGGAGTTGCGGATCTCGGTCACCTTTTGCGAGTTTGAACTGAGATTCAATGACTCAATTGCAAGCGTGGCGCAGGCAGGCATGATCTTGCCAGTGTCGAGATCCTCGACCACACACACGCCGCATCCGCCGACAGGGTGGAGCCCCTGCTTGAAACAGAGGGTCGGAATATAAACACCTGCAGCGGTTGCAATCTCAAGGATGGTTGCACCTTCAAGGAAGTTTACTGGCTGGTTGTTGATTGTCATGATTTCAAAAACAAATGCGCACAGGCAACCGCATCGGAGAGAGCCTCGTGATGGTTCAATTTAATATTCAAACGTGGAAAAAGCTCCTCAAATGTCGGGGCATCACGGGTATCCGCTGGCCTGATGCCGTGAACACCGATGTTTCCGCCCCAATACTCGTTGCCGGGCGGTTGGATCAAAGAGCAGAAGGTGTCGATGATTTCACCGTTTTCCACCCGTACCAAACCAATGGCGCAGGCACTGTTGCGGTAACCAGTGGCTGTCTCAAAGTCTATTGCGGTAAATGTCATAGCAACCTTTTTTTGTACGTTTTTTATCTCACGCAGAGGCGCAGAGAACACAGTGTATTACTCCGAGAACTCTGCTCCATCTGCGCCCATGCCTCTTGCAGCAGATGCAGATAAATCTCATGGCCCTCTTTGCGTGGATGGCAGCCGTCGCCGAGCTGGAGCGCGGGCAGACTCCGCAGCTGAGATCATTGGTCTTCGCAATAACATTGTCGATACCGCCCCGCGGCTGAATCTTAACCGCTGGCTACTGTTTATACTCCGGTGCGGCACAAATGTGTGATGCACTTAAGATCGCTGCTGCCGCGCAAAGCGGCATGATTGATTTTTTATTGTCCTTGGCGCTCATAGAGCTTGACCTCGATACTGTCCAGCAGTGCCTGCCACGAGGCCTCGATGATATTCTCGGAAACACCAACCGTTCCCCAAACCCGTTCCCCATCGCCGGATTCGATCAGCACCCTGGTGACCGCGCTGGTGGCCCGCTCGGGGTCCAGAATCCGCACCCGGTAGTCACTGAGAGTCACTGCGTCAACCTCAGGGTAGAAGCGCACCAGTGCTTTGCGCAAGGCTTGGTTCAGCGCGTCCACCGGACCATCTCCCTCGCCGACAGTCAGAGCGGTTTCCCCTTTGACTTTGAGCTTGATGGTGGCCTCGGAGAGGCAGGGCGCATCTGGCCCGCGTTTTTCCACAATGCAGCGGAACCCCTCTAACTCAAAGAACGGCGTGTGCTGATTGAGCGCCTTGTGCATTAATATTTTGAATGAACCATCTGCGGATTCGTAAGAATAACCTTGTTTTTCTTTTTCTTTCACCGCCGCCAAAACAGCTTGGATTTGTTCTTTCCCGATTTTTGTAACATCAACTCCCAGTTCAGCGGCCTTCATCTTGACATTCGCTCCGCCGGAGAGTTCAGAGATCAGGATATGCCGTTGGTTGCCAACTGCCTCGGGCTGGATATGCTCAAAGGTGGCAGCGTTTTTCAGCACCGCATTCACATGCGCCCCGGCTTTATGGCTGAAAGAGGCCTTGCCGACAAAGGGCTGCCGCGGGTCATTCCGCTGGTTAGTCAGGTCATTGGCCACCACCGAAACCTTACGCAGATTTTTCAGGCGCTCGTGACCAACGCAGTGAAAACCCATTTTTAACTCCAGCAAAGGCAGAATGGTAATCAGATTGGCGTTGCCGGTTCTCTCCCCATAACCGTTGATTGTGCCTTGAACATGCCGGGCACCAGCACGCACCGCCTCCAGCGTAATGGCAACAGCCAAACCGCTGTCATCATGCGTGTGAATCCCAACCTCTAAGCCAGGAAATCGATCGCAAGCCTGGGATGTGATTTCAAAGGCCTCATGCGGCAGGGTGCCGCCATTGGTGTCGCAGAGCACCACTGCCGAGGCTCCCTCTTTGACAGCCGTAGCGAGGGCCTGCATCGCATAACCGGGATCGCTCTTGAAGCCATCAAAAAAATGTTCTGCATCAAAGATCACGCGCCGCCCATGCGAGTGAAGGTGCCCGACTGTATCGGCGATCATCTGCAGGTTGCCAGCCGCATCCGTGCGCAGCACATCCTTGACATGCAGCAGCCAGGATTTTCCATAGATCGTGACCCATTCGGTCTCAGCGGCCAGCAGCCCTTTGACCTGCGGATCATCCTTGACATCCATATTAGTCCTGCGGGTGCTGCCAAAAGCCACAATTCGCGAGTGACGCAGATTCTCCCTGCGCACATCTTTAAAAAATTTGCGGTCACGGGGGTTTGAGCCGGCAAAGCCGCCCTCAATATAATCCACACCCAAGTCATCCAATATACATGCCAGGCGCACCTTGCCGGTGTCGGAAAAAGAGACACCCTCCCCCTGCGCGCCATCGCGCAGCGTTGTGTCATAGGTAAAGACCTTGTCCATAATTCACCTCATCTCCTCTCAAAAATACTAAATCCGCACTCAGCGCGGAGGGAGGCTGTGCCTCCGGTTTACGATAGCGGCGACGATGCTGCTCGACGATTTTTAAGGGCAGCGTTTTTAATCGTAATCCGCTATCGCATGCCACGCCGAACAACTGGAAGGCGGGTCGCCCATTATCGTCGGACGAAGCCGCTCTACGAGCGGCATCTAACGTAGGTCCGGTTTCCAACCGGACATGTCCGATTGGAAATCGGACCTACATTGCTCCCGAAAAAAACGCGACCTTTTCGCTGAAAAACTCATCTGCAAGCAGGATGCTTGCACTACTCCATTATCACTTTCAACTCAATTTGGATGCGGTGGACGCCCATTTTTCACCTTAAAAAATAACGTCGCGCGTTCATTCCACTCCGACAAAGTTTGCGACAACGTTTGCGACAAAGTTTGCGACAAAGTTTACGACAAAGTTTACGCTTGCTCCGCAACGCGGAGCCACTTGATCTGAGCGAAGTCTCAGATCAAGTCTAGTCCCTACGCTGTAAAAAAGGCATGGTACAACGATTGCACCGCCTTGGTCCGCTGCTCACTCTTGACACCAAAAACCATACTGATCTCTGATGAGCCTTGGTTCATCATCTCTATGTTGACACCGCCAGCCGCCAGTGCGGTGGTGACCTTCGAGGCCAGCCCAACCGTGCAGTGCATCCCCTCGCCCACAACCACCACCATGGCGTGGCCGCGCTGGACCATTACGTCATCCGGAGCCATCTCAGCGCGAATACGCTTGATCACACGCGCCTCGCAATCAAGGTCAAAGTGCTTCTCACGCAGTACTACCGAGACATTGTCGATTCCTGAGGGCATATGCTCATAAGAAACACCTTCGTCCTCTAATATCTCAAGCAACCGACGGCCAAAGCCGATCTCACGGTTCATCATATACTTGTCGACGTAGAGACTACAGAAACCGTCTGCGCAGGCAATGCCAACCACAGCTCCCGGATCAACCCGCCGTGCCTGCATAATCATCGTTCCAGGCTCATCCGGCCGATTAGTATTGCGCACATTAATGGGAATGCCAGCCTTAACAGCGGGAATGACCGCCTCATCATGAAAGATTCCAAAACCAGAGTAGGAGAGCTCCCGCATCTCGCGATAAGTCATCGCAGGGATACCAGATTTGACATCCGGCACCAGACGGGGGTCCACCGGATAAACCGAATCCACGTCAGTGAAGTTTTCATAGACATCTGCTTTGACGGCAGCGGCCAGGATCGAACCGGTGATATCCGATCCGCCACGGGGAAAAGTGGCCACCTTGCCATCACGGGTGTAACCAAAAAAACCTGGAAAGATCACAATGTCATCGCGATTAGCCAAAACCCTATAAAGGTAGAGATACGATTCATCCAGCAACTGCGCATTACCAAAATCATCGTTCAAAAACATCCCTGCCTCACGGGGATCAACGTAGACCGCATTTGCGCCGCGACTTTGAAACGCCTGGGCCACAAGCTTAGCACTGTTATCCTCGCCCGCTGCTTTCATGCAGTCCAGAAAGATCCCTTTATGGCTCTTGTCCCCAGCCAGCCTGAATCTCAAATCTTTCTCAATCTCGGCCACAATCCCAACCGGCAGCTTGAGGTCACGCTGGATTTCAGCGTAACGCTCAATGATAGCCGCCAGGATATCGTCATACTCCCGACCGACAAACGCCTTGTTCGCGCAGTCAATCAGCATGTCAGTTACTTTGGCATCATCATCCCCGCGTTTACCTGGTGCGGAGACCACTACAATACGCCGCTCACTGTCAGAGAGCACAATATCAACAATCTTAGAGACCTGCTCGGCATTGGCCACTGATGAGCCACCAAACTTACAAACTTTCATAGCTTAAAACATCCGTTCTTTTGTTCTTCCGTCTCTGCAGAAGTGCCACTTACATGATCCGCAATTTAATCGGCATTTCACACACCACACCCGCTTCGTAGATCTCTTTCAAGGCCTGGTTGACATCTGACTCACGGGCCTTATGCGTCAACATGACAACTGGCACATAATCCTCTTGAACATCATCGCATCCATGCGCTTTTTGCGTTGCCCCAAGAATACTCACGCCATAACGGCCCAAAATATTCGTCATAATCCCCAATGAGCCAGCCTTGTCGGCCACCATCAGACGTAGATAATAGCGGGAGCTGATCGAGCCGGGACTGCGCATCACCAGCCTGCCATCGTTGGCCACATTGATCCCGCGCTCATAGCGGGCACCGCCTGCGACGATGTTTCTGGCAACATCGCCAACATCGCCGATCACGGTACTGGCGGTGGGCTCGCGTCCTGCCCCGCGCCCATAATAAAGGGTGTTGCCACTCAGGTCACCCTTAACCATCACTGCATTGAAAACATCGTTCACCGATGCCAACATATGCTTGAGCGGCACCAGTGTCGGATGCACACGTACCTCAACCTCATCGCCTGTGCGGGTTATAACGGCCAGTAACTTAATCCGATACCCAAACTCAGCGGCGTAGCGCACATCGTTTCCAGAGAGATGGCGAATTCCCTCCACCAGCAGTTGATCCATGGGAACATGAAAGCCGTATGCAATTGAGGCCAGGATCGCGGCTTTATGCGCTGTATCATGGCCGTCAACATCCAAACTAGGCTCGGACTCAGCGTAACCTGCGGCCTGCGCGTCACGCAACACAACTTCAAAGGAGAGGCCCTCATTCTCCATGCGGGTCAGGATATAGTTGCAGGTTCCATTGAGAATGCCGTGCATGCTGGTGATCTCGTTGCCAGCCAGCCCTTCACGCAGAACCCGCACAATTGGAATACCACCGCCCACGCTGGCTCCAAAATAGATATCAACCCCACTCTGTTGGGCTGCGCCGAAAATCTCATCCCCGCACTCTGCCAGTAACTTTTTATTGGCTGTCACCACTGATTTGCCGGCAGCAAAGGCCTCCAGCACCAAATTTTTAGCCACATCGGTACCACCAATCAGCTCAACAATGATCTGAATCTCAGAGTCAGCAATCAACGCGCTGGCATCTGCTGTCAGCAAGCCAGGATCAATTTCAATGCCCCGATCTGATTCGATATCCAGATCAGCCACTCCCCGCAGAACAACATCAACCCCCAGCCGCTGAGCCATCAACTCACGGTTTTTCAGCAGACCCGCTGCCACGCCGGCGCCAACTGTTCCAAACCCTAAAATTCCAACGCCAATCTGCTTCATCCATCTACCTGCTTTCATGCTTTTTATTGCGCAAAAAAATTAGCATCTATAATAAACAATCGGGGCGCCGCTGACAAGAACGATGTTGCAGTGCTGGAGACAGAATTCAGAAGCCAGAAGCCAGAATTCAGTAGTCAGAATTCAGAAGGTGAGTTGGCCATGACCGCGGGGAGCTTATCTGTCAGGCTGCTGCCGGGCAAGTCGGTTCGCGCAGCACAATACTGTCGTTCGGGCGGCGGGGTCACGGCCCGCATTGCATTGCACTGTCGCTTTGCCGGCGCGTTTATTTATTGGCTAGCAACTGCTGCTTGCAAAGCACTTGCTTATCTTGCTTAACTCCAGTGCAACAGCAGTTACGAACTTTCCGGCCCGTCTCCGCCAAAGGTTACGCCGCGGCACGGCACGATAACAGAAGTTAAAAGCCTAATTTTGACTGAATAAAGGCAGCGAAGTGCAACCGAGCTGACGGTCGGAAGAACTCACGGGCAATTTCTTTTTGCCCCTGTTTAGTCTTCGTGACGATAACTTTTCCCAGATACTATTAGCAAGCTTGATTTCTATATTGGTCAAGCCATAACCTTTTTTCAAGATTTGCACATTGGTAATTTTAAGAACACCACCACCATAAGAGCGTCCGGAAATTTCAGCGAAAGCCAATGAAAGCAATTTGTAGATGTTGATATTGGTCTGGATTAATTGAGATTTATCATGGGTTAGATAAAAATCGATCAGCGTGTCATTGTCATAAACACCAAACTTACTAAAGATAACCACTTGCTTTTTGCACTAGCAAATTTCCCTATTGCATTCCGGAGCGGGAGGGGGTAAATTGCTTCCATCGTTAACGGAAGTTCCGTGACGGCGCAACCTGAGTACTTACAAAATGAAATATCCCGCGAATAATGAAGTTCTGCTGCGTGATGTTGGTGGCGGGTGGCTTCATTTTCGCTCACCCCATAAGGTGCTCTGCGCCCACACGCTCGAGGATGTAAGGCGTGTGCTTGCGGAGGCCTCTTGTTGGGAGGGATGGGCCGCAGGATATGTAGGTTATGAGGCGGCTCCAGCCTTTGACTCCGCTTTTCCTACTAAAAAGAGCGGCATGCCACTTGCATGGTTTGCCCTCTATGATGCTCCTGAAAAATGCAATCTGCCTGAAAAGATCTCTGCTGGCAACGCTCGCTGGAGCTTTGATACTGACAAAAATACCTATGTCTCCCAGATTAAAGAGATTAAAAATTACATTCGGGAAGGCGAAACTTATCAGGTCAACCATACAGTCCGCCTCCGAACTAAGATTTCCGATGCTTGGAGTTTTTTTCTTGAAAACATGTCAGGTGCTGAGTTCAGTACCTATATACAGAGAGATGAACTGGCCATCTGCAGTGCCTCGCCTGAACTCTTTTTTGAGATTAATGAGGGTGCAATTACATGTTGTCCAATGAAAGGCACCGGAACAGATGCTGATACTCTGGCTAAATCCGCCAAGGATCGTGCCGAAAACATCATGATCGTTGATATGATTCGTAATGATCTAGGCCGTATATGCGCACCGGGAACTATTGCGGCGGACCCTCTCTTTGATGTGCAACCTTTTGGCCGTATCTGGCAGATGACCTCTACTGTGAAAGGGGAGAGTTCCGCCACAGTTCCTGAGATATTTACAGCCCTCTTCCCCTGTGCCTCTATCACGGGAGCGCCCAAACGTCGCACAATGCAGATCATTCAGGAGCTTGAATCTACCCCACGCGGCGTTTACTGCGGCGCGATTGGTTATATTGCTCCTGGACGCAAAGCCCGCTTCAGTGTCGCCATCCGCACGGTTGAGGTTGATCGTAAAACCAAAGATGCTGTCTATGGTGTCGGTGGCGGAATTATCTGGGATTCACAACCAGAAGCAGAGTGGAACGAGTGCGCATTGAAAACGGAGATTCTCGGAGGTGCAAGGCAAGCCTCTCGCAGAGGACACGCCGATTTATCAAATGATTTCCAGCTACTTGAAACCATGCTCTATGATAATGGAATTGCCTATCTTGAAGAGCATCTTCAACGTTTAACCGATTCCGCAGCTAAACTGAGATTTAAGCTGGATGCAATTGAGCTTCGTCAAAAAATTTCATCCATCTCCGGAGCAAGTCAGCGTATTCGGCTGCTGCTCAGCAGGGATGGAGTCATTACATTGGAATCATTTCCCTTTGCGGTTCAGAAAGAACCTCCGCGACGGGTCGCTTTATCCAGGGAGCTGGTTGATCCGAAAAACACGCTGCTCTATCACAAAACAACCCGTCGGGAGATATACAACAATGCCAAAGAGCCTTTTCCTGATGCCGATGATGTGATCCTCTGCAATATTCGCAGTGAGATCACCGAGAGCACCACCGCCAATGTGGTCGCAAGGATTGACGGTAAGCTCGTTACACCGCCATTAAGCTGTGGGCTGTTACCTGGAACAATGCGAACTGCGCTACTGAAACAAGGGGAGATTAGCGAGCGGGTTATCTCATGTAACGACCTTCAAAGCGCGGATGAAATATTTCTGATTAACTCCCTGCGCGGCTGGATGCCAGCCTCGTTATTGCTTACATAGGCAAGCCCGCCGCGCGGCGCGCCGCGAAAAAACGATGGGGTAACTCGACGGTCAAACGCATCGGAGTCGGGGTCGGGGTCGGTATCGGGGTCGACCTCGTACGCTTTTCGATACCGATACCGATACCGACCCCGACTCCGACCCCAAGTTACAGGCACGAAACTGTGACAAAATGGCCGAGTTATAGGCAAGGAGCGCGCAGGCGTGATAAGGCGTAAACTTTGTCGGAGTGGAATGAACGCGCTACGTTGTTTTTTGAGGTGAAAAATGGGATGTGGAAAGTGGGATATAATTTCCGTCCACCGCATAGCGGCGGACATACTGAAAGCAACACAGTATATCCGCCGCTATGCGGTGGATGATTTCGAAACAAGCCGCAAGCTTCATCCTAGTTGAAAATGTAAGGTTGGCTGCACTTGTCCGGCGTAGTTCCGCCATGCCACGGCGTAGCCCCGCTAGCGGACGAAGCCGGGTTGCGTGACGACTTGTCGGGCGTAGCTCTTGCGAAGCCTGAAGACGAATGAGCCAAACAAAGATTATGAAATCCTAAGGATGCGCCTTTGGCGAACAAACACCTGGTGTCTGCTAATTGCTTCTAAGAAGCAACCCTACATCCTAAGGCGCGTTTTTCACGATCTAGTCAAGCTACGGCCGACGATGCTGTGTGACGATGTTGGTGGACGATTGGGATCATGCGGGAAATCGTCAACCATCATCGTCGCCGCTATCGTCAACCGACCTCCAAAATCCAAAATCTAAACTCCGCGCCCAGCGCGGAACTAGTCGCTTACGCGCCTAAAGCGCGAACATCCTTCTGTAGGCCAGGGCCGCGACCCCGCCAGTGAAATCCTAGTCGGCCTCAGCGGCGTACGAACTCCCGCAACAGAGCGATCTCCTCCCGCCAGATATCCTCATTCGGTGTCTCAAGCACCAACGGAATGTTCTTAAACCGATCATCCTGCATAATCACTTTGAAAACCTCGATTCCAAGGAACCCTTTGCCCAGTGATTCATGCCGGTCGCGTCGCGTGTTGAGTTCAACCATGGAATCATTTAAATGCATCCCGCTCAGATAGCCCATGCCAACCACTTGGTCAAAATGATCCATCACACTCAAAAACCCATCGCGGGTGCGGATGTCGTATCCCGCGCCAAAGGAGTGCATGGTGTCAATACACACTCCAACCCGGGATTTGTCATCCACTCCATTGATTATGGCTTTGATCTCTTCAAAATCAGATCCCAGATTGCCACCTGTGCCAGCGGTATTTTCAATCACAACCTTGACCCCACTGCTCTGCGCCAGCGCTGTGTTAATCGAGGAGGCAACCCGGTCGCAGCCCTGTGCCACGGTGATTTTACGCAGATGACTGCCAGGATGAAGATTGAACATCGTTAATCCAAGCTGCTCGCAGCGCTGGATTTCGTCCATCAGCGCGGCCATGGACTTTGTGTGGGCCTCGTCATCAGGATTGGCCAGGTTAATCAGGTACCCAGCATGTGGCAGCACTTGCTTTGCTGTGAACCCGCAACTCGCCATGTTGAGTTTGAACTCATCAATCTCTTCGGCTGTATAAGGCTTGGCAACCCACTGCCGCTGATTCTTGACAAACATGGCAAATCCGTTCGCATCCAACTCGCGGGCTCTGAGTGGCGCGTTAAAAACTCCGCCACTGACCGATACATGCGCTCCGATGTAATACATATTTTCTCCTCTTGCGACTCAACTTTCAAACCCCAAACCCAAGGGTTTTGGGTTTAGTTGCTTAGGCGACTAAAAAAAAACAATTAATTGTTCTTTGCAAAAAGTTGTCTGTTTGTGAAATCATCTAATCCTAATATAGTAGTCGCTCTGTGAGCGACATATGCCGCTCATAGAGCGGCTACTACACCCGATACTGGCCGACGACAGCGGCGATGATAGCGGATTACGATTAAAAATTCCGCCCTTGAAAATCGTCAACCATCATCGTCGCCGCTATCGTAAACCGACGGCGCGGCTGACTTTCAGTAGGTCCGATTGGAAACCGGACCTACGTTTTTGCGAAACACTGTAACCGCTGGCCGTGACCGCGGTTAGCGCGGTCACGGCCAGCCGCCCTACAGATGCGACTCATATTGCGGCCGAACAGACGCTCTCTCCGACAAAGTTCGCGCCAAAGCTGGCCTGTTGCCCAGGGCCAGGCGCTATCGGAATCGGTATCGAAAAGCGGCAACGCGGAGCCACTTACCCCTCTCCCTGCGTGGCCACCGCAAACCGCTCCTGACCCGCATAATCCCGCTTGATCTCAACATCTATAAAACCAAACTCCTCCAACAGGGCAGCAACAGCAACCCCCTGCTCAGCACCTATCTCAAAAAAAACGCCACCGCCAGGCTTAACCACCATAACCGCGTCAAAGATCAGAGCGCGGTAAATGTCGAGCCCATCAGCACCGCCATCGAGTGCTATACGCGGCTCATGCTCAAGGATCTTACGCTCAAGTCCGTCCACAGTCTGAGACGGAATGTAAGGCGGGTTGGAGACCAGAATATCCACGCTGCCAGGATCAAACTCACCACACCCATCACTGCGGGCAAAATGCACTTTATTTTCCAGCCCAGTCAAAACGGCATTCTCCATTGCCAAACTCAATGCCTCCTGGCTCAGGTCGATACCGACAAACACCCCGCTGTCCAGCTCCTTGGCCAGTGAAAGAATAATGCAGCCACTGCCTGTGCCCACATCAACCACCAGCGGTTTAGCACAACGCGCCAGCGCCGGAGATTTAATCACAAGCTCAACCAGTTGCTCTGTCTCAGGACGTGGAATCAGAACCCGCTTATCGACCTTCAAAGTCAACTGCCGAAAATCCCACTGCCCCAGAACATACTGAATCGGTTCACCCGCCGCCACACGCCGCATACCGCGGCGCAGGGCATCCAGCACTCGCTGCTGCGGAACAACATCCGCATGCTGATGCAGATCCATCCGTCCGCAGGCGTATAACCTAGCTGCCAGCAGCTCCATGACCACATACGGATTCTCAATTTGACTGCGCCCAAGATACTGAGCACCCAGATCAAGACACTGACGTAGTGTCTTAGAACTCTCTTGCATTAATACCAATCCTAATCCCAATTTTAATCATAATCACAATCCTTATACAGGGAGGCCATGCCTCCGGTTGACGATGATGTGCGACGATGCTGGTCGGCAATTGGGAACATGCTGAAAATCGTCAACCAGCATCGTCGCACATCATCGTCAACCAATGCCGCTCATAGAGCGGCTACTACACCGAACGGCAAGGCTTGTAAGCTGGCGTGCGGTGAAACACGCAGCGCAATGCCGCTCATAGAGCGGCTACTACACCGAACAGCAACCCTTGCAAACGGCTCGCATTTCAAAGTGCAGCGCATGTGTAGTAGTCGCTCTATGAGCGACACCGAACAACAGCTCTTGCAAACGGCTCGCAATCCGCCCTACGCCGCACTGTAGCCGCGGGCCGTGCAGCCGGGGTGGCACTTTTATGGCCAATCGTCAAGCGTTCCGGCTCGCGAAGCACCACACTTTCATCCGCCGGCGCGACAAAGAAAGGCTGGACAACAAACCTTACGCAGCAGCCGTTTGTTGTTCACGCTTCAGCGTGCTCTTTGCTTTCTGCTTTCTGGCCGATTATTGAGAAGTTATCTTTAGAACGGCACGTCATCATCGGGCAGATCACCCATCTCTTCATATGAGACAGAGCTGCCGTCCACATCCAGCTGCTCAACCTTGAATGCATTCAGATCAACGTAGTAGCGCTCCTTGTACTCATTGCCCCGAATACCAAAGCTGACCTTAACCCGCTCCCCTGTTTTAAGTACATCCAGCACCCGCGCCTTCTCCTTAGTCAGGGTGAATTTGACATCCTGCGGATATTCTTCCTCAGAGGTGATCACAAACTCGCGTTTTGAAAACCCGCTGGGAAACGTCTGCTCATCCATTATCACCTTGATGGTTCCCACCATCTCATAACTGACACCAGCCATATCGCTCTCCTCTCTTTAAAAACCTATTATAAACAAAAAGGGGCAGGTTTTCAAACCCGCCCCGCCTTATTTCAATCAAAAAATGCATCGAGCGGTTAAACGTTGGTGTCTTTCGACACCTTCTCTTTTTCTGCATCCTCGTTTTTGATATCATCAATCAGATCTTTAACCTTCTGATTGGCAAGCTTCTCACCCTCATCGCGTCCTTTTTTAAACTCGCCAAGACTGCGTCCCAGAGAACGCGCTAGATCCGGCAGCTTGTTGCTCCCGAATAACAGCAGAATAATCGCCAACACTATAATCAACTGTGTTGGTCCGATATTTTGAATAAAACCCATTGGTGTTATCATAATTTATTTCTCCTTATATCAATTACCCCCGGTAGTGGCTGCTCACAGACCTTTTAGCCTCCAAGTCAGCCTCCCTCCGTTTGACTGTC
Source organism: Kiritimatiellia bacterium (assembly GCA_041673345.1). Classification (GTDB taxonomy): domain Bacteria; phylum Verrucomicrobiota; class Kiritimatiellia; order RFP12; family UBA1067; genus M55B167. The sequence continues at coordinate 33,122 of JBAYXX010000026.1, forward strand.
TCACGTTTATCATGCTGCGCCTTACCGCGACAGACACCGATCTCAACCTTAACCCGCCCATTATGCGTCAAATACAATCTTAGAGGAATCAACGTCAACCCCTTCTGCTCAGTGGCTACCCGCAGCTTGCGGATCTCCCGCTTATGCATCAACAACCGCCTGGATCGAAGTGAGTCATGGTTAAAACGGTTTCCAAAGCTGTAAGGCGGGATTGTCACCTGATGCAGCATCAACTGACCACCCTCCACCTTAACATAAGCACCTTGCAAGCCCGCCTCACCATTGCGCACAACCTTCACTTCCGTCCCGACCAGCTCAATCCCGGCCTCATGTTTCTCCAGAATGAAATAATCATGCGCGGCACGACGGTTAACCGTTAAATTGCGTGACTTCCTTTTTGGTGTATCATCTGCCATAGAATACAATCAGCGACCGCACGAGGCTGCCAACCTTACTCCGACCAGCGTGTGTGCGCGTACTCGGCGCGAGCAATCGCGTCAAAATCAATCTCGGAGATCAACAAACCTTCAGCGATCTCGCGCAATGCGATATCCGCTTTATCCTCGTCCATTGAAAGCGGCTTCACATACGGGCGCTCGCCCCTATTCAGTTGTTTCACGCGCTTTGAGACAAGATTCACTAAGACCGGCACACTCGGTACACGGGCTTTCGCCTTTTCAATCAGTTCAATATTCACAAAGTTCTCCAATTAGTACAACAAGAAAGTATATAATTTTACGCTCTGAAGGTCAACCGCACAATTGCCTCTTTTTTTGACACGCTAAATTGTAATATGAAATGCGACAACACATTGGACAAAAAAAATGTCCCATGCAACAATACCCCTCAACAAAAATCCTTCAAAAAATTGGAGAAAGGAAAATCCACATTGAACAGCTGAATATTAGCCAGCACAGGCAGATTAACAATTACTACATTACCAACATATTTCTCTCTGCACTACTATCATTCATTTTCGTGTTTTTTATGCACGTTTTTTATCTCTCACAAAGGCACAGAGAACCTAGCGCAGCATAGCCGCAACCAATTTTTTATCTCTCACAGAGACGCAGAGGTCTCAGAGTTGTTTCAGAGTTTCCACCAGCAAAGACTCAAAGGCGTAAAGTTCGGGCTCGACGTTCCCAGTTTTCCACATTTTTCACCTCTAAGATTTTTCACCTTAAAATATTCTCTCAGTGCTGCGAAAAGTTCAGCTACTCTCTGTGTTCTCTGTGCCTCTGTGAGAGATAATAAACGTACAAAAAAAACAAGAATATGAATGATAGTAGTACAGAGAGTAGTAGTAGTAGTAGTAGTAGTAGTAGTAGTAGTAGTAGTAGTAGTAGTAGTAGTATATTCCTCCGAACTCTTCGCAGCTCTGCAAAAAATATTTTTAGGGTAAAAAACCTTAGAGGTGAAAAATGGGACGTGGAAAGTGGGATGTAATTTCCGTCCACCGCATAGCGGGCATACTGAAAGCAACACAGTATATCCGCCGCTATGCGGTGGATGATTGAGAAACAAGCCGCAATAAGGTCCAGTAAGCAACTTTTTGGAAAGACCCAATTAATTTTTTTGTGTTCTGATTTTCGATTGCAAACACCGCAGCGATCTGCTAATATAATTAATTCTTTTTTAGATTAATTGGAGTTGTAGCAATGATTAAAGTAAATGTAGAGCCTCCAAAAAGCGACCTCTCTCTCTCCTCTTTTTTCACCAAAAAGGATATCCTAATCCTCGGAGGGCGGATGTCGCGCAACGAAGCCATCCGTGCTCTGCTGGAACATCTGAGTCAAGCCAACGATCTCTCTGATCTCGAACTTCACTATCAGGCGATCATTGAGCGCGAGAACAACGGCAGCACGGTGGTCGGCGACGGCATTGCCCTGCCGCATGCGCGTCTCTCCAATCTGGACAAATCCTATGTCGGAGTCGCGACATCCCAGGAGGGCATCGAGTTTGTAGAGGGTGGTGAGCGGATTCACCTGATGATGATGATTCTCATTCCAAGCTCACAACCAGGTTTATATCTCCAGATGCTGCGGGCGCTGGCCACGATTCTGAGCATACCACAGACTGCCTCCAAACTAGCGGAGATGCAGAGTGTGGACGAAATCATGCGGTTTTTCGAACGTAATGGCCTGAGACTGCCTGACTATGTATGCGCAGCGGATATAATGCGCCGAGATTTCATCGCTCTCAGGGAGAATAACAGTCTGCATGCGGCGATCGACTGCTTTATCAGCAAAGACAGCAGTGAAATCGCGGTTGTAGACAAAGATGGCGATATGATTGGAGTTGTGAGCGCCACTGCACTGCTGCAAATCTGCTTGCCTGAGTACCTGACCTGGATGAGCGATCTCTCGCCAATTATCAATTTTGAACCCTTCACAAACGTGCTGCACAACGAAGAGCAAGCCTACCTGGCAGATATCCTGATTGAAGATTTTCCTTCGGTTCAGGTTGACGCGCCTGCCATCTCCGTTGCCAGTGAAATGCTCAAACGTAAAGTTTCAAGTTGCTACGTGCTTGATGACAAGAATTTAAAAGGGATCATCACCCTACCTAGTTTTCTAAGTAAAATTTTTCGGGAATAACATATATGCACTCTGGCTCCACCGCCCCAGCCAACCCATTCCATGCGCTCACAAAAATTGCAACCATGGCAGCGATCACAGCTTTCCTCGGCTGGGGAGCGTATGCCATTGGTATCGCACCGTCCAAGCTTCCGATAGTCGCTGTCTGCACTTTTACCGCGACTATCTGCACCACCTTATTTTTCTGGCCCCACCGTGTGGCGGTTGCGTTTTTAGGAATGGCGGTTCTGATCGGTACCCGGGCCATGACCTTAAAGGGGATGATGGAGGCCACTGAGCTTGATATCATCTTTTTTCTGATCGGAATGATGATTATCGTCGGCGCGCTCAAGGATCTTGGGTTTCTGACCTGGATCATCCAGACAATTATCAGCCAGAAGCGAATGACCGGCACAACCTTCACGGTCATACTGTGTTTTCTTTCAGCGATTCTTTCCTCGGTTTTAGGCGAGGTCTCATCCATTATCGTAGTGATGGCTCTGGTCTTTCAGGTTTGCGACACGCTTAAGATCAAAGCCACCCCATTTGTAATGATAGCAGTGCTGTGCACTAACATTGGATCCGCCGCGACCATGCTGGGCAATCCAGTGGGCATCTTCATTGGCAACAAGGCTGGTTTCACCTTTGGCCAGTTTCTGACTGGCGCAACCCCTGTGGCAATCGTCTGCGTCTTTACAACCCTAATTTTTCTGCACCTCTGGTATCGTAAGGAGATCCACGAGATGACGGTCAAGATGGAGCTGCACCGCAACATGAACAAAGGGCTGGGGCCGCTGGTGCGCCTGCCCTTTCGCCGTGGACTTTTTGTACTAATCGCGACAGTCGTTATCATTGCATTCCACCATCAGATCGAGACCGCGCTCCACCTCACAGGGGCGAACAACAAGAATGCCTTTCTGATTATGACGCCTCTGATTGTCGCGGGATTACTGATGATTTACCGTCCGCAACGCGCCCGCAGCTATGTGGAGCATGATGTTGAGTGGTGGACACTGATCTTCTTTATGTTGCTCTTCGCGATTGCCGGCGGCTTGGCTGCGCAGGGAGTGACTGCAAACATGGCCGTCAAGCTGAGCGAGGTGGTTACAGGTGGCCCCAAAGCCATGCTGCCATTGGTCCTGTTTATCAGCTCAATTGGCTCCGCCTTTGTAGACAACATTGTTTTTGTGGCTGCATTCACCCCCGTGATTCAGTCACTTACCGCCACCTCCGCCGATTATTCAGTGCTGTGGTGGGCACTGCTGTTCGGGGCGTGTTTTGGCGGCAACATCACCGCTATCGGATCAACCGCCAACATTGTCGCACTTGGTCTGCTGGAAAAACGTGGCCATGCGCATGTAGCCTTTCTGGAGTGGCTCAAAGTCGGAGCGTGCGTTGGCTTGCTCACTGGCCTGATCGCCTGGGGGATGCTCTCCTTTTTGCCACTGCCACATCCGTAAGTTCAGACCTCCTGATCCGGTCTGTTAGGATTGTGATATATGAAAATTACCCTAAAATGCCTCCTTGCATCATTTTTCCATACATCGACGTTACGCCAACTGCTTCACCAGCCGCAGAATGGCGTTGAATCTTTGATCCGCCTGTGCGCCTTTGATCAATGGAATACGGTCATTGATCAGAATCGGCTGACGTTGGCCGCTTTTAAATAGATAGAGCTTATCCCCCTTTGTCTCAACCCGCCCCACCCCTTTACCAGCGGCTGTGATTCGCAGCTCACACATTTTAAACACCCGCTCAGCCGCTGCCGGCAGACGACCATAGCGATCCTCCACCTCTTTCCGCAAGGCCTTGACCTCAGCTGCGTCAACTGCCTCAGCCAGACGTTTGTGCAGCTTCATGCGGTGGCCCTCATCCTCCACATAGTTGTAGGGCAGACATGCCGAGTTTGACTGATCAACCAAGCCCGGCGAATGGCTGAGAAAGTCGAGGTCCAGTGCAACATCAACCAACAACGGCAACTTCTCCCCCTTAAAGCGCGCAATTGTCCGCCGCAGGAGTTGACAGTATAGCGCAAAGCCGATCGCCGCGATGTGTCCGCTCTGCGCCGCTCCCAACAGATTACCGGCACCGCGAATCTCCAGGTCACGCAGTGCCAGATTGAACCCGGCGCTCAAGCCGCTATGCCGCTTCAGTGCGTCGATCCGCTGGCGGGCGTCAGCCTCCACATATCCATGTGCCGGCAGCAGCAGCCAGGCATAGCCGCGACGCGATGCACGCCCCACCCGTCCGCGCAGCTGGTAAAGCTGTGCAATACCAAAACGATCAGCGCGGTGAATCAGAATGGTGTTGGCCCGTGGAATGTCGAGCCCACTCTCAATAATGGTCGTGCAGAGCAGCACATCAACCTCACCGGCCTCGAAGGAGCGCATCACCGCTGCCAGCTCCTGTCCGTTCATCTGGCCATGCGCCACTGCCACCACTGCCTCGGGAACCAGTCTTTCAATCCGCTCACGCATCCGCCCGATTGTCAGCACCCGGTTATAGAGAAAGAAAACCTGTCCCTTGCGGTTCAGCTCCTGGCGAATCGCAGAGGCGATCACAGCGTCGCTATCGCGCGCCACCTTGGTCTCCACTGCCACACGCTCGCGCGGCGGTGTCCGCAGCAGACTCATATCCCGCGCGCCGGTCATGCTCATATACAGTGTGCGCGGAATAGGAGTGGCGGACATGGTAAGCACATCCACCACCTGACGCGCCATCTTCAGCCGCTCTTTGTGTTTTACGCCAAAACGCTGCTCCTCATCAATGACCAGCAGGCCCAGATTTTTGAATGAGAGCGCTGGATTGAGCAGGGCATGTGTTCCAATTACAATGTCAACCGCCCCGCTCTTCAAAGCCTCAAAGATCTTCTTTCTTGCGGTCACGGTGTGCAGGCGGCTGACCACCTCAATGCGGATGGGATAGAGTGCCATCCGCTCACGGAAACTCTCATAGTGCTGCTCAGCCAGAATCGTGGTTGGCACCAGTATTGCCGCCTGCCGCCCGTTCATCACAGCAATGAATGCCGCACGCATCGCCACCTCGGTCTTGCCATAGCCGGCATCCCCGCAGATCAGGCGGTCCATGGGCTTGGCCGCCGCCATATCGCGTTTCACATCAGCGATGGACACACTCTGATCCGGGGTCTCCTGCCAGGGAAAGGCCACCTCAAAATCATCAAGCCAGGCATGTTCAAGTTGATAACGGAAGCCCTCCACCACCTCGCGCTGAGCCTGGGTTTCCAGCAGCTCCGCCGCCATATCGGCCACCGCCCGCTCGGCATCGGCCTTATCCCGCTCCCAGCGCTTACCATGCAGACTGTGCAGCTTGGCTTTATGGCCTGCCACGCCCACGTAGCGGCTGATCAGATGGGCATGGCTGACCGGCACATGGATCTTCATGCCCCCGGCATACTCCAAGGTCATCACCTCAGAGCGCCGGCCAGAGAAATCGATCTCTGTTGTGCCAATAAAACGTCCTAGCCCGTGGTCAATATGGACCACCAGTTCACCTGGCTGCAGCTCGGCGGCATGTTCAAAATGTTTGCCGCGCGTCTCTGCCACCGGACGCCGCCGCATGACCCGTTGACGGCCAGCATATAAGTCCGACTGCGCGGCCACAACCAACCCAGGCATTACAAAGCCGCCGGAAAGCGCGGCGCGAAGCACCCTGACCAAACTATCCGCACCGATTTCCCGGGCGAGCAGCTCGCAGGTTCCCGCTGTATCAACACACACCGCAACCTGATCGCCAGCCGCTGCGCGGTTGTTAAGGTCAGCCAGCAAACGCTGGCGCGCGCCGATGATCAACTCTGGATGGAAGCTGTCCGGCGCGCCCAGCTCTGAGACCCCCGGCAGCGCGGCGATCTCAAATTGCATGGATGGAATTTGCGGGGGTGCTGGATCACCGGTGAAAACCGAGAGCCAAGGCTGACGCACACCCACCCGCAGCAGCAGCTCATCCCCGCTCTGTGGATTTTGAATGCTTTCTTGCGGGTAATCAGCCGCTGAGCTGAGCGAATCATACTCCAGCCACAGCACCCCTGCGCCGCGCGGCAGCAGATCAACCAACTGGACCATCTTCAACCCTGCATCGGAACAAGGCGGCAGCCAGACTTGCTCGTCCTGCGCGACTGAGCACTGCGTGGCAGGATCAAAGGTGCGTAGGGACTCAAGTTCAATATCAAAAAACTCCGCCCGCCAGGGCAGCTTCTCTGCCGGAGGCCACAGATCCATAATCCCGCCACGCACGGCCAACTGACCTGGCTCCTCCACATCCAACACCCGCTGGTAGCCGCCTTGCACCAGATGCTCGATCAGCGGCTCAAACGCATAACTCTCCCCCTTTCGCAGTGTGATGGAAGCGTTGCTCAAGGCCAGCGGATCAGCCACCCCCTGCTGCAGCGCGGTCAAAGAGCTGACAATGATGAGACAGTTGCTTAGCTGTGCGCGATTGGGTTGAGGTTCGGGGTGTACAGATTTCTGCAGGGCCAGCAGCACCTGCAGGCGGTCACCAGCGGTCTCTTGATCGTCATCTATGACCTGCGGGAACAGATAGCTCTGCGCCTCAATCAACAGGCCCAGCGCACAGAGATCAGAGTAAACCCGCTCTGCCTCCGCGATCCCGGCGGTCACAACCAGCAGCACCCCCCCCGGCGCGTGCTTAACCATAGCTGAACCAAACAACGCCGCCGCCGCGCCGGGCAGCGAGGGCACAGAAAGCTCATTCGCACCCTGAATCAGCGCGCGTTTAAAGTGGGAGTCGAAAAACTTTAATATCGCAATCAAGCCATTATAATAACATGCAGAGCGTGGACGATACAAGACGCGGAAATATGGAGTACAACAATTAGGGCGCAACATAACTGTGAATTGGTGCATATTACCGAATAACCTTCAGAATCATTGTTGTCCACCGCATAGCGGAGGACATACGGTCGCCGGTGTATGTAGTTCACGCTTTAGTTGTCGAGGTATTTGAAGTAGAGAATCTTCTGCTCGTGATAATCAAACGAACGTTGCAAGCTATTATCCTCATAGTCAAGTTCCTTGGAGCGGTCATCGTGGCCTTGATGATGCTGATACCAAGGAGAGATGCGGTTGTTGTTTCTCGCCCCATCATTATACATTTCTTTGTATTTTGTGTCCCACGGCACAACCTTGCCGTCTATATCAGTCTTTGGATAGGGGTCGCGCCACACCAGAGCGATTGCCTTGCCGCCAGCCAGGGACTTGACTGAGTCGCCGAGTGACGGGGCGGTCGCCTCGGCACTGATAATATAAAGAAAGAGCTGCTGGCGATCGGAGAAAGAGTCCAGCGAGAAGGAGTAGAGCATCTTGCGATCCACTTCATGCAGCGGCGGGCTGAGATTGACCTCTGGTTCAAAGATCTTGCCGCGATTGGCTTTGTCTGAAGAATACCAGCGCATCAGATCATATCTGCCATATTTGTCACGGACGCTTTTGTTTAAACTATGATTTATTTTGGCTGGGCTTGGATCCGGATCTGGATTGTATGGTAAATTTTTGGCAGGATCTGGATCCGCGTTGACACTCTTCATGCCGTGAATCCATCCATCGATGAAGGTTTTCCAATTGACATCACCTAGAAGAAAATTAAAGTTGTCATCCCGATGTTTTGAAAGATCCGGATTTTTTTTCTGCAATTCGGCGGTGATCTGCAAGGAAACCCAGTAATCGAAAGGAACCCGCTCAATGGCGGCACTCAGCACCAGCGGGATATCAGAGAGCGGGTTGACGCGCGCACCGATTAAAGGCTTTTGAGGATCCCCTGCTGTCAGATATTGAAAAATATCATCACGTCGGTGGTTAACAATGTAAACCGGTTTAGCGGGGCGATCAGGCTGGTCGAGATCAAAGTGGTCATAGAGCCGGATGGTTCTGAACATGGCTTTGTAATCGGAATTGTTTTTAAAATCCGGACTATCAGCAACATAGCTGTCGTATTGAAAATCAACTTTGCATTTGGGATTGTATTCAAAGGGGCGCACAATGAAACCCAGTTCACCGGGTGACTGGAGCTGACCAGCATCCGAAACAGACAAAAAGATGTCCGCGTCACGCCCATCCTGCCCCATCATCTTTATGGTTGAATCGTTCACTTCTTTCTTGGCCTCATCATTGTTGTTTGCAGTTCTAACCCAGTTGGAAGGCTTCCAATTAAAGCGGGGATCAGGGGTTTCCAGGCATGCCCAGGCAAATTCAAACGGTCTTGGGAGAACTGGTACTCCTCGCTCTAGCGTTGCAATGGGTTCGTTACTTTTGAAGTATAATTTTTCAGTCGTCTCTATAAAAACATCTTCATCTTTAGCGGCTCCCTCAGGCGGAATTTCGCCAAAAGGCACTTGATCAACACATTTTCCGTTGCTCTTGATAACGGCATAGGAAAGAACCAGCGAAAAGGAGATGGAATTGCCCTCCGTAAATCCAGTGGTTGAGACCCCGCGATCATCAATCAGTTCCAAGGCCAGCGGTGTCAACCATTTCATACTTAAATTAAGATCGTGTACTTTCACGTATCTTTCGGGTTCAAATACCTTATTGGATTCGTCAATTGGATAATCATTAGTGAGATCTATGGGGTCACTGAAAAGTTTCAGAACATAGTGCCCCGTGTTTTGTTGGCCGACAGGAGCCTCGCCAATATAAGAGCGTACACTGATGTTGGAATCATAGTGGATCTTCAGATACGCTTGGACTTCGAGTGTAAAATTTTTCTTATCCCTGAAGGTGCTGTGTTTAAACGGATATACAACCTTCACCTTGATGGGGAATGTTTTCATGCTGTCAATTTCCGTCAAATCAAGGGTTGACATTATAATTTTGGAGTTATCAGGAGGGGGTCTTGTTTTTCCCGTGTCCACCAGTTTGATCTCAAACAACAGAGCCGGAAACACCGAGATGGCGGAGATCATGGGTGTCATTTCAACTGTGGGGATGTCCAGTTTTTTTGGGATAGAGTCTTCATCCAGATAGTCGGCCAATGCGTTATTTAAAACGTCGTTTACGTAATTATTCTGCATAGTCCCGCTGGTATTGGCAAAAGCCTTGTTCAGGGCTTTAACGAACCCTGGTGCGAGCGTAGCATTTTTCTGCGCGATATTAAGCGGCGGAACCGCAGGGTCTAAAACATTGAAACCGTCCGCTTTAGGGGGCTCGGCCATCGCCACGCCGTCAGCGATTAAAATATGTTTGGCAGCATCGTAGAACTCATCTCGCCCTGTGTTGAGATAGTCATACCAGGGGCTGTCGAAGATAGAGCTGTCGTTCATATGAAACATACATGCGTAAAAATCCTGCAGGGTGGTATAGCTGATGTCATTTTTCACCCGTTCGTCAAATGCATCTCTCTTGCCCTCATCAAAGAGATGACCAATACTGACCCGGTTCTCGGCGCCGTCGCGCACCTGAGCCTTACAGTAATTTACATTCAGCATATCCGAGACATTGATACAGAGATAGGCATAGCGCCCGATAACCGCCTCTTCGTAGGCATTCAAGCCCTCCATTGTCAGCAGCGGCATACTGAGCGGCCGCCACTTGGCACCCAGATACCCTTTAACGCCGGGGCCTGTCGGCGGCACAGCATAGTAGCGCACATCATTGACCAGAATGCCGGGGATATAGCCGAGCGCGCCCAGAGTCAGCACTCGCGCGTTAGCCTCGTTATCCGCACTGTTGACAACCGCAGAGGTGCGAACTCGCCCCGGCCAATTAGGAAACTTGCGCGGGGTAGAACCACGATTTACAATATTGGTGACACGCAACTCGCTGTCGACCTCATCCATCGCACGGTAGAGGGCTGAATTCAATATATGGCGGGCACTGGCAGCGTGGCGGTAGTTGGAGGAGGCCTGACGTTCAATACGCATATAGATGGCGAACGCTACCGCGCTGATCATCATAAAACTCAGAAAACCGAGTACAATCAAGAGCGCGGAGCCACGCCGGGCCCGATCCTGTAAAGAATTTGTGTTGTCTCTCATTTTACGTTCCTCAAAATGGGTTAAGGCGCCACCACTGTGCGCATACGGTTGGGGAAGGTTATTGCGGACTCAAAATAATCCATGGTCTTATCGTCCTCGCCGCTATCGCTGAGCACCCTGAACTGATAGGGAGTACCCCACGGATCAAGGAATTCACCGTTGATCAGCTGCACATTCAAAAAAACCGTCGAGGAGTCGCCTTTGCCCAGAAGCTCAGCGAGGTTACCATCATTTGCCACTAGATCTTTGCCCTGCTGCGCTGCGACCGGCCAGTCATCGTAGGCGGCCTCATAGGCTAGCCAGGCATTCATCAGAGTGCGAACCTCTGAGTTGGCTTTGGCGATCCGCGCCTGGGTGCGCGCCCGGCCAATGCCGGTGAAGGTGACACTCATCAGGATGCTGATCATGCCCAGCACCACCAGCATCTCCACCAGCGTGAAGGCGTTGCTCGCATTGTTGTTAAATTTTTTCATACTTTTTTTCAAAACCTCACTCCACCCAGGTGCAGATATTATCCTTTTTAGTTTCCATCTTGCCGTCGGGCCCGGCGGAGGCCGCGCCGATCTCCAAGCTGGACCCCCAGGAGCTGACACTGGCCTTCAGACGCACTGATAAAGGCAGCCCCTTTGTAAGACTTGAATTACCCCACTCAACATTAAACGCCTCCAGTTTAGTGATCTGTTTATCAAGGCTGCCGCTGCCGCCCGTAAAAAATTCTGTGACATTCGCGGAGGGGATCGGCTCTGGGCTGCCATCGGCGAGCAGAATGGTCTCAGTGCGTGTTCCGTCTGTCCTATACTCTATAAACGAAAGGCTGCGGCGAGCAGGGTTAGCAGGGTCATCAAAGTTATCATTTTTAAACCCGCTGGCCGAAAGGGTGTAGAACGCGAGAATGTTACCGTTTTTAAATATCTGGGATCCAGTGCCCAGTTTATCACGCAGCTCCTCTGGGATGGAGCGCTCGTCAACGGCCTTGGCCGCATCGCGCTGGATAGAGCCGATCAGAGAACGGATCTGCATAAAGGCATCCGCCCGCCGCACACCGGTGCGCCAGGCCATGCTGGTCTGTTGAAAGAGCATGGCCAGCATCATCACAATCACCACCAGAATCGAGGATGCCACCAGCACCTCGATCATGGAAAATCCCGCTTTTCTATTGGTTCTATAGTTCATTGTCGCCCTTCGCCCTCAAGTGTTGATGCGCAACAGCCGCGCTGTTACGGCGTGACTGTGCCCTGGAACATCGCCTCAGCATAGTAGATCGGGTTATTGGAGTACTGGTTATAATCGGTCAGATTCTTCAACTCGGTTGACTGCACCATAATGCCCATAATCCGGCCAGAGAAACCGGGTACAATCACACAGGCAACCCGGCAGCGGTTGTTACCAAGTGTGGGAGCATCGGGCCAGTCAGGCTCCTTTATCTTGTTGCCTCCCATGAACCCAGGCCACTGGTTGCCTGGGTTACCGCTGATAATTTCTGACCCAGCCTTGGGCATAACAGACCATTGGGCCCAAGTAATATTGGTCTGCGAGGCAATCGCCACGGCCTGATTAAGCATGTAATCAGCCAGCATGCTCTGCTTTAGATCAGCCTGACCTTGGGTGCTCTCACGCAAGCCAAGGGGATAGAGCACTACCATGCTTAGAATCCCCACTGACATGACAAAGACCGCCATGTTGACCTCCATCAAGGAGAAGGCCGCCCGTTGCTCTCTTTTTTTCCAAAATTTCATATAATCACCACTTGTTGCTATAGGTAACTTGGCCCTTTTCTGAGATGGTAATGGATGTGCTT
>JBAYXX010000027.1:0-45404 GCA_041673345.1 Kiritimatiellia bacterium
GCTCTGGCAGGGATATACTGAGTTTCAGTTTATGTGTATGGGATTTGCGTTGCTGGAGGATACATGATATTGTCCAGTTATAAATTAAGGGTAAAGGGCAGTCCTAGCCGTGTAGCCTGTGGTCGTGGGAACGATGACCGCTATTGGAGCAAGGTGCGCCACCGTATGCTGGACGTTGCGCGAAATAAGGTTCACAAGATGGAGATCAGAGGTAAGGTCATAATTAGCGAAGCCCGTTCGAATGCTGTCAGCGTGAAGATGTGGCTCGGTGGCAGCCGCGATCTTGGCCAGCATGCGCACAGCCTGGATCGGGAATTTACCCATGGCCGATTCCTCGGAAAGCATCACACAATCGGTGCCATCGAGAATGGCATTGGCCACATCGGTGGATTCGGCTCGTGTGGGGCGACTGCGGCTCACCATTGATTCCAGCATTTGTGTGGCCGTGATCACAGGTTTCCCCAGCGCGTTGGCCTTGGCAATCAATTGCTTCTGGAGCACGGCCATTCTCTCAATGGGTGTTTCAACACCCAAGTCGCCACGGGCAATCATGATGCCATCGGCGGCTTTGAGGATTCCTTCGATGTTGAGAAGCGCATCTGCCCTTTCGATCTTAGCGATGATGAACGGATGAAAGCCCAGTGCTGCTGCCGCCTGTCGTACGGCATCAACATCGGCCGCTGTCTCGACAAATGATTGACCGATCGCATCCACGCCATTTTCCAGTGCGAACTTAAGGCAGTCGTGGTCGTGTTCGATCGGCTCTTCAGCCAATTGTCCAATTCTCATCTTCGGGCCTGGGAGGTCGGCCATGATCGTCACCGAGCGGCCAGCTTCATGGGCCACACGCCGTAGGCGCTCGATTACGAGCTTGTGCCAAGCAAAGTCACCGTGCGAGAAGTTGAGCCGCGCGATTGTCATCCCGGCCTCTAGCAACTGCCGCAGAGTCACGGGTGACTCGGATGCCGGTCCGATTGTACATACGAGTTTTGTTTTGTGATGGGTCAGTGTCATGTTTGCACCCTGTTAAAAACCATTCATTGCGATTCCGTGCGATACGCGAAGGCAAAGTTGACCGGCTGCACTTCCAGGCAGTCCAATTGTACTTCCGCCTTGTCGCAAGTCTGCCTGAGGGCGCCCAGCACTTGCTCAGTTATGGAACGATGCACAATGAAAGTATAGCGTTCGCGAGCCCCTCCCGCTGTTTTATCGAAAGTCACGCGCTGCAAGTGGGCATTTGTGGCGGCGGTGGCTCCAGCCTGCAACGCGGTTTCAACATACTGCCCTGCCGCCTCTTCTTTACAGATTATCGTGATTTCGTCGTGATGCGGTTGTAATTGGAACTTGGCATCGTGATCAAGTTCATGAAACCGGCGGCGCCAAGCGGTATTTTTTTCAAGCTCATCTATCGCCGCCACCACTTGTTCCATGGTTGCGGCGTGTTGCTGCGGCCCGACTAAAAGGGCGGTGTCTAAGAGTCCACAGAGTACTGGGTTACAATAGATGAATCCTTTTCCAGGGCGATTCAGATGACCTTTCTCGATCAGCATCCGCATCAACCCTTCAGCATCAAGAGCCGGAACCAGCAACCGTACAACTTCTTTTTCCGCAGGCACTGTGATACGTAGAAGTCCCAACCGTTCACGCAGACCGGCTCCCAAACCGAGGCTGACAACAGGGACACCAGTTCCAAGCTCCAGTGCTAACTTCGCCAACTCTTCGCCGCTGCCGCTCATAGACATGATACAGGTAATCACGGAAAGGTTCTGAAGCAACCCTGGCAGGCGATGCCTTGTATCGTCTGGAGGCGCTATGTGCGCATCCGCGATATTGAGTAACGCTTTACACTCTTGCACATAGACTGTGCCGCGACCGGGACGGTTCAGGTGTAGGGCATCAGCCAATCGCCGAATCACTGTTTCAGAGATCACAGGCGCAACACTGAATTGATACAAATCAACAGGGCTGTTATCGAGCCGCTCCGTATATCCCGGAAGGCCGAAAAGGCGTGCATGGCGGCGGCGCCTGACAGTGCGTCCGTTTTCTATCAGCACCGATTGAATTCCCAGTTCCGGCAGCAATTTCGTTATATTATGGTACCTATCGTGGCTTATTGCGCAGGTAATGCGATGAATAATCATGCTCGTATCACACATTGTCGTTTACTCCTTCGGCTGCGAGAGCAACCTTACGTCGGCGCAGTCGAGCAACCAAACCAAATATAAGAACACTGATGATTGGGCATACAGATGCCATGGCGAGAATCCCAAAACCGTCGGAAATGTCAAGCTCCCCGCTCAACCCAAGACCCATCGCTAAAACCAGAGGCACTGTCACAAGACCGGTCACAACTCCGCCACTGTCCCAGGCAATTCCCGCGAAATCCTCGTCATTAACCAGTGTTAACGGGAAAAGGAGCAGATAGGGAGGCAGGATCATCCATATCATTGGAATGTCATAGAGGATGCGAGTGACTCCGGCAATCAGACCGACCCCCACCCCGATCGAGACCGCCCGCACGATCGACGCACTCGTGATAGTCCCAACACTGAGATCCTCGACTGTTCTGGCTAAAGCACTGAGGGCAGGCTCCGCGACAGTGGAGCCGTAACCAACGCCAAACGCAAACAGCAAGATCAGGAGAACCCCCACGCGTGATAACTCAGGATGCCTTAGCGCGGATGTTTGAACACGATGGGTATAGATCAGTCGATCCGGGTCATACCATTCGGGGCGGAATTTCACGACCTGAACCGTTTCACCGTCAAGCAGGTGGAAAACATCAATTTTGTTTCCATCGCGGCCAACGGCTGGGTGCAACATGGAAGAGTCAAAGTTATCTATGGCAATTTGCCCTTTCTCAACCTGTACATCACGATATACCTGGGGTAAACGGCTGCCCACTTCGTTCCCGAGTTGACTCAATCCGATTCGGTTCCCCGTGGTGAAAAGGCACATACCCACCAGTACAAACATAATGCCCAAAAACACCTCATCAATATAGCGTGGCCGTTCACGTAGTAGCAACAAGAGAACGATAACAAGGAAGGCCGTCAGCGGCAAAACAGCCTGTGCCGCGTAAGACAACTCTGAGCGGAGTATGGTGTGGAAAGTCGTCCTGACGTGGTTGTCGGCAGGTGCTTCCGCCAGATTCCGTTGATCGACATTTTCATCCTTGTCCGAAAAAAGAATTCGAGTATCATCACTGCCGTGCTCGAAGGCATAACGCTTGAGAGCCTCTTCGTTTCCAAACAGGTAGATGGCTTGTTCGCGGTTCTCAGGCGCAAAGAATTCACGCTCCCCGCTCGGTGCTGGAACCCGCGGCAAGAGCAGCGCTCCGAGCACGATAACGGCAAGAACGGGGAATGCCGAGGCCAGTGCTACCGTGCCAAAACCGCTCACCGCTCTTTCCGCTTTACCCGAAGATCGAGAGATGCCGATGCCTAACGCCAGCACCAGCGGCACAGTCACCGCACCGGTGGTCACAGCTCCCGCATCCCATGCCAAGCCCAGGATACTCGCAAGGTTTGGCAAACGGGAGGCCGCGAACGAGAGCGGCAGGAGAACCCCTATCACCGTCAGAATCAATGGCTTTATGGAAAACCCCAGATAGAACCGCAGCAGTCCAATCGATACGGCCACGCCGACACCAACGGCAATCGCGGCAATCAACCATTCGGGTTTTTGCTGCAACATTAAGAACAGCAACGGCGCTTCCCA
Source organism: Kiritimatiellia bacterium (assembly GCA_041673345.1). Lineage (GTDB taxonomy): Bacteria > Verrucomicrobiota > Kiritimatiellia > RFP12 > UBA1067 > M55B167. The sequence continues at coordinate 3,721 of JBAYXX010000027.1, forward strand.
TGCGATAACATCGCTGCCCACCGCTCGCAAGGCCGCCACCGCAGGTTCCGCGAAGGTCGCCCCTAATCCAACAAGAAACCCGATCGGAAGTATTATCTTCAGCCCGCCGCGCGAAGACAATTGAATCCCAACCCGCTGAGCTAATGGCATAAGGCCAAGCAGCAGACCTTCAAGGAACAGTGTCAGCCCGAGCACAACAAGTCCAATTCCGCCTGCCATGCGCAAGGCCTGCTGCGGCGCACTACCGAACACAAGCATTTGAAAGGCCACAAGATAGATGACAATAAAAGCCACCGCCTTCAGCTGCGTGCGTAGTCGATCCCCTGCATAGTCTCCGATCATTCTCAAAGCCACAGAAAACGGTATTCGAACTCTTGTTTTTAACATGACTATCTGCCGCCCACTTGGTTTATCCTGATAGGTTGTTTACTAACCACTTTATTAAAAAAACAATTATAGCAGAACTTCGCTCTGTTCTCAGCTAACATTTTTGGTGATATGTTCTATTGCTTGGCATCCCATATGTAGAGGTCGGTGTATTTATCCAGCAACACCTCCATTGCGTCACGTGATTCCACAAGCTCCGCATTCTGCATTTCCAGCTCGACTTGATGGACTTGCAGTTCATGAAGCAGGCGCTGTGAATCGCCAAGCGATTTCACAGTATCTGTCACCGATTTTGACTGGTGCTTCTTCAGCCGTGTTTCGGCGCGGGCTCTCAGCTCTATGGCTCTAGGGGTGAGTTTAACTTTTTTCACTGTAACGAGCTCCTAAAAATATGTTATTGGAGTACCAATCCTTGCCTATAACTCGGCCATTTTGTCACAGTTTCGTGCCTGTAACTCGGGATCGGAGTCGGGGTCGGTATCGGTATCGGTATCGGTATCGGTATCGGTATCGGTATCGAAAAGCGTACGAGGTCGACCCCGATTCCGACCCCGACTCCGATGCAGCTGACTGTCAAGTTACCCCATCGTTTTTTGATCAGGATTGCGATTAGGATTGTGATTAGGAGGGATGCAATCCTTATCTCAATTCTCATCTCAATCCTTGTCCAGGGAGGCTATGCCTCCGGTTGGCGATAGCGCAGCCGAGCTAGCGTAGGTCCGGTTTCCAACCGGACATGTCCGATTGGAAATCGGACCTACGTTGCTCCCGCAATAAAAAGGCGCGACCTCTTCACCCGCGCACTTGCGCACTCACGCACTCGCCTATGACTTAATCACCTGGTCGTAGTTTCAGCACCGTTTAGGGACAGGCACTGATTTCATTATCCAACGCGGGAGGGGCTTTTAGCCCCTCTAAGGCTGCCGAGGGGCAAGATGCCCCTCCCTCGTTGTCAATCACCCGGCTGTCACACACCTTACAGCTCGCGTAGCACTATAGCCGCGGGCCGTGACCGCGGGGGGCTCGCTTGTGTATCGTCACCTGGCAGCTTGCGGCTCGCATTGCATCTCACTGTCGCTTTGCCGGCGCGTTCACGGTCCGCGACCTGCAAGCTTCATCTTGGTTAAAACTGTAGGGTTGGCGACGAGAGCCAATCAAAGATCATGAAATCCTATGGTGCGCCTTTTACAAACACCCGCCCAGCAGCTACTAATTGCTTCTGAGAAGCAACCCTACACCCCACGGTGTACCTTTCACTGCGCAACCTGCGGCTGAGGTCAAAAACGCATAGGCTCGACCCCGATTCCGACCCCGACCCCGACTCCGATACGTTTGACCGTCAAGTTACCCCATCGTTTTTTCGCACCTGCGCTGCGCGGTCGGCTTGCCTGTAACTTGATCATTTGGTCGTAGCTCTCTTCTTTGAAACAACCGCTAACTGCACATCTCGTTCGGCAACATGGTTTTCTAACACAGATTGCCGCTCTCTTAATTTTGCTTCAAGTTTTTTTGAATCTGTAATGTCCGAAAATGTTATGACAACTCCGTCAATTCGGTTGTCTAGGGTGTGATAAGCCATGATGCGAACGGAGTACCTTCGGTGGTCATGAGTGCCAACCATTTTTTCAACATGCACGAGTGTTTCCAAAACCTGTTGTGCATCCTCGGCAAGCTCGGGATACTGTAAAGCTGAGGTCAGATCGGTAACCGGCCGACCTACGTCGCCGGGGATGAGCTTGATGATTTTCGTGACCTAGTGGTGAAGCGATCACGCAGGGTACGTACATGGCGTAAGGCAGCGGGCTCATAACCACTAACTTTTCAGTGAGGGCGTAGAGCGTTCGCATATTACACAAACCCATTTGGTTGCGGCGACTAGCTGCTTTAGAGGCATAGCATGAAAGCGACAAGGTCCTTCTTCTCCGTCTGGCTCAGGTGCAACTGCTGAATCAGGTTGAAATATTCGACAGTGTCATCCAAGGTCAAGCATCGTCCGTCATGCAGATAAGGGGGTGAGTCTTTGATGCCCCTTAAAGGAAACGTCTTGATGCTGCCATCGTGGGCCATCATCATGCCGTTGTCCATCTCCTGCTTATAAAACCGCTCCGCCTTCAGATTGTGCATGCTGTTATCAGTGTAATAAGGGGCCGCATGACACGCATCGCACCTGGCCTTGCCATTGAAGAGCACCTCTCCACGCAACTCACTTTCGGTTGCCTTAGCCTTATCAAGCTCGCCATAGATATTGAGTTTCGGTGCTGGCGGGAAGTCCAGTATCGCCATAAATTCAGCCATAAAGTGAACCTGCGATCCGCGCTCCAGAACATTTACGCCCTTTTTAGCAGCCATGCAGTGATCGCCATCAAAGTAGGCGCCCCGCTGTTCGAATTCGGCAAAGTCCTCCACCGTCTTAAGCGCCCGCTGCGAACCGAACAACCTCTGAACATTAACTCCACGCAACGTGGGGGTCTCGATACGGTGGCGAAACTCCTGTGGACGTATATCGCCGACCAGATGATTGGCGCCATTGGCATGTCCATTGGCATGACAGTCAAAACAGGTCACGCCCAAACTCGGCCGCTCTGTTCTGCGGTCTTCGGTCGCATTAAACTGCTGCTGTGGAAACTGAGTCAGCATAAGTCGGAGCCCTTCCAACTGTTTTGGATTAACAATCCCATTGAAAATCTCGTAATAATTGTCAATGGTGATCAGTCTTCCCTTAGCCACGTCCCCAAGGTCGGGGCGGGTGGTTAAATAGATAGCTGGTGCCGGGTCAGGCAGAACATGCTCTGGCAAGCGGAAGTCCAAGTCAAAGCGAACCAGACGTGGCAGGAGCTTTGTGATCATCTCAGGAAAGAGCATCCCTCCCTCAGCATGATCCGCAAACGGGAGCGGCCTGTACGGAAAGAGCCCCCGACTTTTAATCTGCTCGGGAGTCAGCCTGTCAAGCTCTTCCCATGTAACGCCCCGTAATCTGGCGGTCACCCCAACTGGGATGGGTTTTCCGCCGGACATAGTAATGTTGTCGGAAACCTTCACTGAAAGATCGTAGCGGGAGTTAAGCATGGCATCATGCTCTTTAGCGCGTTCGGCCTTGACGGCCATGCGCCCAGCTTTGATCTGCTGGAAGGTCATATCCTGATTAATCGGACCATAACTGGAAACGATCTTTTCCGTCTGCGAAGGGACGACAGATGCGCCTGTTCCAGGTTGATCTTGCGCTGACACATAAAGCGCGCCAGTCAGCATACCGATGCTAAAAAAAGCAGCGGTCAGTTTCATTGTTTTAGTCATTGCTCTATCTCCTTTAAGTTATTTATAAGGCCAATATACATTATGTAAATTTAGGGGGCTATGGGGTGAAACCCTACCGCTATAACCCCGCCTTTTCCAGAACAAACAAGAGCAGCGCGATGACCGCCACTAATGAAAGAATGACCACCCAGGGGTTGCGGACAGGCAGCACGTCGATCAACGTCTTATCGCCGAAATCACCAATCTTCAGGATACGTTCTTTTACTTTCGGATAGACCGTCGCATACAGACCAGCTCCGACCGTGATGCCGATCACACCGACCAATGCATCCAGCGCCCCGTGTGCAGCTGCGCCCACCGAGGTACCGGGGCAGTAGCCGAGCATGCCGAAACCGATCCCGAAGATCAACGGCCCCGGGATGTTGGTTCCCAGTGCTCCCGATTTTTTGTGAAGCTTGACCCACCCTCTGCCGCGCATGGCATAGATGCCAAGCATACCCGTAACCATGGCGGTCAGCATGATTTTCAGCACAGTGAAGTCCTGTAACAGGAGCTGCCCCACAATGATTTCGTAGTCACACACACGTCCCTTCTGCAATAGGAAGCCGAAGCAGAACCCGAACAGGAGGCCAAGTGTCAACTGTAGTCGTTTATTGTTGTGAAGTGTGGGAAACATGGTTTAGTTCCTTTCAGTTACCTTACAGGCCAACAAGGCCGATAAAAAACGAGTTGTTTTCACCCTCTCCCTCTGGGAGAGGGCCGGGGTGAGGGTTGCGGGCTCCGCCCGAATTAAAGTACGCGGTAGATAATCATGGCGGTGGCAACGCCGCCGATGAAGAAGCAAGCCGCTGATAGCCAGCTCCCTAGAACGAGCTGCATGGTGCCGCTGATGCCGTGACCGCTTGTGCATCCACCTGCCCAACGCGCGCCGAAGCCGAGACAGATCCCGCCGGCAAGGGCCACGGCCAGTCTGGTAAATATGTTGGCGCCAAAGGCCGCCTCCCACATCGGTGGCACCCATTCCAATCGGAATGTGCCGGATATCCCAGCGGAGGCCAGCGCGCCGACAAAGACGCCGATCATCAGCATCCACCCCCAGTCAATGCCGGGTTTGTTCTCCTGATAATAGAGCTTCTTTTCAAACTTCGGACCGCGAATGCCTCTCTCAATCATACCGGCGGTTTTGGTGAATGCGCCCGAGATCCCCAGCGAGCTATCCGAAAGCAGGAAGGTAAGCCAGGAAAGAACACCGATCCCAACCCCCACCACATACGGCGACCAAGTTGGGTCGCGAAATATATCAATCATCATGTTGTTTCTCCTTGGTCAGCTTCCCGTTGATGTGTACGGCGAGCATTTGCTGGCCATTTTGTTTCTTTTTAATATCATCTTCCGAAAGATCGTCAATCAAGCGATGAAAGTTGGCTTTATTCTCCGGAGTACTTCGCAGCAGGCGCAGCGCATTGGCGATCACCAGCAGGGACGCGCCCATATCCGCCGTAATGGCCATCCAGAGTGTAGCCACGCCTGCAAAGGCCAGGACCATGAAGAGCGCCTTGATGCCGAGCGCAAAGCCGATGTTCTGCTGGATGACATGCATAACACGCCGGGAGTGGTGGATCAACCAAGGTACCCGGTAGAGGTCGTCAGACATCAAGGCAATGTCTGCCGTTTCAATGGCCGCGTCTGTGCCGGCCGCCCCCATGGCAATGCCGAGGGAGGAGACGGCCATGGCGGGCGCGTCATTGACTCCATCGCCAATCATCGCGACATACCCATACTTCCCGACCAAGGCCTCGACAGCGGCGACCTTGTCCTCTGGCAGCATCTCTGCCTGATACTCGGTGATACCTGTTACTTTGGCGACCGCTGCCGCGGTTGTTTGGTTATCGCCTGTCAGCATCACGATGTGCTCGATTCCAGCTTGCCGCATGGCCCTCACAGACTCCGCTGCAGTTTCACGCACACGATCTGAGATGCCAATCAGACCGCAAATATGGGACTCTGAACCCAAGGCAACAAGGGTATGGGCTTCATCTTCGATGCTAACAGCCAGCGCATGTATATCGGGGGTCTCCGCGCCCTTTTCGTGCATGAAGCGGTGGCTTCCAATCCAGTAACGCTTGCCGTTAATCTGCGCTTCGGCTCCTCTGCCCTGGATGTCGCGCAGGCCATCTGCGCCGGGCACGGCGATGCCGCGTCTCTCAGCTTCGCGCAGAATCGCGCGGGCAATCGGGTGGCCACTCTCAGACTCAAGTGCAGCTGCTCGCGACAGCACCTCCTCTTCGGTATGCCCGTCCAGCGCATGGATGCTCTGGACCTCTGGCATTCCGTAGGTAAGGGTTCCGGTCTTATCGAGCGCGAGAGCCCGCAGTTTAGCAGGCAGCTCCAGGAAGATCCCGCCCTTGATGAGTACACCCGCTCGAGCCGCCGAGGCCAACCCCGCCACAATACTTATCGGGGTGGAGATGACAAACGCACACGGACACGCGATCACGAGCATCACAAGCGCCTGGTAGAACCACGCTGACCAACTGCCGCCGAACATCGGCGGCAGTATTGCGATGCAGAGGGCCAGCAACATCATGGCAGGGGTGTAGTAGCGCGCGAACCTCTCAACCCATTGCTCGGATGTTGCCCGCCGCGATTGCGCCTCCTCAACCATGTGGATGATGCGGGCCAGTGTGGAGTCGCTCGTAACCTTGGTACACCTGAACTCAAAAGCGCCCTCTTCGTTGATCGTGCCCGCGAAGACCTCGTCACCTTCGCCCTTCCCGACAGGGAGTGATTCACCAGTGATCGGGGCCTGGTTGATACTCGTCTCACCCTTGGTTACAACACCGTCAAGCGGCACCTTCTCACCCGGCCTGACCAGAACGATTACACCCAACGGCACATCCTCGACAGCCCCCTCACTGATCTCACCATGTTCGGGAGAGATGTAACGGGCTCTTGTTGGTGAAAGATCCATAAGCTTGCTGATGGCGTGCCGAGCGCGTCCGACGCTCCACGATTCGAGTACCAGCGATAGAGAGAAGAGAAACGCGATGGCGGCGGCTTCAAACCATTCGCCAATGGCAACTGCACCGATAACGGCAACCGTCATCAGTAGATTCATGTCTGGACGCAGCCGTCGCGCGGCAGAGAGAGCTTTAGGCATGACAAACCATGCTCCTGCAATTATGCCCAGAGCGTAGAGTATTGAAACTCCCAGGGGGAACGCCGCTCCTCTGCTCCCGCCGGAGAAAGCGTTCAATAAACTCCCATGCAGTGACCAATGCAGAACCAGCCCCGCACCGGTGAACAACCCACTGGCCGCACTTAGAACCATGCGGCCCTTTCGCTGCCAGAGGGATAGCTCGGTCGTATCCGCCTTCTTTTGCCAAGGAATCGCGCGCATTCCGGTTGAGCCAACCGCAGCGACAATATCATCCACCCCGCACCCGCCGGGTGCGCAAAGAACCGTCATCTTGCCGTTCAGAACGTCGAACTGCAGCTCGGCTATGCCCGGAACATCTTTGAGGGCACTCTTCAGGGTCGCGACCTCTTCGGCGCAATCCATGCCCTCAATTCTGTACGCTCGTGTTGTTTTTACCTCTTGCATAAATCTCATTAATCAAATTAGATTCGTCATCGAAATCATCGGGTACAGTAAACAGATCTTTCTCCAAAAGATGGTTCTATAATACACTTAACCCATAGTTTATTCAAGTATCATAAACTCGCAAGTAACGGGTGCGAACGTGCCTGGGAACGCCGACATCCCTGGGAGCGCCGACGTCCCCGTCGGCATGCATAACGTAAGGGCCGACGAGGACGTCGGCGTTCCCAGAAAAGCCCCGCTCTTGATGAGCACGCCCGCAAGGGCCGCCGAGGCCAACCCCGCCACAATACTTACAGGGATGCAGGTGTTTAGGTTTTTAGGCTGTAGGCGTTTAGGTTTTACCAAAAAAAGCTCTTTTTTTGCACAAAATCAGGCACTCATCGTTTTTCCGGACGATACCGTTTGCTTATAAAAAAATATGCGTAATGAGCATTTCACCTAATGGTCTACAGCCTAAACTCCTAATAGCCTAAGCGTCCTATGGGACGCTACTGAACTAAGTTAGTGAGGCATTGGCTACAGCCGTAACGCTGCTGGACACAAACCCGGCCTCGCTACAACGTTGACTTCTTTCTTTGACATGATTCAAGTTGAGCGATTCTGTCAAGGAGGTACAGCGCAAGTGCGGCACCTGGAAGGTTTACGCCTAGATCGCGTTGTAAGTGTTGTACTTTCTTGACGCGCTCTGCTGCTGTAAAAGATGACGCTTCATACCCTCCTCTGCGGTAGCGGCCACCAAACAGGGATTCAAAGAAATCGCTGTAATGACCGGCATCCGCGAAACCACCTCCGAAATCAAACCCTCCGCCACCTTCATTTCCTGATGTGTAGGCATACCGGGGTTGGTGATTATAATCCGGCTGTTTTTGCCCAGCTTTCCAATTGGAACCGAACTGGTCGTAGGCCTTGCGTTTCTCAGAATCTTGGAGTACTTCATAAGCCTCGCTTATATCTCTAAATTTTTGTTCCGCAGCGGGATCTTGATTCACGTCGGGATGATATCTGCGAGCCTGCTTTCAGTATTGCCTTTTGATTGCTGTCGCATCCGCATCTTTACCAACACCTAAAATCGAATAATAATCTTTATAGTCCATACAATCATTCCATCTTTTCTTCCAGAAAGTTGTCGGTCAAGTTGTAATAGGCAGCGCCGACAACGCAACTGTGGCTGAATCGCCGAGCATAGCTGATGCTGATGATGATACCAAATCTTTGTCTTTAGGTCTTATCTTTCTGTTCCTTCTTGTTGTGTTGTTTTTGTGTTCATGTCTCTTTTTTGGTTTGTTCGTGGTTTTTGGGCGCAAAAAGTCACCCTGCGATCCAACTATAACTTCAGTTGCTGGTTCATTCGTTATCAGTACCCATACGAATAAACAGAAATACCTCTTAATATGAATTCAGTATGCTCCTTTATGGTTGAAAATGGCCATGCGGCAAAGTACACTTCCTTTATTTGACAAAAGATGAAATGAGGTTCCAATTACTAACGTTCATATAATAACTTGTTCGCCAAACTGGAAATGGAATCAGAAAACTAGAAATGAAATCAGAATCGTCAAACCTTGCGATACCCCTTGGAGTTCACAAGCGGAGTATGCTGGCATTGCTTCTGGCTGTTATTGCCGCCCTGTTGCAGCAGCGAATGATTGTCGATGATTCAGCGGATAAACAGAGGGCCGAAGGAAGTCCGCTACGTCTCTGGCACGAGATGCCCAATGGACTGCGGAGTCTGCTCTGGTCAGATATCCTGATTCGCTTCTGTGAACGTATTCCGGATGCCTTCGTGGTTATCTGGGCTACACGTTATGTCTTGCATCCAATATCGGAGTTGACGTTTGGCTGGTTGTCCGCCATCGAAAACATGGCGGCCGTTCTTGTCTACATCCCTGTAGCCTACATGTCTGATCGGTTTGGAAAGAAACCCTTTGTCTTGATCACGTTCGGCTTCTTTACCTGTTTCCCTCTCGCGCTTCTGCATGCGCACTCCTTTGCCCCGCTCGTTGCGGTGTTTGTCCTGCGCGGACTCAAGGAGTTTGGCGAGCCCACGCGCAAAGCCCTGATCATGGATCTGGCGCCTGAAGGACGCAAGGCCGCGATGTTTGGGCTGTACTATCTGATCCGCGACGTGCTCGTTGCTTTTGCCGCATTTGGCGGCGCGCTGCTTTGGCGTATATCGCCGGAGCTGAATTTGAAAGTGGCCTTTGCTTTCGGGATTGTGGGAACCCTTTTGTTCGCATGGAAAGGTCGCGACTGTGTAGTGTCTGGTGTTATTGAGTGAAACCCTGTCTTGGATGAACAAAGTCTTTGCGGCGGTTCTGGTAGTCGAGGTAGTAGGCGTGTTCCCAAACATCGCAGGTCAGCAATGCGGCTTGCCCATGCGCGAGGGGTGTGTCCGCATTGGCCGTCTTGACGATCTTCAAGACATCGTCGTCCTGCACCAGCCAGGCCCACCCACTGCCGAACTGGGTCATGGCCGCCTCGCTGAAGGCAGTCTTGAAGGCCTCGAAGTTGCCGAACGTAGTGTTGACACAGTCTGTACGATCAGAGCCCCTTTTGCTATGGGGCAAAACCCTACCGCGCTAAGCTACATGCTTCCATTGCTTATCTTGCTTAAAGTGGCACATATGAACTCGCAAGTAATGCGAGCGTGCCTGGGAGCGCCGACGTCCTCGTCGGCTCTTGCGTTATGCATGCCGACGAGGATGCCGCGCTCCCAGAAAAGCCAACGAGGGCGCTGGCGTTCCCAGGAGGACCCCACCCTTATCAAACAAACTTTGTTTGAATTTGTTTTCATCCACGTTGCTGGTTTATTCGTTATCAGCGCCCACACGAATAATTAGTTTGCCCAGATTATTCCCGGTGAGCAATCCGATAAATGCGTCGGGCAACCCGGTGTCGTTGTAATGCGCAATCAATCCACAGACTGGAATACGCGCTTTTACGTTTAACAGCGGGAACACTGCATCGAACACAGCACCGCCAACGCTCTCGAAGTAGATGTCAATCCCCTGTGGGCATGCCGCCGCAAGTTGTTTTTTGAAGTCTTCCGCGCGATGATCAATGCAGGCGTCGAAGCCAAATTTATCGATCCCTAGTCGGCACTTTTTAGAACCACCGGCAATGCCCACAACTCGACAACCTTTCAGCTTGGCGATCTGTCCCACAACAGAGCCGACCGCTCCGGTTGCGGCTGCCATGACGACAGTTTCCCCTGGCTGTGGCTGTCCAATGTCGAGCAGGCCCATGTAAGCGGTAAACCCCGGCATGCCGAGCACGCCCAGTGCCAGCGATGGGTGCTTTGGCTGACTCCTTGGTCTGCCAGGGTGGTCCAGCCTCTGGAGGCAATATCCTCTGTTTCAAAATCCTCATTAAAGAGAAAGGCTGACTGCCGTTGCTGAGTGTGCCAGCAAACGGCATCACCCACGGTTCAAACTCTGAGCTGTCAGGGGCAATAACGCGCAGGTCCAGATTATTGGCCAGACGCGCTGTGCGCGAATCGCCTGTTGTGGTACTGGCCCCCGCCGGGTCGGTCCAGCAAAGGGTGGCGCGAATGGGTGTAGCGCCATCCCACTTGAAGTTAACGCTGACACTTCTCCGGCTGATCGTCAGCCGGTCTTCCACAACCCTATGTGTGAGTCAGATTTCTGCTAGACAATTAAATATTATAAAAACACTCTTTACTGGCTGACAACCGTGCCGAGTTTAAAGATCGGAAGAAACATGGCGATCACAATGGTGCCAATAATAGCTCCTAGAATGACCATTAAAAAAGGTTCCATCAGCGAGGTCAGAGTGGCGAGGGTTGTCTCTACCTCGTCGTCATATGTATCGGCCACTGAGTCAAGCATCTCATCAATCCGACCGCTCTTCTCGCCGGCTGCGATCATGCGCACCATTAACAGCGGTAGAACACTGTTACCCTCCAGCGCGGTGCTCAGGGAATTACCTTGTTCCACTTCGACGCGGGCACCCAGAAGTACCCTTTCAATGACCTTATTGTTGAGTGAGGTGGCCACAATCTGCATTGAGTCTAAAATCGGCACACCGCTGGAGAGCATCTGAGCAAAGAGCCGACAAAAGCGCGCGACAGCAACCTTCAAGATCAACTCGCCGAAGACGGGAAGTTTAAGAATCATGGCATCAAATTGATATTTTCCATTCGTGCTGGCCTTCCAATATTGTAAAGATAAAATAATCACAACAAAAGTCAGAAGCACCACGTACCACCTAGAGCGTATGAAATCACTCATATTGACCAGCCACTGAGTCAATGCGGGAAGGTTCTCGCCAAAGCCTTCGAACATCTCTTTGAACACTGGCACAACAAAGGTGATCAAACCAAAGGCCATGATCAAAGCCAGGCTCAAAATCACAGTCGGGTAGGTCATCGCTGATTTAACTTTGCGTACCAGACGGGCGGAGGCATCCAGCATGAACGCCAGACGTTTGAGCACATCAGCAAACTGCCCACTGCGCTCGCCAGCGGCAACCATGTTAACATACATGTCGTCAAAGACGCTCGGAAAGCAGGCCAGCCCCTCAGAAAAAGGCGAGCCGCTTTCGATACTTTCGCGTAAAGCTTTCAAAACGGTTTTAAAGCCAGGGTGTTTGCATTGATCCTCAATCGTTGAAATGGCCGCCAGAATCGACATGCCGGCATGCAGCATGCTGGCGGTTTGTCTGGTAAATGGAATCAACTCCTTTTTTCTCAAGGTTTTGATGCCTGTCACACGTACTTTTTTCTTGGTTTTACTCATTTATTCTTCCTCACTCCCCGCCAGTCACCTCTAGCGCGGCCTGCAGAGAAGTTATGCCGCTGACCACTTTCATCAAGCCACACTCCTTCAGCGAAACCATGCCATCCTGAATCGCAATTTCGCGCAACTCCGCAGTTGGCGTGCCTTTGACAATCGCCTCTCTAATACGCTCCGAGACTGGTAGAACCTCCATAATAGCCGCGCGTCCTTTATAGCCAACATGATTGCACTTAGGGCAGCCGACCGCGTGGTAGATCAGGTGTCCTTCAAACATCTCGGGATTGATGCGGTTAGCCACCAGGACTTTTGGGTCAGGCTCTAAGGGTTGTTTGCAGAGAGGACAGAGCTTGCGGTACAGGCGCTGCGCCTGGGCCAGTATCAGCGACGATGCCATCAGAAAGGGGGGCACCTTCATATCCGCCAACCGCGCCATCACGCCAGCAGCGTCGTTGGTGTGCAAGGTGCTCAGCACCAGATGGCCGGTCAGCGCGGCCTTGACCGCAATATCAGCGGTCTCCTCATCACGGATCTCGCCGACCAAGACAATATCAGGGTCCTGACGCAGGACAGAGCGCAGTACAGAGGCAAAAGAGAGTCCGGTCTGCTGATTAACGTGCACCTGGTTAACACCCTGAAGCTGATACTCCACCGGGTCCTCGGCTGTGACAATGTTTACATCCGGCTTGTTCAAATCCTGTAAACAGGAGTATAGTGTTGTTGTTTTGCCTGAACCTGTCGGGCCGGTCACCAGAATGATACCGTGCGGCTGTTCAATCGCATAACGCATGGCTTCATAGGCAAAGTCATCCAGCCCTAGGGCAGCAAGGCTGGGAGCCAAATTTGTTTTATCCAGCGTACGCATTACAACCTTTTCTCCATGGATAGTTGGCAGCACGCTCACGCGGATGTCCACCTCTTTTTTGAGAGCTTTGATCTTAAAGCGTCCATCCTGCGGAACACGGCGTTCGGCGATATCAAGCTCAGACATGATTTTTATTCTGGAAACGATCGCATTGTGCAGAGAGCGCGGGGGGCTGGGGCGTTCAATCAGGGCACCGTCAATTCTATACCGGAGGCGCGAGGTTTTCTCCATGGCTTCAAAGTGAATGTCACTGGCGTTGGTGCGCAGTGCCTCAATCAGCATCATGTTCACCATGCGGATCACGGGGGCTTCATCCGCTGTTTCAAGCCTTTGGTCGAGGCTGTCGTCTTTATCGACATCGAGGTTGCTGATCTCCACCTCGGTCTCCGGCGAGCGCATAATCGACTCCATCTCGATTCCCATATCCTTGTCGCTCTTCTTCTCCGAGCGGCTGAGCGCTGCCATCACCTCTGTTTCACGTGCGACCACTGGTATGATTTTCAATTTGAGCCTCTGTGCCATATCCTCCTGCGCCAGCAAATCAAAAGGGTCGCCAAATGCGACTGTGATGACCTTGTCCAGCTTCATTAAAGGTGCGGCTTTGAGTTTTTTCCAGAGTTTTAAAGTCGCGAGTTCCAGCAGCTCACGCGGTAGCACCAGAGTCTCCGGCAGTGTGACTGGGCGCACCTGAAAGTAGTCCGCCATCGCCAAAGTCAGCTTTGCCTGGTCAATCGCAGGGTTCTGGGCGAGGTATTTCTCCAACGGAAGTCCGCTGGTGCTGCCAAGAGAGCTTTGTAGCTGCTCTTCTGTTAAAACACCTCGGGCCAGAAGTATGTTTTCAAAGTTGTCGCGTTTGCTGATGCGTGGCATAAGAGATCTCTTCCATGAAAAATCAAAGATGGTATTTAGGTTGTGGCTCAAGTAGTCTGAATTCTGACTGCGAAGCTAAAAGCTAACGTATTTAGTTGCAAGTCTACCAAATCCCGTTGCTAAAACCAATCAACTTTCAAACCGCTTACGCAAAATAAGGAAGTAATGACGACAACATGCGCGCTTTGTTTGTCCTGAAAAACATGTTGTCAGTGGACATTTATCGCATATTCCCCAGATCCGCATGGATACATCCAGTCACAACTAAAATACAAAGCAATACAATAACCATTGCCAGTAAAATATTCCACTTCATCGGTTCACTCTCGCTTTCGGTTTTCTTCTTCTTTCAGCCACGCTGCCAGTGATTGAGTCATGACATTTTCCGCCTTTAACTCCATCGCCCGCTGTGCGATTTCACGCAGTTTCGCGATCTCATGACTCTCCTTGGCAATCCGTCCCAGATAAAAATAGATCTTGAGCCGCAGGAAAAGCTCCTCTTCGGTCAGGCTTTTTGTCCTGGCCAGGCTCTTGGTCAGTGCCCGCTCAAACGCCGCAGCCGCCTGCGGTTGATCCTCCAGCGCATTAAAGCATATCTCCCCCAGTGTGACCTCCAGCTCAGGGCTTTTAGGGTTGTTCTTGATCCCCTCTTTGATGAAATCAACTGCGATCCGCGACTTTTCACTCATACTGTTTAAAATGTAGGAACCCACCTCATAGGCCTGAATGTTGTGCGGGGAGGCGCGGCTGGCCGCAACCACCCAGGGCAGCAATTCAACCGAGCGCTGATCAGAGAGATGGCGGTGCTCCTGCGCGTGAATACGCGAGTTGATCCAGGAGACTGGATTGAGCCCTGCCGCCTGCTGTGGCGCGGGGGCATGGTGGTGCTCATCCTCGGCACCCTCGTGGTGAGATTCTTCCGCAGCGCACATGGTGCAATCCTGCGCTTTCACACCGCCGTGAAAGTATTCATCCACTTTAGCCATCATGGTTTGGCTGACCACCTGACGGGTGTCGTCGGAGATCATAGTTAGAATCGAATCAGCGGAACGCTGCGGCAGCTCCCAGCCACTGAGGCGCGCGGCGGCCTTGAGGCGCAGGGTGCTCTGGACTGCGGTTGCCAACAGTAGTGCCACAAGCGCCAGCAGGAGGGGCAACTGCGCATATTCGTCGACAAAAATATGGGGTCGGTTATTCATGGTGTATTAAAACCGCTTACGCCGCAGGAAAAAATCAGCGAGCAAGAGCACAGCAGCAGAGTAGAGCACCGCATAGGCCATCACCGCTGCACAGACCAGCCAGCTGACTGCCGACCACTCGTGTACCAGCCGCTGGCGCATGTCAAAAAACTCAACGTGCGGAGCGACCACATTCGCGGTGTATAAAATTGTCTTCGCAAAAAGACTCTGAGTAGCCGCCAGAGCAGGCAGGCGTCCGCCAAAAAACAACATGCCAAACACAATCAGCAACGTGAGCGTCACATTTGCGGAGGATGTCATAATCAGTGAGCCCATGATGCCCAGCGCAACAATAATAGCGATCAATCCGACATGCAGAATAAACGCCTGCAGCAATACCTCGGAGAGCCAAACCCCCTGTTTGCAGCCGCAAAGCAGAGTATAGGCCGCGTAAAAGATGCACAGTGCGGAAATTGCGGCGGTGAGTGCGCCTAAGTAGCGTCCAATCAAAACAACGCTGCGGCTCGCCGGTTTGGCCAGCAAGGCATAGATTGTGCGCTTTTCAAACTCATGCGGAAAGATGCGCGACGAAACTCCCAGCGCGATCAAGATGGAGAAGAGCCACACCATCACCAGCGCGATCTCATTGAAATAGATTCCCGCACCACTCATGCCAAAAGGGGTCACAAAAGAGAGCGGCAGCAGCAGCACGGCACCAAGAATTAAAACCACGACGATATCTTTACGGCGGTAAAGCTCAAGCAGTGAGAGCTTGATTAGAGCACGAATTTGACAGAGAGCGATCTTCATAGGGCTTCTTTCTCCTCATGAGCGACTCCGAGCATTCTCAGAAAAACGCGTTCCAGATTCTGGGTTCCATCACCGGCAACCTCCGCAGTGGTGCCGCTCCAGACCGCCCGCCCCTCTTTGAGAATAACGACGTTGTCGCAGATCAACTCCGCCTCGGAGAGTTCGTGGGATGAAAAAAGGATTGTTTTGCCGGCTTTTTTTTCAGCCAGCAACAGATCCCGAAACTGGATCCGGGCCAGCGGATCAAGCCCTGTAAAGGGTTCATCGAGAATATAGACAGCTGGATCATGCAGGAGTGCCTGCGCAATTCCAACCCGCTGCAGCATCCCCTTGGAGAAGGTTTTCAACTGACGGTTCTCCGCTCCGGTCAGCCCGACTTTAACAATCAGCTCGCTGAAGCGCACGGCAATCTCTGCCTTGGACATACCGCAGAGACCGCCGTACAGGTTCAACAGCTCATGGACTTTAAGATAGGGATAATAGTGAGCTGTCTCGGGCATAAAGCCGATCAAGCGGCGAGTCTCCGCGAGCTGCGGATCCCTACCTTTGACCAGCACGCGTCCAGAGTCAGGACGGATAAAACCCAGCAGCATTTTTATCGCAGTCGTCTTTCCTGCGCCATTGGCGCCGAGAAAACCGGTAATCTCACCCCCGCCAACCTCAAAGGAGAGGTCATTAACCGCCTTCACGCTTCCAAATGATTTAACAACACTCTCCAGTTGAATCACAGCCATCTCAACTCCTTTACCATGTCAGCCACTCGTCATGCTCGTTACGATTCTCTGCCTTGAACCACATAGTGAACGCGACTCGGAAGTCATCATCGCGCTTGCTCTCGCCGTCAATACGCTCAAAGCTATTAACATAAGCGGAGTGCAGCCGAAAAACAAGACAATCCAGCGAGTACTGAATATATCCACCAATCTCATCCAACGAATTATAGCGCAGGTCGTAGCGGGCGTATAGACTGTACGACCAGACGCTGTTGATATCGTGAGTGAAGCCGCCATAGGCCAGATTCTCATTGACGCGGTTCCATTGGGGCACTCGCGAGCGGTCATAATCGTAAAGTTCGTGATCTCGTCCGAGATATCCGCCACCCAGCCGGAAACCTTTTTGCAGCTCATAAAAAGTGGCGAAGTTTACATAGGCGAACTTTTCGTTTTCAGAGTCATACTCGGTGTGCATCTTGACATCCAGCTTCTCTGATGGCGTATAGACTAAACGTGTTCCGACCAAGCTCATTCCCTTGTCGGAATAATTGCCCTCTGAGTCGATCTGGATGGCGGTGTACGCATCCCACAGGAACACATTGCGCATGACATTGTGATCATCGGCTTGCTGCCAGATATTGCGTATACCGGGGCGGAATCCATGCCAGTCGTAGGGCAGCCAGGTTCCATCCATACCGAACTGATCCAGCCAGCCATATGAGCGGTCATGGCGGTCAAAGGTGTAGAGCCGTCCGCCCACATCATCGCCCTCATACCAGACTGGCTGATAACTGTAATCCAAGTATGGTTCAAAAATATGCCGTCCGCCGTTCGCCAGTTCAGCGGTGCCGCGCACGGAAGCTTCGACCCCCATCTCGGCGGCATGGCGTATCAACTCGCCATCCAGCTCTGAATCGGAGTAAAAAGTTCCGCGGTAACCAGCGCGGGGAACAATTGCAAGCACATCCTGAACTTTGAAAGGCAGGGTAACGCGATGCGCGGTGTCAACGCGCGTGAGGTTGTAATCCGCCCACTCTCCCGGGGAGTACCTGAAATTAGGGGAGGCGTTCTTATAATGCGCGGCATCGCGGTTCAGCATGCCAGCGCGACTCTGACTCTCATAGTTGAGCGGCGTGTTAAAAATCGGCTGCGGCGTGATGTTGACCCAGCCCTCCGGCAGACGCGCCACACCACCGTAAAAATCGTTCAGCGGCCCGCTGACAATTGCGCCACCGGCCCAGGTGTGCTCACGATGCTCCAGGCTCATGAAGTTCATAGGAGTGCTTTCCTCACGATATTTTTTCAGGAAAAAATCGTGGTTCATCTCTGAGTCGCTGCTGTAGGTTCCGCGCAGCAGGAACTGATCACGTGGTGTTAGATCGGCCTTGTGCTGCAGCCTGTAGCGGTAGCGATTATCCGGAACAGTGGAAACCCAGTTGCGATCCTCGAATTTATCCGGAGTGTCCTCATCCCAGGCGTAGTAACCCTCAAATCGCCCCTTGCCCCAACGCTTCAAATCCCAGATCAGATCCTGACCTACCGCGACCCCGCGCTTAGTGCGGTAATCAAGATGCGTTCTGCCATCCAGATTGGGGCCAGCCCCGCGCTCGGAGGAGTAGATGTTGAAGACATACCCACCCAGCAGGAACGCACCCCACTTGGATGTGTAACCAGGCACCAGGCGAAACCCGTAGTGACGATCCAGATCGCGATAGTAATACGGCATGTAACCGACCGGAATTCCGAACAGCCACGGCACGGCGTTCTTGACCACAATATAATCGTTTTCCTTATAAATGACGTTACCTGTCACACACCAGTGCAGATGGTCGACATCATTGGTGCAGGTTGAAACAATTGCGTGATGCGCCTCGGTGCGCCCGTCCGAGGCGCGCGTGATCTCATCGGATGCGATAAAGAACTCACCGGCCCGCACAAATCCGCTGCCAGTCAGCCCTTTACCTGTCTTGTAATTATATTCGATGTAGTCGCCGGTCCAGGCGCCCAGGCCCTCGCGCTTAATCACCACATTGCCTCTGGCCTGCACATCACCGCGCTCCTGATGCAAGCGGGCTCTGTCGGCCGTCAACTCATGTCCGTATGCTTTGATGCTGACATTGCCGGTCGCGGTTGTCCAGCCGCTCTGTCTATCGACTTCAAACTTGTCAGCTAAAATCTCAAGATTGGAGTACATATCCGTCACCGTTTTCATCATTGCTAGTGGATTCTTAGCAAGACTATCGTGCGGGGCGGCAACCGTAGCAACGACGACCGCCATAAACAGACAACGAATCACAAATTTCATAGTTATCTCTCAATTTTTTTATTTAAACACAAACTTCAGAAATCTTAAAGCAGAGTTTCTGTATTATCAGGTTATCGGCTCTCCAGTTGAAAAGATAATTTTACCACTTTTTCCATCCGCAATGCAAAACGATTCTGGGTGGCGGTTGATTTCGGATTTGAACGTAAGCCGACCTGTGTAGCGGCGCTGCATCTCAATCAAAAACTCCTCATCCTCAGTGCGCAGCCGCTCCAGCACAGATGGCGCCACCACAATTTGCAGATCAGCACCTAGATCCCCGCCTTGCTGTTTATCTTTTCGCATCAAAGCTGCGAGTTGGCGCTGAATCTCCACACTGAGCGCCAGCGGTGATTTCACCATGCCTTTGCCTCGGCAATAGGGGCAATCCTGATACATCTGTGACAGCAAGCTCTCCTCCTGCCGCTGCCGAGTCATCTCCATCAGCCCGAGTTCAGAGATCGGCAGCACATTGGTGCGGGAGCGGTCGCGGCGCAGCGCATTCTTCATGGTTTTATAAACTGTGTTCTGATGTTTACGCATTTTCATGTCGATTAAATCTAGCACTACCAATCCGCCAATGTTGCGCAGTCGCAGCTGGCGGGCCACCTCCTCGACCGCCTCGAGGTTCACCTCCAAAATGGCATCCTCCTGCGAGCCCTTGCCGCGGTGACGGCCAGTATTGACATCAATGGAAATCAGCGCTTCGGTCTCATCAAAGACAAGATAGCCGCCGGACTTCAGGCAGACTTTGCGCCGGAAAGCCTCATTCAATTGGCGCTCAATCCCGTAGTGTTCGAAGATTGACATGTGGCCCTCGTAGTTATAGATGATTCCGCGCGCACGGCGCGAAATTTTTCCGGCCACCTCGCGCAGGCTCAGGTAAACCGCGTGATCATCAATGGTCACCCGCTCGATATCCTCAGTCAGCCAGTCACGTACAACGCGTTCGGTCAGGTCAGGCTCTTGATAGACGCAGGCTGGTGGGCGCAACTCCTTGATGTTGGTCTCCAGAGTGTTCCAGGACTCCAGCAGGTTGCGCACATCGCGAAAAAACGCGCACTTGCTGGCACCCGCGCCGACGGTGCGCACAATCAAGCCAGCGTCATCCGGTATGGGCAGGCGGTCGAGAATCTTCTTCAGCCGCTGCCGCTCTTTATTATCGCCTATCTTGCGAGAGACTCCGCGCAGACGAGTTCCCGGCATCATCACCAGATAGCGTCCAGGCAGACTGAGGTTGGCCGTCACCCGCGGACCCTTGGTGCCGATCGGCCCTTTAGTCACCTGCACCACGATCTCCTTTCCCGGTGGAAAACGCTTGGCGATCAAATCGTTACTGACTCTCTTGCGGCGTGTGTTGCGACCGTTGCTGTGGTCGTCATCCAATGCGCTGTCCTCATCGGGAATCATATCCCAGTAGTGCAGAAAGGCGTTCTTTTTTAAACCAATGTCAACAAAGGCTGCCTGGAGATCATGCTCCAGATTTTGAATACGCCCTTTATAGATGCTGCCAACAAGGCGCTCCTCGGTTGGATGTTCAACCAGAAATTCCTCCAACTTACCGTTTTCAATCACTGCCA
Source organism: Kiritimatiellia bacterium (assembly GCA_041673345.1). Taxonomy (GTDB): domain Bacteria; phylum Verrucomicrobiota; class Kiritimatiellia; order RFP12; family UBA1067; genus M55B167. The sequence goes on from JBAYXX010000027.1 coordinate 24,039, forward strand.
CACGTGTCTCAAGCTTCTCCGCGTTGACCACAATCTCTACCTTAGGTATCTTCTTCTTAAAAATTCCAAACATAATCTTTCCTTTCTTTAAAGTTAAACTTCGTTACAAACTACTACCAAACTACTCAAAAGTTGTTTCCGGCTTACGCCCGTGAATTGAGACGCTTTGCACCAGCGCGAGAGCCAGCATCATTGTCAGCATAAAGGTACGGCCATAGCTGATAAATGGCAGCGGCAAGCCCGTGATGGGCATCAACCCGATTGTCATCGCAATGTTAATAAACATATGGCTGAAAATCAATGTGACCACGCCCACACAAAACAGGCGGCCGACATTATCCTGACAGCATCTGGCAATCCACAGCCCGGGCCAGATCAGCCCGAGAAACAGCAGCAGCACTGTCACAGATCCGATAAACCCGCTCTCCTCAGCTAAAACTGAGAAAATAAAATCATTAGCAGAGACCGACGGCGGCAGGTAGCCCAGCATATACTGCTCCCCTTTCAAATACCCTTTGCCCCGCAATCCCCCTGAGCCGACCGCAATCTCCGACTGCCGGCGATTGTAGCCGCTGCCATGCAGATCTTTGTCGGGAAACATAAAAACCTGCAATCTTTTTATCTGATGCGGCTTCAGATGAGTGGCGCTAATCAGAGCCTCCCTGCGCTCCTGCGGCATATCCACCCTCTCAACCGCGTATATAACTCCCAGCAAAGTTCCCGCCGCAATCACCCCGATCAGGAAGGTGCCCCAGACAAGCCGCGGCGCGATATTGCCGACAAACATCATTGCAAAGGTGGTGGGCACCATCACCATGGCGGTTCCCAGATCAGGTTGCGCCAGAATCAACAAGGAGGGCACTCCCACCAGCACTCCGGTCGCTAAGTAGAGCAGTGTGCCGTTCAACTTGTGCTGTCCGCCATAGAGCCATGCCAATACCATGATCATGGCCAACTTGGCGAACTCCGCTGGCTGAACACCGAAAACCCAACGTTTGGCACCCATTTGCTCCGAGCCGATAATCGGCACCAGCACCAGCAATGCCAAAGACGCCAAATAAAAGACCCACGCCCAGCGCATGATTTTCCGATAATTTAAACAGAGTGTCATAAAGTAGAACATCACTCCTATCAGCCCGATTTCGGCGTGCCGCATATAAAGCATCTGAAGATCAGGATCTTCACGCACCGAACAGGCACTGTAAACAAACATGACACCAGTCACGCACAACCCAATCATACAGGCGAACATCGGAATGTTCAGTTTGCGAAGCGAGCCCAATATCTGCTGCAGTTTAATCACCGGCGCCCCTTCCCATGAGCCATGCTGGACCCTTCTCGCCCTCTGCCAGGGGAGTTTCACCAAAGATACATGCCAGAACATCATGTACCAGAGGGGCGACCGTGTAGCCGCCGGAGATGCCATCTTCCACCAGAATCGCGACTGCAATCTCGGGTTGCTCAAACGGCGCAAAGGCGATCACCCAAGTGTTTTTCTTGCGTTGGCCTCCCGAATCATACTCCGCGCTGCCTGTTTTCGCGGCCACCTGCGTGCCCCGGATCTGCACCCGCCGCCCGGTTCCACTGGTAGCCACATCGTGCATGCCGCCGCGCACCAGATTGATCGTCGCATCAGGCCAGTGTATCTCACGCACACACTCGCCCGGCCCATCCCGGAGCATCAGATGCGGGCGGTAAAGCCGCCCTTTGTTGGCCAGCACCGCTGTCAGCATTGCCATCTGCAAGGGGGTTGTCAGCAGCATACTCTGCCCGATGGCGATCTGGCAGGTGTCGCCAACCCTCCAGGGCTCGCGCATATTCCGTTGCTTCCACTCATCGGTCGGCAGCAGTCCAGCGGCTTCAAAGGGCAGATCAATCCCTGTTTTGACACCCAGCCCCATCTCTGTGGCGACAATGCGGATGGGCTCGTATCCGGTGCGGTGGCCCAATTCACAGAAGAAATTATTGCAGGATTGTTCAATCGCCTTGCGCAGCTTGATGTCGCCATGGCCATAGGTGTTCCAACAACGCAGACGCATGGTGCCGAGCTTGAACACCCCGTCGCAATGGATCGCTTCGCCTGGCGTGATCGCACCGGCTGTCAGCGCGGCAATTGCAGTCACAGGCTTAAAGGTGCTGCCAGGGGCGTAACGTCCCTGAATCGCGCGGTTAATCAGCGGCAGCTCCTTGTCGTTGTTCAGCCGATCCCAAATGACCGTACTGGGGGCGGGAACAAAGTCGTTCACATTGTACCCCGGCGCGCTGACCATGGCGAGTATCTCACCATTGCGCGGGTCAACCACCACGCCGGCACCCCGCTTGCCTGCCAGCGCCGCTTCCAACGCAGCCTGAATCTTCAAGTCAACCGTCAGCCGCAGATCATCACCCTCCACTGCGGGCATTCCCTCCCAGACCGCGTGCTTGTAACCACGCGCGTCCACACGGATCAGTCGGCCTCCGCAAACTCCGGTCAGCATATCATTGTACTGCCGCTCCACCCCTGCCTTGCCAATCATCTCCGGCAGATAAAAGTGAGTTCGCTGCCCAGGCAACGGCTTGGGCCGATCACGACCAACATAACCCAGCAGATGCGCGGCCGCGCTCTGCTGCGGATAATAGCGCTCTGGCTGAACATAGATATCCACCCCGGGAAAGGCACCCACCTCCTCGGCCCAGCGCGCCACCACCTCTTCGCTCACATCGCTCCAGGCCAGCAACGGCATCGGCAGGCTGGCGCGCACATGCAGTGCCACCCGCTCCTTCGAGATCTCCCGTGGCACTCCCAGCACCTGGGCCAGCCGGTCAATGTCAGCATCCACCGCGTCAATTGTGCGCTGCCACTGACCTCGCTGCCGCAGTTCCTCAACGTAATAGGCAATGCAGTAGCTTGGCCGATTATCGGCCAGGCAGATGCCATGCCGATCAAAAATACGTCCCCGCGCGCCAGGCACCTGCACACGCCGAACACTCTGCCGCACCTGGTCACGCGTCAGATCGGCACTGTTGACCACCTGCACCCGGTGCAATGACATCACTAAATAGACCATACCAGCCGCGAATAAAAACGCTAACAGCGCTATTCGCCAGCTGTCAGTCAGCTTTTGACCACGATAAATCATTTTTTTCTTTCGCTGATTGAACACAGCCGGAAAGGTTGTCTGTTAGCAGACAAATTGCAAAACCCACGCCGCCGACAACCGCGCCGGCCAAGATTGAAGATCCCAGGAGCGCTAAGCTGTGCCAGCCCCCGGCACTGCCGGAGGCTCCGGCCCAGATGCGCGTCCACAGCGTTTGACCGCAGCTCAAACCCGCGCCTAGAATAACCCCGCTGAGAACAGTCGCACGATAAATCATTGAGCGCAGCGCATGCACCACGGCATATGCGCAGAGCAGAAAACCAACTGTGCAAAAGGGCGGTAACCCGCCCAGCGTGTCAGTCAGAGCTCCAGCCCAGACAGCCGCCAGCAAAGCCTTCGTAAAGGGACGGGTGACCATGTAAAAGAGAGCCACAACGCTCAGAAAGTTAAGTTTAACCGGGATCCAGAGCGAAACGGAGATCATATCTTGCAGCACTGCGGCCAACAGGAGCATCACGCCCATCACAGGCAGGTTGATATCACTGCGCACGAGCACCTCCTTTGGTCGAGAGAATGAAGACCACCTCCAATGCCGCCATATCAACTGCGGGAACTATTGTCGCCTCACGCGAAAGACCATTGGGTTCTAGACGGCTCTCCAGCAGATAGCCAATCAGCAGCCCTTTAGGAAATGTGTGCCCCAGACCGGAGCTGATTACACGGGTATGCGGCGCGGGATTAAAATCGCGTGCGAGATAGCGCAGACGCAGAGGGTCAACCACATACAGCAGGGTCAGCTCAGGATCGCCTCCCGGCCGCGCCCCGCCACCATAAAGAATCCCCCGCACCACCCCTGTGTCAGAGGTGGGTGTCTCCAACTCACAGGCCACCCGGCTGTTGGGATCGGTGATCAGCAGAATTTCACTGGTATGCGCGGAGACCTCTGCCACCCGTCCCACAATCCCCTCAGGCACAACCACAGGATCGCCTTTGCGAACCCCATGGCGGGAGCCTTTGGCCACACGGATGCTCTGCCATACTGCGGATGTGCCGCCGCGTGAGAGTACTGAGGCCGCGACCCAGCTGCTTTTAACCACAGGTTTGAAATCGAGTGCCTGCCGCAGACGGAGGATCTCCTGTTCGCGGGCATCAGCGTCGCTAACCGAGATGCGTAGCAACGCCACTTCACGTTTTAATTTTAGATTTTGCGCGGCATTATTGGAGCGCGATAAAATAGATCTGAACCGAACCGAAACAGTTCGATCAAACCAAAGACAGGCACTTTCATACGGATACAGCAATTCACGTGAGAAATTTCGCACGCCAACCTGCCAGAACATCAACGCCCCAACAGATACCACCAGTATCCAAATCCATAATTTCGATTGCTTCACACTGACCACCCCCCGTTTTACCGGAAGTATGGATCAGAGAACAACCCTGAGAAAACACAACCTAGCGGCCAATCTTACATTTGGCCAGAAAATTCAACTCATTTAATACAACTCCGGTACCCTCTGCTACCGCGGTTAAAGGATCATCGGCCAGCGTCACTGGCAAACCAGTTTGTGACGCAATCAGCTTATCAAGGCCTCGCAGCATCGATCCTCCTCCAGCCAGAACCAAGCCCCTGTCAACCAAATCCGAGGCTAGCTCAGGTGGGCACTTTTCCAACGTTATACGCACTGCGTCAACAATCGCTGACACAGGCTCCTGCAAAGCGTCTCGAATTTCCTCGGATGTCACTGTCAGAGTCTTGGGCAGTCCTGCCACAAGATCTCGGCCCTTAACATCCAGAGTTCCCTCTTCGTCTTTATTTGCGGGAGCATAAGCCGAACCTATGGTAATCTTAATCTCCTCAGCGGTTCGCTCTCCAATCATCAAATTGTAAACTCTTCGCATATACTGAACAATACACTCGTCCATGGCGTCGCCGCCAACGCGCACACTGCGCGCGTACACTATTCCTGCCAGCGAGATCAACGCGACCTCGCATGTTCCACCGCCGATATCGACGATCATATTGCCGGCCGGCTCAGAAACAGGCAGCCCAACACCAATCGCCGCGGCCATCGGCTCCTCTATCAAAAAAACTTCACGGGCACCGGCATGTTTGGCAGACTCCTGCACCGCGCGCTTCTCCACCTCCGTAATATCACTGGGAACTGCCACAATCACACGCGGCTTCACCAATTTAGCGGTATGGACCTTGTTGATGAAATGACGAATCATCTCCTCTGTAATACCAAAATCCGCGATTACTCCTGATTTCATCGGTCGGATGGCGACAATGTTACCAGGGGTACGGCCCAGCATTCTGCGGGCCTCCTCGCCCACCGCCAGAATACGCCTAGTCCCCTCCTGGATCGCCACCACCGAGGGCTCACGGATCACGATTCCGCGATCCTTGACAAAAACAAGAGTATTGGCAGTGCCAAGATCTATTCCGATATCACTCGAAAAAAAACTCAATAGCTTGTTGAACATTCGATTCGTCCTACTGGCAAAAAACTAAAATAATACTCAATGTAAAAAAACACTGGTTGCTTAGTGTTGGCAGTTTCTATGATTAAGTGCTTACGGTCAAGCCCAAAACGTGCCAACAGCGGTTATTTTAACAGATCTGGCCGCTAAAAGTACGACAAAAGCAATTTTTTATGCAAAATCGTTCCCAGCATCGACTTTTACACCCGGTTGATAACTATGAATAACGTAAATTCCGCGAATACGATTGCCGTGTTTTTTAGCCCTTCAGAGATTTCAGAGATTTCAGTGAAGACCTTTCCGGTACATTTATTCGTCCTTTGGAAATAAAGTTAACCGTAATTCCTGATAACACAACTGCTGATAAAACGGACAACGAATATGGCTCAGAGCTTGCAACCCATATGGAAAACAAAAGGAAAATGTACCCGTTCACGGGGTATGGAAATAGGATTTTAGAGTGTAATCAGCCTGGCATCCCAGTATTTGGGAGCCAGGCGAATTAGGGCAAGGCAGGTAGAAGAGAAGGAGCGGGTTCGCTACGAAAGTGGGCGCGGACTGCCGTAAGAATGAACTCGTATGCGGAGCGTCCTTGCAGGGCGCAAGTGCCGACAACCGTCCAGAGACGTTCGCAGGCTTCGCGACTTTTTTCGCTGCGCGTACCCTGTGTGATAAGCCGGTCGATCACCACGAAACGTACCGCCTGTTCAGCTAAATTGTTGGTAGGCCCGATGCCGGGCGTGGTGATGAATTCGAAATAGGCCTTGCCGTTATCACGAAAGCGCTTGGCCATGTTGAAGGCTTCTTTTTTTGCTCTTTGCCTTTATCATCCAAGCTGGACGGCACATTGTCGAGTGCCGCTTTCATAATTGTCCGGCGGGCTTGTTCCTGCTCGAAGGCCTTGGCACTGAGGCTGTCCCTGTCATGAATGGTATGGAACATCCCTTTAACTGCGTCGAGTTGAATTACGCGCGGTGGTTGATCCAGAAAGGTTACTTCTGCGTTGCCGCACTCCGGGCATGCGGCGAGGTGATAATCGTGGAACGTCTGAATGTCAGCTTCGGGGAAGAGTGGGCGCTCGTGTCGAGGATGTCCTGGTTGCCCACCGATCTTGCGTTTCAATTCAATGACTTCCTTTTGCAAGGCCTCTATCTGCCGCTGCTGTAAATCCACCTGCCGTGATGAATCGCGGATGACCTTGACCACCGCTTCCGCTCCGGCGCGATAAATGGCCAGTGCTTGTTCAGGCGTGATCATGACACAACGCCTCCTTGAAGTTTTTGGCCAGCGGATAGAGATACACGTCTTTGACGGAGACACGGATGCTGTTTTCGCGGTCGTTGCGTGTGCGACCCCGGGTCTCGCCCAGACGCAGCCATATCTTTGTGGCGCCCTCGCGCGTTGCGCCAGTCCCAGCGTTCGCAGAGTTCGACGCTTAGCCGTGTTCGGCCCCACTTTGGATTTTCATCCAGCAATCCGTGGATCAAGGCGATGTCCTCGCCTCTCAACTCCCGTCCCTGCATGACTAAAATATCTGACATAGGACGCAATATACACCATTACTGAAACCGAGTCCAGAATAAAAACAGAAAAAACGATTTTTTGTGCTGGACTTTGCTACAACGACAATGATATGGTTCGGACATTGTTGGGGAAGGTTATACCCCGTGAACGGTTACTAATAAACAGAGCAGTTCTTGTGGCGGCGGCGGTCTTTGCGACAGTGGGCGCGGCGCGTACCCTGCCGTTGGTGACGGATGTGGTGATGACACAACAAACAGGAACACGCATCGTGAAGATCACATATAATTTGGCAGATGAGGCGGCTATTGTAACGCTGGGCATCGAGACTAACGGGGTCGCAATTCCTGACAGCGCGGTGACGCGGCTCTCCGGCGACGTGTGTAAGTTGGTCAATATAGGCGAAAACAAGAGTATCGTATGGAACGCGGGTGCGGATTGGCCGGAGAACTTGACTCAAGTCGCCAAGGCGCGAGTGACTGCTTGGTCTGTGGATGCACCGCCGCAGGTCATGGTAATCGACCTGACTGGCGGGGATTCCGCCGCAAACTACCCGGTGACCTACTACGTCAGCGTGGAGGCACTTCCATACGGCGGGGTGACGAACTCGATCTACAAGAACTCGCAGTTGGTGATGCGCAAGATTCCCAGCGGCGCTTTCACAATGGGCGAGGGGACTGGGTCTAAACAAGTAATCTTGACAACCGACTTTTACGTAGGCGTGTTTCAAGTGACGCAAGGTCAGTGGTACAACGTTATGGGTAGCACCCGTGCGGCTTATTTCACTGACGTGGCTAGCAAGATGTTTCGTCCGATGGAGCAGGTGTCGTACCATGATATCCGCGAGAATCCCGCCACCAACACGCCGATCAACCCTAACTGGCCGCAGTTCAACGAGGTTGGACCAGCTTCCTTCATGGGGCGGCTGCGAACAAAGGCGGGGCTTTCGGGGTTCGACCTGCCGACTGAGGCGCAGTGGGAGTATGCCTGCCGGGCGGGAACTGATACCTGCTTCAATGACGACGATGCGGACGCAAACGTGATCGGAGCAAACGGGACGGGTATCAACGCATGGCTGGACGCTCTGGGCCGGTATAAATTCAATGGTGGCTATATCGACGGTAGTACTCCACCAGCGGCGGGGTGCGGGCCTACGTATGGCACGGCCATTGTCGGCTCGTATGCGCCGAACGATTGGGACTTGTACGATATGCACGGCAATGTGTGGGAGTGGTGTCTGGACTGGTATGGTTCAGCTCTTGGCGATGTTACTGTTGATCCTAAAGGGGTGGTGTCGGGTTCTAACCGCACGCTACGGGGTGGATGCTGGAACAGCGCTGCGTCGAGCTGTCGTTCAGCGCACCGTAATAGCGACTTGCCGTCGGCACTGAACAGTAGCCGTGGCTTCCGCCTTGTGAGGATCCTTCCATAGCCGGACATCGCGCCCTTTCGGACCTTTTTCAATGTGCCGCGGTAAACCATCACTTCTTACATTATTCTGTGATCAGGATAGCCGCACTGGATGACTTGCCGGATGCTAATTCCTGCACCCGAAGGTGCCACTGGCCGACAGCATCGTTGGGTGCCAGGTCAAGGGTTAGCGCGAGTTGGCCGGCTTTCGCAGCGTGAAAGCCGCTAAATTCAGAGGGCTGGCCCTGCGCGTCCTGTATGTCGATCCGCAGCGGCACCACTGCATCTAAGGCAGCACCGGATGTATCGGTTACTGTGATGGTGAAGGTGATGCTTCGGGCGCGTTGGGTCTGCTTCTGGCCGGTAATGGAGAGTGCGGCAATGGGGCGTTCAGTGATCATGTAAAGTCGCCCCTCACCCGGTCCAAAGTCAGCCGCGAACTGTAGCGTACCGCCAACTTCACGCGTCGCTACCGCCTTGCCAGCCAGCAGATCGTAGATCACGCCGGCGGGGCGGCGGACGGTAAGGGTCGCCTCGAGTGGCAGGCCCTGCTCCATGACACGGCCATGTTGGCCGACATAGTTACCGAAGGTGCGATGGTCGTTGAATGCAAACAGGTAATCGGTGGAGCCGAACCGCCGAAACCGCAGAACAGCTTCGGACGTTTCTGCATCGCCGTAAGGGGTGTAGGTTGCCGCCAGCTCCTCGCGCAAGCGCTGAGCTTTCTTGATTAGCCCAGACTTATCCCCTGACAAGCACCTCTCGATCAGGATGTCGGGCATCAGGCGCGGCAGAGGTCTTCATCCGCGACAAGGATGCCACCCTTGTCCTGCCACGCTTGAATCGCGCGTACTACCCCTTCGCAGAGGACGCCGCAATAGGGCGTGACAAGGACCTTGAAAGCATCCAACCCATTGCGCAGGATGGTCTCATCATAGACAATCTCAGGCTGGAGATGAGCACGGCAAAGTATGCCGTGCATCCAGCCCACAGCTCCCTGCATGGTGCCGTAGGTCGTGCCCCCGTAGAAAATCTGCGACGTAAAACTCTCCAGCATGGCCACCTGCGCCGGATGCTCAGGCACTTCAAGCAGCATGGGGCCGAAGGGCTGAATGACAGACTTGGTCAGCTTGGCCAGTCGCGGCGCGGCTCCTGGATGGGTGTAGTCGTAGCCGCCGGGTTCGCTCGGCCAGAGCGAGCCCGCACCGTGATACATGATGGCCCGCACGGGACGCGCAATCTTCTGCCAGAATACGATTTCGAGCATGTCGGGCGGAATCGTGATAAACTTGGCTTTAGGTAGCCGCTTCTCCCACTCCGTCCATGTACTTTTGTCCTTAGGTAATGGGCCAGTGGTCGCGCTGCGATAACAGATCACCTGGGTCATTTTGGTGACCTGCTGATAGCTCGGGCCGCCCTTGGCCATGGCAAACAACTCATCGGTCGCCAGCCCCATCACCAGCGGGTCGGGATACGCATACGTCCAGTGGCCGATCAAGTCACTGCGTCCGCCGCTACCCCACTTGCTTGGGCAACGAACTGCAGGATCCCAGTACCCGCGCAGATTCGTGCGGTCGCCCTTCACGCCGTCGCGTTCGCACGAGATCATCTCGGGGCCGCCGTCGCCCCCGCCCCAAAACCAGCGATAAAACGTCAGCATCGGATCATCATCTGCCACAACCCGGTCGTGCGGGAAGTCTGTGATTTTCGTGTACGACAGCCCCCTCTGATTGTCTTCAATGCCCTTAGGGATATCGTAGCCAGCATGCTTTCGGAATGCGGCCCGTGCCTCGGGGCGATAAGAGATTGGGGTATGGTCACGGAACTCCGAATCCGTGAGGACGAGGTCTACTGCCGGAAACATGCCGACATTATTGAAGATGCTGCGCCCGGCATCAAATCCGAATTGTTGTACACGGGCGAGTGAAAAGTCAACAGCACTAAGAGGCGTGCCGTCACTGCCTAAAGAGGCAAATTGTTCGCGGTACTTTGCATAAGTCGCCTGACTCATCAGGTAGCCCCCAGGCGACATCTTACCGAGAGCGCGATAACCTTTGACCAGTGTTTCGTTCAGCTTCGTACGCGTCTCGGTAAACCGCTGATCGAAGTCGATCGGCTGACCGTCTTTCAGGGCACGCATGTCAAGGTGATCCATCCAGACCAAGCTATGCGTGAAACCGCACTGCGCCATCTGCTCGAATGTCGCGCCACCCCACATCACCACCGGCATACGGGCAGGAATCCGGTTGCAGAGGTTCCATGCGAACGAACAGCTTCCTGTCACGGCACCAGTTGCGCTCTCGGCTTGTGCCGTTGCAACAAATGTGTAGGCACCAGCTTTCCCGCTGCACTCCAGGGGTACAGGCACGTCCTGAAATCCGTCGCCCAGATCACCGATATCGATGCGGGTGTGCGCTAGCCCGGTTTTCACGTCCAGCCAGCCGTTTTGCAGGGTACGCCCCGTGCTGTTGTTCACGGTCACAATCAGCGACTGGCCCTGCTCCATACGCTCGAAAGCCGTGCGCTCAAAAGCGTGACGAACCGTGACCCTGATCGGCCCGCCCTTAACTGCCTCGCCTGCCATACCGCTCAAGCTGGTCAGCATCATAAATGCTGTTATTGCACATAGAAAGGTCTCGACTCGTTTTGTTCTGGACATTGATAATTCTCCCTATCGTTTTTTCGCAGCGCACTGCGCTGCGAGCTTGCCATTGAACTCCTGCTACTTTAGCACCTGAAACTCGACGGGCTTATAGATGCCGCCCGCACCGGCAGCGTTGAGAACGCGGACAGCAATATGGTTGGTCTCACCCCACCTGACAAAGGGAGCAATGTCGATGTCGAAAGGGATGTTCCATCCTTCCATCCCGAGGTCATGGGCCCCGGCATAGTGACCATTGATCCACAGCCAGGTCGATTCATCCACTGCCTCGAAGTGCAGCACCACTGCGTTGAAAGCTTCGGCGGGCTTCTGCGGCAAGCTGACGGCGGTACGGTACCAAGCCACGCCCTCATACGAACCGGCCTGTTTAGGCAGCGCTGTACCCCAGAGAATGCCAGTCGAGATATCATGCCATTCCTTTGCGTCAAATTGCGGGTTAAACCAGTTTTGGACATGGCCGATGCGGGCTGGGTCTGTATGGAACTTCCAGCCCGTTGACGGCAACTGCAGGCGCGTAACGATCTCGATGGCGTGATCCCAATCAGGCCGCTTGCGTAGAGGCACGACATCGCGATGGAACGACCACAAGGCTGCGGCGGCACTCTTTTTCACAGCCTGGTCCTCATCCTGCGTAGCAGCCTTTAGCTGGTCAGTGATCTGCGTCGTGCGCGGTTGCCAGGCAGCAAGCTCCTCCACGGCCACTAGGCGCACCAACGGGCTAGCGTCCGAAAGGGCTTGCTTGAGTATCGGCATCGCATCTACATCGGCAAAGTCGGTTACCCGCCGCAGTGCGGCACGCCTGATAACGACGTCGTCCACTGTCGTCAATTTCATGATGGCCGCTTGGGCCGGTTTCCCCAGAGCTAAAAGCTTCCGCGCTGCACTGCGCCGCGCCAAGCTATCCCCTGATTCAACTGCTTTCAGCAGGACGGCGATATCAGGCGTACTCTCTTCCGCTGCGTTGGCCGTACCCGCTGCAATTAGTACGACCAATAATCCTGCGATTAAATAACGTATCATTGTCTTTCTCCTCTTTCTTTTTGTAACACAAAAAACAATTACTTGTTCTTTCCAAAAAGTTCTCTACCGGGTGATAACTCATTGCCTTTGGTACATTTGCATCTGCCGCTTGGCCTGTAAGCTTCATCAACGTTGAAATGTGTAGGGTTGGCGACGGGAGCCAATCAAAGATCATGAAATCCCTTGGCGCGTCTTTGGCGAATAAACACCTAGTGTCAATCAACTTGAGTATATATACCGCACATCAGTCTTCGTCAAGACTAAACCCTAAACACCTCAGATTTACTTGTCAAAATTATAGAGCGTCTCCATGCGCTTGAGTTTCCACTCTATCTGTTCAGCACCGCCGAGGTAGTCCATGGAGGGTTCCCATCCCAGGCGCGAATCGCGCTTTACAAGCTCGAGCGCCGCCTTGGCATTCGCATGTTCCTTGCGGGCAACGCGCAGGATCTCCTCGCGATCACTCTTCTTTTCGGCGAGTGCGCCCTCTTTCAAATGGATGGCAGTGTACGTCACGCGCCCGAAATATTCGCCAAGATTCGCCATGAGCTGCGCCTTCTTTGCGCGTACGCCACTCAGGGACGAAGCGAGGCCTGCGAACGTTTTGCCGCCCTTGAACCAGGATTCCGCCATCGGACGCAGCAGCTCGAGCTCTTGTTCGAGCACAGCTTTCGGTGTTCTGTCTGTGTTGAAATTGAGCTTAACGTAGTCGCTGCCGTCAGCGGATTTCACGGGTGTCGGAAACTCCTCACGGGCGATTGTCGGACCGAGCAGATTAAAGGGATATGCCGATCCGATCCGGAACGGGCCATACTGGTTCTGAGCAGTGGCGTGCATATCGCGAATCGCCTCGCTCCACTCCTTCCATACAGCGAGAACGGCTTCGACGTTCTCCTCTCCGAAGTCACGTGCGGCGATCAGGCGGATATGCGTGTCAAAGTCCATTCCATTCTCCCAGAATGCTTCCTTGGCAAGCTCAGAGATAAACGATGGCTGCCAGCCATAATGGTGGTTCTCCATGAGACCCGAAAGGCCCCAGTCGTCATGCGCCTTCCTCAGGGCATCCCAGCGGCGTTTCCACTGGTAAGGGAAAGGCTCATAAGGGGCAGTGCCGAAGTCCCAAGTGCGACCGCCTGTGTTGGACATTGTGTAGAGCTTCAACCCTAGTTTGTGTGCCTCGGCGGCCTCGGATGAGAAATATTCGCCCGGGCCGACAAATGTGAGTGAGTAGTCGGCGGTGTATGATTTGAGGCCGTTGCGCTTGACGTGATTTTCGAACATTTCGAAGGTGGCCATCAGAGTCACATCTTTCGGCAGGTTGTTGATCAGCTCCAGCCGCGGGCCCACCGCCTGCCTGCCCCAGTTGTAGCTCCAGAATACGATTTCGATACCCGGTTGATGTTTATCAAGTGCCGCCTTAACAGCGTTAACCCAATCAGGGTAGTCCTTGCAAGGATACCAGCCCGGATGCGGACGTTTGTCTCCGGGGACAACTTTTCCCTCGGGGGTGAGGCGTGCGGTCCGTTCGTCTTTGGAGGGGAAGCGGCATGATTCGCCCACAAATATGATGCCCTTGGCACCTGGATAGGCCGCGGCGATACGTCCATAAGTCTTTTCAAACACCTCTTTCGCACCCGGATCGTCTGGATGGACAAAGGCCTTGATGTAGCTGTAAAGATAGGTGTCGAGACCGTGTTCAGCGGCGCGGCGGATCAGTGCGCGGATGTCCTGGTAACCCGCTGCCTTGGTGACATCAATGTCCTTTACGAACACGAGAATTGCATCAAGACCGTAGTGGGCCATCTTTTTGAGGTACGCGTCTGGAAAGCGGTCGAGTCCCCAGCCTGAATGCGTCATGCGTGGCGAAAATAGCGGCGCACGCTCCTTCGAACCCCTCTTCAGAAATGGTGCCTGGCGAAGATTCATGAGGTCCTCCAGGTGATAGAGTGCTTGCGCCGCGCCGCGCTCGTCGGCAGCGGCGATCTGGATGCCGCCTCCCACCGTCACACGGTATGATTTTGTCTTCCCTTTTCCGTCCACTACAAGAGAGAGCGTGTTCGCCGCTGGCGCAGAATTTGTCCGGCTGATAATCGCTGAAACTCCCATCGAGACGGCCAGGAAGTCCTGAAAATCCTGCGCCGCGCGGAAGAGGAACGGTGAAGCTTCTTTAGCGAGTGTGATCGTCACGCCGTCTTTGAATTCAAACTCATCTGTTGCTGGCTGTAGAGAAGTATCCCTTTGGTCCGGTTCGTGTACGATCTCAAGCCGTTTGCGGAAGTCATAAGGGCGCTCGTACTTTATCTGCGCGATGGAACAGACCGCTGCCATTATCACTGTCAGCGCAACTGCCGACATAACTGTTTTATTTTTATTTTGATTCATTTCAATTTTCCCCATATATGATTACTATTCAATCAACCCCTGTCATGGAAAACAAGAAACTTTCGCACACCACACAAACTTAATTTGGTTGTGGCAGAAAGTTACTTTAGTTTTTCATAAAGAAAAATTCGATCTCCCGGTCGTCGAGTTCAACACCGTGCGGATGATGCGCATACGCTCCGCGGCGGATCACTTTGATGTCGCCACCGCCAGCCTTGAAACGCGGAATGAAGAGTTCGCAGTTCGATGCCGGAGGCACCACCTTATCCGCGCCGCCGTAAATGAGCAGAATCGGAATGCCGGCTTTAGCGACCGGTTCTGCCATGTTGACGGGCATACGCGGATCGCTTCTCCAGCCCTTCTCAGGGATGGATTTGGCCCAGGGACCGATGTGTACGGGATTATTATTGCCGAACTCCTCGAAACTCAAAAGCGGCGCATCGAGGTAGATCGACTTTACCATCTCAGGATACTTCGATGTGTAGCGGATTGAGTAGAACCCGCCCCAGCTCAAACCGGCGAGCCGCGCTTTCGGCGCGAAACCAAGCTCCTTCACAAGATACTCGTGGAAGGCCTTGAACTCCGGCAACGACTCGTCGCACGCACGTGTGTCAAACATCTGCAGGGTTACGTGGTGCCAGCCCTTTTCAAGGAGTTTTGGAACACCTGTGCGCGGCACGAACGCTGTCGCCCACTGCATCGTCCACGTCCAGGGTGTCCCCTCGGCAACCTTGTCTCTGGGTTCAACCACCCATGCCTCGTGTCCATTGAAGTCGAACACCGTGCGTTCGAACCCGAAAAATTTGTCCGTTCGAATCACTTTGTTTTTTTCGGCGATTCTGGCCGTGAGGTTACCGCCGAACAGCGGTGCCGACAGAGCGGCGCAGGCGAGTGTGATGATCATTTTCGTTTTTAGTTTCATTTTCAGTTTTCCCTTTTACGTTTTTTAAGCTCTGTTATTTTCCGCCCAGGAACCACGCGAGAACACTCTCATCCTCGTATGTCGCTGTCCAGCAGTTGTGCCCGAAACCCGGATATTCACGGTAGCGAATCTTGCCATCGCACTGCCAGAGTGCGGCGACCATCGCACGCGAACGCGCGGTGGGAACAACGCTGTCGATACTGCCGTGGAAGGCCCAGATCGAGACGTTACGGATCTTCCAGGCGAGTGTCGCATCACCCCCGCCGCAAAGCGGCATCGCAGTAGCGAACCATTCAGGATGACGCTGGACAATATCCCATGTGGCGTAGCCCCCCATTGAAATGCCCGTCACGCATACACGAGAACGGTTGATCGGCTGTTCTTTGAACATTTTTGTGATGAGTTCGATGGCAAGTCCCATATTTTCAGACGGTTTCGCGGGCATTTTGTGCGCCATCAGCGACCAGGGTGTGTCCACCCACTGCATCTTCTCAGGGCACTGCGGCGCAATGAAAAAGATCTCCTCACCCGTCTTTTCGGTATAAGCTAGGATCTCCTTGCCGCCGTGGTTGATCTGCGAACAGTTGTTCGTGCCGCGGCTGCCTGCGCCGTGGAAGAGAATGACCAACGGATATTTCTTGTCCGCCTCAAGCTTCGCCGGTGCGTGGAAACGGTAGGGAAGCGTGTTCCCCTCCGCATTTGTGTAAATCCGCTGCTCGGTGATGTTTAATGCCCATTGATAAACTTCATTGACTTCGCCGCAGACTGAAAATACCGTTGCAAACACTAATGCCGCTGAAAAAATACATATTTTTCGTTGTTTCATACTGTAATACCTCCAATATAAATATAATACTTTATAAAGGTAATAAATATACTATTTATGCTAATTAGCTTCAATCAGAAAGAACCGTGCCCTTTCAAAAGTTGCCTATGGGAATGCGAGCGCGGCTGCAATAAAAAACGTAAACAGCATGACTATCCCTTATCTGATGATGATAATCAAACCGGAAGCAAATGGCGAAAGGTGGATTTCACCGTTCGCGGCCGTCATCTCAGTCGGATACGTCTTGATGCCTGTGTTGACGATCTTCCAGTTGATCGCGCCCGGCGGGCCGTTCACGTATTTCGCGATAAGAATGGAGGTGCCTTTAGCGGGTTCATCGAGGGGATTTTCGGACGTGCGTCCAAAATCAACTATGCCCTTGCCTGAGAATGAAGCCGCGTCGAAGGTCGGCACGTCGGCGACGGACCAGTCAGCGGCGGCATCGAGCACGAGTTTCGGGTTTTCGACTGTCGCGCCTTTCACTGTACCGCTCCCCGAGAACGCGGCGCCTGTGAGCGCGCCGGCCTCAGAAAGATCCACCGTGCCGCTCTGAACATCGCAGACACCTGTGAAGGCGTAGGTGCCCGAGTCGAACGCGACTGTTCCAGCACCCTTTTTCACGAGGCCACCCTCGCCTGTGAACGGCACCTCTGTGGTGAAAACTGTGTTTGCGGGCGGGGTGAGGATGAGGCCCTTTCCTCGCACTTCAAATGTGAAGTGATCGGCGAGACCGACGATGCTGGGAAGGTGTAGTCTGATGAGCCGTAGACCCATTCGGAGTCGTCGAACACAACCCGGAAAGCCTTTGTGAGGAAGTTAAAGTTTTGGAACTCACTGATTGCTGCGATGGATCCTTCACAGAAGACAACCTGTCCGGTCGGCTGATGCACGTTCCAGGGATCGATACGAAGCGGCATAGGTGTCACCAAGTCGCTCTTTCCGAGAAATGTGTTTGCAACCTCCATGTCCAGCGCGCCCTGCATGTAGAAAGTTGTTAAGGTGGTGAGGATCTTCGCATCCTTCGCGCGGATGCGCGTAACCGACTTCCCTCCAACAGCACGCGTCAGATGGAGCGCATATGTTCCCCACAGAGTGCCGTTCGTCACTGCGACAGTCGGGTGGCATTCGAGCACATGGCAATCGCGCTCGATCTGGATCGTATTCGCCTTCAGCGTGCCGCCGTTCAGGATGCGGAGCGTCGGCTCTGTCTGGAGACCTCCGGCGATACCCGCGCGGTAACCGACAAAAAAGTGCGTGGCCCCGCCTGGTATGGTCATGCTGTTGTCAACGAACGCGCCGTCAATTGTCAGAGATGGCTGCACTGTTCCGTCCGGCGTGTTCATGCCGATGATGCCGGTACCCTTGAGGAGCACGTCCGGTGTCGAAGGATCGCCCTTGATCACGACCTCGCCTTCCGCTATCGTGAAGCCGCCGTAGCCGCCTCCCGGCGTGGAGCCGTCCGCCGGGAAGCTGAATTGGGCACTCGATGCGGGCATACCGGTTTCACCCGGAGTCCTCACTGTGGTGAGCGTCAGCTGCTTGCCTGCCGCCGATGCGTCAATGATGAGCTTTCCTGCACCGCGCTTCAGAACGCCGCCAGTGACATCCAGCGAATCGAACGTTGTATCGACATCGGTTTTGAGAATGGTCGGCGCAGTTGTTTCCGTGATATCTACAGCAACGGGTGCTGTCAAGTGCGGCGTGCCCTCCGTGAATTCAAGTGTGCCGCCGCCGAGCGTTACCCGGCTTGCGCCATTGAGAGCGCCATCTGACGCGATCCTCGAAAGTCCGCCTTCAAAAGACACGCCACCGATGAACGTGTTGTTCTCTTCAAGAATAAGCGCGCCCGCGCCGGTCTTCTTGAGTTCGCCGTCCGTGATCGGCTTTTTAACGGCAAGAGATGTGCCGGTCTGAAGCGGCAGCGCAACAACGGCATTGAACAGCAGTGGCACATTGATCGTATGGCTTCCAGCAGTCACTTCGATCTGCGCGGCGCCCTGCTCGCCGGCGATTTCGAGGGGAGCTGTGCCGGCGAGTGTGTAGCCGTCCGCCCCGAATGTCATAGCGCCCGCGATTGCTTCGGAGCCGATCGAGACAGTTTTTCCGGCCAAGTCACTTGTGAACGCGGCCTTCTTCAAGGCTGTCGGGATACTGGCGGACCAGTTGCCGTCCGAACTCCATACGCCCGAGCCAGTCCATGTCGTTGTATTCGCAGCGCCGATCGGGGAGGCATCTGTCTTGACCGTGAATGAAATTGTAGTTTTTTCCGTCTGATCGTCATAAGTACACGTGAAGGACGCATGTGTGTTGTCCGGGATGTTGTTTTCGAGATAGGCCCACTGCAGCGCGTGTTGCGAAGCTTCCGAAAGTTCCCCGTCGCAGATAATAATCGACTTCGAAACATCGGTGTCCGGCAGGGATGAGAGGTTGAGCGTGAGTTTGGTGAAGGACACGGGGCCGTTCACTGTGATGATGTCGTCTGTATCGAGTTCCAGCGTGCCGTCCGCGACATCGAGAGCCGTCAGCGTCACACCTGGCGGGGTTCCGGCGATTGAGAAGGTCGCCCCGTTCGTAATCGTGAGTGCTGTCGCGAAACTCGGTGTGCTAGTCGTTAGGAGGATCGAGCCACCCGCAAGAACCGTTTTTGCAACATCATATATGCCGGTGCCGTAGATGAGTGTGCCCTCGCCAGTCTTGACGAGGAGGCCCTCTTCCGAATCTTTATTGGTCATGCTCTGAAAAACAAGCACGTCGTGGCCGGCAGTGTCGATTGTAAGCCCCTTTGGTCCGAATGCGAAGAGATCAAGATAGCGGATGAACGGATTGGCCGCCGTGGTCCGGGTGGTGGTCGCTTTGAGTGTGCCGCCCGCCATCCGCGTAGAAGCGGCCTGTGCCGAGCCCGCCCGCCGCCTGTGTCTTACTGCCGTAAATGAGCGTGGTTTCGAGGAGGCCGCCGTCGAGGACGATGTCCGCTGTGCGGTTGGCGGTATTCGAGTTTGCACAGGCGTACAGACCATTTTTAGCATATACATAGCCGCCTGTCTGATTGTAGCGGCTTGTCTGCGGGGTGCTCGGTGATCTGTAACCGAGATTGATGAGTGTTGAGGCGTAGAGCTCACCGCCTGAGATGTTCATCGTGCCGTTGCCCGTCATGCCGATGTAGAGCGAGTTTACTGGGCCGACATGGATTGTGCCGCCGGAGAGGTTGACTGTGCCTGAGCTTGTTTCCGGGTTGCCGAGGTAGAAGCTGTAACTATGCTGATCTGTCACGCCTCCGAAGGTTCCGCCTTCCATGTTAAACACAGCTTTCGAACCGGCCTGGTTACCGACGTAGAAACCGCCGAGACCAGTGTTGTTCGTCATGACCGTGACCTGCGTTCCGTCGTCCCTGACTGTGAATGTCACTTCATCCGCGCTGCTCTTTCCGCCGATCCAGCTCGAACGCGGAAGGCGTAGCTCGGCGCCGTCCGAAACCGTCACCGCGGTTTTGATATTCAGCTCCAACCGTTGGGACGACCGGGCGTTGAAAAGTGTTCCGGTTCCGGACACGACGAGTTCCGGCCTATCACCGGAGGCGGTGCCGAAAGCGATTATTTTATCGGCAGGCATGATAGCTTCAGCCCCGTCCGAAACTGACAGCGAGGACGTGCCTAGAAAATTGACTGACGAAGCACCTGCCGCGGAAAAACGCGTTCCCTCGCCTGTCACTACGAACTGGTCGAAGCGCACTCCGGCGTTGGCTGTGAGTTCCGCGTTAAAGGCGCCGCTGTGCTGCGTCACCTGGGCACCCTCCGTGACAAGAAACGTGTTCGTGCCTGGATACGTGAGTGCTGAGGTGGTGTCGAATGAGAGTGCTCCCATGATGTCGCAAATGCCGCTAGAAACAGTAAAACTGTTGTTGGAGGGGTAGCAGCGAAAGTTAAACTGTGGCAGACGTACAGTAACGTTGCTGAAGGCGACATCCATTCTCAAGTCATTCCCCTTGCCCGAGTATGCAGCCAAATTGAAGGTGTGCGCTGTATTTGTTCCTCCGGGTTCGGCGAAACTGAAGTAACCGCGTATCAGATCCCAGGTCAGGCGGCCGTCCGTTGCTGTGCGCCCGATTTTCATGTAGATGTTGGTGAAGCAGAAGGCGGCACTGGTCGTATTGGCTGCCGAAAGGTAAGCGACACCAATGTTATAGCCGTCGCTCCGGATGGTAAAGGGATCGTATCCTGTGTTGTTCACCACGGCGCCGGACTCCGATGCCGGCAATTCGAACACAGCACCCGCGCCGTCGAAAACCAGCGTTGATGTCTTCCAGATGTACGCATGGAGGGCACCCTGCATTGCGTAATCAGACATATAAAGTGTATAATCTCCGCCGTTAGATTCAGCGGTACTGAACCGGAAGAAATTGTCGGCTCCGCCGGTTTCAAAAAACTCACTGTTGCTCCAGTTGGCCTGCTCATTGAACCAGCCCTCGTGATTAGCAGATTTCCAGATCAAATGGTTGGCGGCGAACGCCGACGGGATGATTCCTGCGACAGCGAAAAATAACAGCATTTTTTTCATGAGACCAATCTCCTTTAATGACAACTCCGTTTTACTCGCCAGCGGCGGGCATCCAAGGGTAACCTCGCTTCGCTCGGTGACTTTTGTGAAGGATGATTCGCGAAGTTACAGCCCTGCATATTTCAAGGGTAACCTCGCTTCGCTCGGTGACTTTTTTGAAGGATGATTCGCGAAGTTACAGCCCTGTATATTTCAAGGGTAACCTCGCTGCGCTCGGTGACTTCTTTGAAGGATGGTTCGCGAAGTTACAGCCCTGTATATTTCAAGGGTAACCTCGCTGCGCTCGGTGACTTCTTTGAAGGATGGTTTGCGAAGTTACAGCCCTGTATATTTAATCAGTAAACCGAGCGTAGCTACTATCCTACGAACTGTGAGCAAGTTTACGGCAAAGCATAATCATCTGTCAAGACTATTTTTTACGAAATCTCTAAACATTAAATTGGCAGGAGCATCTGCACAAACCTAGGTTGTGAGCCTGTTTTTTCTGGAGAAGAGCAGGGTGGTAGAG
>JBAYXX010000028.1:0-44815 GCA_041673345.1 Kiritimatiellia bacterium
AACGTATTCACCTACACATATTTGTCAGGCACACAGCTTATCAGCGGTTATACAGCCATCAATCCCTCAACAGGCACAACGAATGTAATTGTTTCAAGAAACTATGAACTCAATCGCAACTTGATAACCGCCATTACAAATTCCGTAAGTTCCGTGCCTTCCGTGGTTTCATCTTTTGATTACAGAAACGACAGCACTGGTAAACGAACCAGCCGCATTGATTACTATAACGGATCGACCGTCACCAATACCTATGACGGCGAAAACCGCCTAATCTCCTCAAAACCTGACTATTGGGGCACCACCAAGGGCGCATGCATGTTCGGGCTTTTAGGGACAGGCACTGATTTCACTCTAGTGATGTTCTTAATTCCAGGGAAGTGCGCGCTATTTGGCATATTCATATCTTACGTGGCGCTGGATTAAGGAAGCGGTGCTGCAAGCAAGATGCTTGCACTACTCCGTTATCACTTTCATTTAACGGGATTGACCTCTAATACGAAGATGTCGGCGCGTTTCATCCGCACTTCGTACAGGCCGTCTTTACCGTCCTTGTACGAGGCACCGGTGAGAACCTTGCCCGGCTTTACGCCATCCGGAAGACGGAAGCGCTTCACGCCGTCGGACTGCGCGAGGATGTAGAAGATACCTGAGCCATAGCCTGAAATCTCATGCGATTCAATGAGCGGCTTTAGTTTCGCCTCTCTGAGGAAGTTGCGGCAGAGCTGCGGCGTGATGCCGCCCGGCATCGCGGTGTAGATCTCAGTACACGCTGCCCCGCGCCTCACGGCAAGCGCCGGAACATCTGTTCCCTTGAACGGTGCGAGTGTCTTCCAGCCGGCTCCAGTATCCGGCTTCGAGACCGCGGCGAATTCGACGTTGTAATACGGGTAGGTCGGCATGAGCGTGCCCTTTACGCCCTTCATCAGCGGATCAGTCGAATCGCCTGCAGCGAATCCAAGCTTCCTATAGGCTTCGGGCGCGGGCTTGAGACCAAGCTCCTCCTCGATCTTCATGCCGTCAACAGAAAAAATACCGGGACGCCAGAACCAGACGATCACGCGATTGTCCTTGGCATAGCGACGCTTTAACTCCGTGAATTCGGCATAGGTGATTGTTGTCAGATCAGTGAAAAGAACGACCTTGGGCAGCTCTGCATCCTTCATTTCAAGGAGTTCGTCCACGAGATGCGCATTCCACGGCGCACCGCAACGTGCGAGTGCGTCCATCGGCTGTTCACGTAGAAGATACGGCACAACCCGATCCTTGCCCATTGAATGGAAATCCCAGTAACGCTCACCGCTGACCATTGCGAGCGTCTCAGGCGCGGGCTTTAAGGCCTTCGCAGCGTCTGCCATCTCGTTGGCAACCCGCCACGTTTCCTGCGCGGCATCGGTCGCAAACCAGCCGCCGTCCATATCGTAGACATGGTAACCGCCACCATGCACCAGCGAATTCGCTACGAAATAGAGCGCCTTCCGGCGGAATGTCGACGCATTGTGGGTTGAGCGCCAAAATTCGCTGCCCCAGAAGCCCCAGTTACTGACATCGCCGGAACGGAGATCTAGTTCGGAGATATAGAGTTTTCCGCGGCGGATCATTGAGCCGTCAAACACCGCGGAGTTGACTGGATCAACATGTTCGCGTACATACGAGGGAACGACCGCGAAGAAATCATAATCAGGGGAGAGAAGAAGACCCTTCGCGTAGGTCTGGGCGATGAGCGGATAGCCTGCCAGCCCGGCGTTCGGGGAGTAGGAGCCGACGAGAATGCGCCCATTGGAGCCTTGCTTGATCGCACGGGCGAACTTGAGTCGCATCTCGGTGGTTGCGCGGGCGTAGAATTCGCGCCAATCGCTGAAGAGAGTTGACGCGTGCTCGGCATAATGCGGCTTTGTGCGATCCCAGAACTCCTCGGCGGTGGGTATCCGGGAATCACTCTCTCCACCGTATTTCCGCCTGCGGAATTCAGCGAAACCGCGCTTGGAACATTCAGCGTAATCCGCTGCCTGACGCCCTGGAACGTGGTTGTCGAAGACATCCAGCCATTGCCCATCGGTGCCGCCGCAGACGTAAACGCCGATAACAGCTTTGCCCTCCGGCCAGCGCTCGAGTTCAGCGAAAAGCTTTTCAAAGACCACTGAAACGTCGTCACCGAACTTGGCAGAGGTGTATGAGAAAGCGGGATATTCGTCCTTGCTGAGATCATGTGTCAGCGTGTCGCGGAAATCGCAGATCCGCACGCTGCGGAAGATGCCGAACTTGCCCTGTTCATTACGCATTATTTCGTCTGGATTCTCCTCGGCCCAACCTGCACGCGGTTTGACGACAAAGGTAAGCATGAACATGCCGTCCGGAAAGCGTCGCAGGTACTCCCTGATCTCGAACCGCACCTTCTCGGTGTCAACCGAGCCGTCCGCCTTCCAGATGCCGGAGGAAGACAGGGCGATCTCCTTTGTGGAAGGGCCCAGACTAAAGCCTATCGTGAAGATGTTGAACCCCTTCTTCGAATAGGTGGTTACAGAGGGCAGGCGACTCTTGCAGGCGCGCGCGGCGGTCTTATAGATTTTCGGTACCACCTGCTTTCCGTTCACATAAAGGTCGGTGCGATCACCGGCTGAGACTAGTTTCGGGACAAGCTTCTTGCGCTTGGCAAGTATCCCGTCGAGTTCCGCGTCGGAGAGAAGATCCTCCTGCTTCTCCGTCATCACAGGAAATTCGGCTTGCATTCCATATGGGGTCCGCGGTGGCGGGACAGAGAGCTTGGTGACGCCCATTGTGACACGGTCGAACTTTGCCTCGTCCCTGCTGACTGTTATCGACAGCCGCACCTTCCGTGTTGTGGATGGCAGTGTGATTTTTGCTAGCGTGATTAAGAATCCAGAGTTCGCTGCATCGCCCTCTTCGGCGATGCGCGCGTAAATGCGCCACTGCTCGATACCGAAGTCGTGCGGGCCGAACGCGCGCTGCTGTATGCGCCCAACATTCTGCGCATAGACCTGCTTGCCCTCCGCATTCCAAGCTGTAACGTACGGGCGCACGTACGCAGTCAACGGAACCTCCACCCGATGCCATGTCCAGTCAAGCTGCCACTCTTCGCCGGGAGCCGCCTCGAACACAGCCTCCTTCACATTCTCTGCGGCAAATGCCGTAAATGACAAAGCAACAACAACAGCCGTAAGGGCGGCCTTCCGGATTCGTATTCTCATTATTCAATCTCAGTTTCTACATGGTTATCTTAAAATTATTATTGAACCGGGCGCCACGTATTTCAATAAAATGTCTCCTTGACCGGTAACGCTGATACGCCAGCGCTCCGACGGTTTAGCGAAACGGTCGAGGCCGGTGATTGTACCGTCGACTTTGCCGATGACGACGCCTTCCGACGACATCGTAAATCCGCTGAGATCCCCGAGGTCGATCATCGCAGTCTCAGACAGAACGAGATCGCCGTCCTGTATGACCAGCGCGTTCGGCAGGTCGGATGGAGTGACCAGCCATTTTTCCGTGATCTTTAGAACACCATTGGTGAACACGCCCTTACCCGAGAACTTTTTCACAACCGCGATTTCGTTGCGGTCATTGAGATCGAGCAGCGTACCCTCTGCCATCTTGAGGTCGGCAAAGGTCGTGCGCCACTCCTCGGGGTCGAGCCCGGCCGTCGGCGTCACATCCTGGGTGAAGAGTGAACCGTCGCCAGGATCTTTGAAAGCCACGTAATTGACGGCATTCGACTCGGCGCGTCCAAGTGGATCGTATCCGATACCGACTGGGAACGCTCCGTTCTTCAGGCCGCCGGCCGTGGTATTGGCGTAACAGTAGGCCAGTACCTCTAATTTGTGTGAACCGGGGGCGAGTGTGAACGCATCACCGATTTTGTAACCGAGCGAGTTGTAGTTTATGATCCGTTCTGAGTTATCAACAAGAATACGCATTCCTTGATTGATGTAGGCATAGAAATTCCAGGTGACGTTCTCGGATGAGTGGTTCCAGACGTAACCGGTGTATTGGACGGCCGAATCCATTGGCCATATGTATTTACCGTTCTGCTCCAACATCTCCGGACCGGTCACCACGTAATCTTGAAACGGGTAGGTGTAACCATAGCTCTGCCACCAGAACATTTTACCTGCACTGAAGCCTGAATTCTCGGAGGTGTCCAGGCTGCGGAGAAGCCCTGGCTTGCCCAGCGGCATTTTGGCGATCCTCACCGAACCACCTGCGATTTCCGTCCGGCCGGTGATGCTGAACGTGCCGGTGATATCGAGAAGGCCGTCATGGTTTTTCTTCAATCCCGTCATCACGCCGCGGCCGCCGATGATATTTCCGTAATAATTAAACTCCACCTCCGGCAGGTCAAGTCGGTCGCCGGTGTCGAACACGAGGTCTCCTCTCTGGATCAGAGCACCGATGGAGTTTTTCGGCAGTGCCCCGTTCGCGCAGATCACAACACCGCCAGTGTAGGTACCGCCCTGTCCGTTGAAGTAGGTCTGCCCAGTATAGCTGTTGTTCGGGTTTTCGAGACGGAGCCAGCCCGCGGTAAAATACAGGGGGCCTGTGCCGGAAACAGGACCTGCGAACAGCATCCGCGTTCCTGCGTTGCCGTCATAAAGGCACCATCCACCAGTGTGAAAAGGTCCATCCCAGCGGTAATATTCAGGACCGGACGAGAATCCATACTTGTCTTTGGTGATATCGTAACGAGCACCCCCGTTGAGATTCAGCGTCCAGGGAATGTAGGCGTTCGACTCGATCCTGCGTACGCCGGCGCCGTTTTTAACGGTGAGCGTGTTTGTCTCTGATCCGTCCCAAGTCGTATTCCAGATGCCTTCGATAACCAGCAGGCCGGAGTTCACCTCAATGTTACCCGGCTCTTTCACCCGCGTACGGACGACATAGAAACTGTAACTCCGGCTCCCCATCTCAATTGCCAGGGTATGGCCGTTCATTGTTAGCGTCGAATGACGTATGTCGTAACTATTGCCCGTGGTTGTCCTGGAGATCGCCGCATCCCCGTTCAGGACAATGCCGCCACCGGTGTAGCCGGAGCCGCCGTAGAACATGTAGGGCTGTCTGGCGCCGTTGTTCACGATTACCCCGTCATATCCTTCGGCACCGTCGCCGGAAATGTACACGGTTTCACCGGCATCCGTATATGTGTTGTAGGTTGCGATATCGAGAAGCAGTGTCGCATTGTTTGAAACAACCGTGTGACCAGCCTTGGTGCCGAGAGAGCCGTTTTCTGTCACAATGAATACGCCCTCCTCAACGCGAATCTCGCCAGTGTAGCTCGCGAGCGCCGAGGAGGAGTTGAGCGCACCCGCTCCTTTCTTTACGAGGGCTTCGCTGGAACCGAGCGCCGTGACAAACGCTTCATCGATCACGTTGGTTGTGCCTGACGGAACCGTCACCTCGTAGGGTTCGGCCCAGGTGGAGTGGAACATACATACGGCAAATGCCGTTGACAACATCAGTTTACACATAACATCTCCCTTTCATCATATTTTTCAAGAGCACCTATGCTTCGCACGGTTGC
Source organism: Kiritimatiellia bacterium (assembly GCA_041673345.1). GTDB lineage: Bacteria > Verrucomicrobiota > Kiritimatiellia > RFP12 > UBA1067 > M55B167. The sequence goes on from JBAYXX010000028.1 coordinate 5,537, forward strand.
CTGCATACATGGAGGAGTGTAGAGAACAGTCCTTGATGATTGTCCTTTACTCTTTCTACTTGCATTCGCAGGCAGCATATCTAAAGACATTTCAAGTCAACATAACAAGTATACTACTTCCCCCAACCCAGATCAATTGCAATAATTTTTGCAATAATTAGTGCTGAATTATGAGTCGTTGCAATAATCCACCGTGTAACGGCGGATTTACTTTATTTGCAATATAAGTATGTCCTCCGCTACGCGGTGGACAACAATGATTTAAGTATGTCCTCCGCTACGCGGTGGACAACAATGATTTTGAAGTTATCCGCTAATATACGCCGATTCGCATTGCATTACGCTGGTGCTTTGCTGGTACGTTTACGGCACGCACCCTACAGCTTGCTCAGCATTGTAGCCGCGGGCCGTGACTGCGGTCGGCTCGTCTCTGTGAGAGATAAAAAAAGTGCCCCGCCAATTGACGGGGCACACTTATATATAAAACTTTAATCCAAGCAGAATTTTAATTCAGCTGCTTTATATAATCTGCTTCACAGCAGCCATAATATCGTAGTCGTGTGGCAAAAACGCCTCTTCCAGCGAGTAGGCCTGCGGGGCAATGCCGTCTTTGGCGCCAATGCGGATGACCGGCGCGTCGAGCGCGTCAAAGGCCTCGGCCATAATGCGAGAGGCAATCTCGCCTGTGAAACTTCCGATGCTAACACAGTGGCTGGCCACTACACAGCGTCCGGTCTTGCGCACAGAGGTCAGAATGCTCTCCATGTCAAGTGGAACCAAACTGCGAATATCAATCACTTCGGCTGAGATACCATCTGCTGCCAGTTGATCAGCGGCTTTAAGAGCATCATGCAGCATTGGTCCCCAGGTCACAATGGTCACCTGATCACCCGCGCGTTTGATATCAGCTTTGCCCAGAGGAATCAAGTACTCCTCGGTTGGCACAACCCCTTTGAGGTTATACAGAATCTGTGATTCCACAAACATAATCGGATTGTTATCACGAATCGCTGATTTCAGCATGCCCTTGGCATCGTAAGGAGTGGCTGGATAGACCACATAGAGCCCCGGGATATGCGCGAACATTGACTCAAGGGTCTGAGAGTGCTGACCGCCATAGCCCTTGCCGCCGCCGACAGAGGCACGGTAAACCAGCGGCACCTCAATGCTGGCACCGGACATATAGTGCCACTTGGCAGCCTGATTGGAGATCTGGTCAGAGGCCATCAAGCCAAAGTCCATATACATCAGTTCAACCACCGGACGCTGTCCAGTCATAGCCGCGCCGACCGCGGTTCCGCAGATACAGGCTTCTGAGATCGGTGTATTAAAGCAACGGTCACGCCCGAAGCTGTTGATCAGACCCTTGGTCACCTTAAAGGCGCCGCCGTACTCAGCGATGTCTTCACCCCACTGCACAACACGATTATCGCGCACCATCTCCTCGATCATCGCCTCTTTGATCGCGTCTTTATAGCTCAGCTCACCAGCCTCGGTGCGCTTGATCTCAGGCAGCTCTTCAAAGATCTTGGATGTAGCGAAGGCCTCAGGCACAACATCCACAGCAGTGTCGGTGTACATGTATTTGATCACATCCGCTGGATCCGGATCTGCGGACCAGGCGGCTTTGGCTGCCATGCGCGCGTTGCGCTCCTCAACCTTTTCTTTGAGTGTTTTCAGCTTGCGGGGGGTGATACAGCCATTGGCCAGCAACTGCTCCTCAAAGGTGGCAATTGGGTCAAGCTTTTTCCAAATCGCCTCTTCATCCTTGGTGCGATACTCAAACCGCGGATCGCCGAGTGAGTGGCCATAGTTACGATAGGTGTCAAATTCCATCGCGACCGGCCCTTCGCCCTTACGGCAAATCTCGGCTGCGCGGCGCATGGCATCCATACAGGCCATGATATCCATGCCGTTGACCACCTCGGCGTGCATATTGTTTTCACAGAAGCCAGCTGCGCGGCGGACAACACAGTCAGTACCTGAGACCTCGCCATCCACGCGCCCTGTGAAACCGTAGTGGTTATTGATGATCGCATAGACAATCGGCAGGCCGAAGGGCTCTTTGGTGTAATCAGGGTTGGTGAACTGGCCCATGCTGGCCCAGTTCAGCGACTCCAGCACCACGCCATTGGCATATGCGCCATCGCCCGCGAAACAGCAGGTCACTTTGCCGCTCTTGAAATAGCGCGAACTCATGGCCGAGCCAGTGGCAATCGGAACGCCGCCGCCGACAATCGCGTTGGCACCTAGGTGGCCAGCTGAGAAATCCGCAATGTGCATCCCGCCGCCGCGCCCCTTGCAGTAACCGTCCTCTTTACCGAAAAGTTCAGCGATGGCACGGTAGATATGATTCTCCAGCGCCTCCTCTAGCAATGCTTTGGGGCTGCCAGCAGCGCTTTCAGGGATACGCGCTTTCAGTTCGGCGGGCGACATACCGCGGATTGCGACGCACCCTTTGGCCAGTGAGTCGCCATGCCCGCGGTGGGTGGAGGTGATGAAATCATCGTAGTTCATGGCAGCGCAGCATCCCACTGAGGTTGCCTCTTGACCGATCGACACATGGGTCGGGCCACGATAGGAGTAGCCTTTACAGGAATCATAAGCCCCGGTGCGCAACTTAATGATCATCTCTTCAAATTCACGGATAATGAGCATGTCTTCGAGCACATCTACCGCTTGCGACGGTGTGATGGTGCCTGCTTCCAACTCTTTTTTCAGTGTGCCTTTGTATTGATATGCCGGGATGGTTCCCAGATCATATTTTTTCGCCTTAAATTTTGGGCTTCGTGTGCTCAAGTAGTTATGTACAGTCATTGTGCTCCATTCCTTCCTTATTAATTCAGTTGCGGAAATTTTCCACAACGCAATATCCAATATGCGTCAGGTCAGTAGTAATTCACAACCTTCACGCTTAAAGGCCTCCTGTTCCTCAGAAGGCATGTTTTTGTCTGAAATTATGATTGAAAGTTGGTTGGCAGCCGCAAATTTAACATAGCTGGTTCTCTGAAATTTTGTGCTGTCCGCTAGTAAAATTGTCCTGGTGGCCGCTTTTATCACCTGTTCTTTGGTGAATGCTTCAGCAGAGTCAGTGGTGGTGAGGCCATGCGCGAATGAAACCCCGATCGTGCCCATAAACGCCAGGTCAACGTGTATACGATCAAGTACCCCGCGCGTCAGGGGGCCCACAAAGGTCTGGCTAAGCCGACGGCACTCACCGCCGGTGATGATCATTTTTGGTCCATTGCCTTTGAAAATCTCTACCACGCGCAGCGAGTTGGTCACAACCGTCAGTTGATGATAGGAGATTAAGAGTCGTGCCAGCTCAAGCATTGTGCTGCCGCCATCAAGATAGATCACCCCTTGGGGGTGGATCAGCCTCAGAGCTGCCGCGGCAATCGCGCGCTTCTCGCGTACAGCAATGTTAGTTTTATCATCAAACAGCGGTTCAACCTCATTGTTATCGGCAATGGTTGCCCCGCCATGAATTCGGCGCAGATCATTGCTGCTCTCTAAATATGCCAGATCGCGTCGCACTGTTGCCGCCGAGACATCCAGCGCCCGCACAAAATCCTCGACGCGCAGAATCCGATGCTCTTTCAGCAGATTGAGCAGCTTCAGCCGTCGTGGCTCAGCCAGATCTTTAGTGTTACTATCATTCATCTTCTTGTTTTTTATGAACGTTTTTTCACCACGAAGGCACGAAGAACACGAAGATTTTTAACCACGAATAACCTAGCGCAGCATAGCCGCAACCAATTCTTTATCTCTCACAGAGGCACAGAGTTCTCAGAGTTGTTTCAGAGTTTCCACCAGCAAAGACTCAAAGGCGTAAAGTTCGTGCTCGACGTTCCCAGTTTTCCACATTTTTCACCTCTAAGATTTTTCACCTTAAAATATTCTCTCAGTGCTGCGAAAAGTTCAGCTACTCTCTGTGTTCTCTGTGCCTCTGTGAGAGATAATAAACGTACAAAAAAAACACGAATATGAATGATAGTAGTACGAATCTCCACGAATAGATAAGATCACTTTTAAGAGCATTCGTGTTATTCGTAGTTAAAAATCATCACGCTGCCAAATTTTTTTACCTCCAATTTTCTTACCTTAAATCTACCAGACTGCAACAGATCTTTCTACCCCTCTATTTCTTGACCGCTAAAGCTCAGAGAGCTGTGCATCCCTGATTGCTTTTGCTTGCAAATGATCATATTTAATCAAAAATGGGCGCATTGCGCAAGCATGAAAAGAGCTGCTCTGTAAAAATGGGTCCACCTGTGAATTGGTGCATATTATCGGATAACCTTCAAAATTAAGGTAAGAAAACGTGGTTGCGTTGCCAGGGGTCGTTTGATATCCTTAAATACATGGGAAAGGAGTTTAACAGGGCGGTTTTATATGCGGTTTTGTTGATGTCGGCACTCCGGGTGTGCGCTTGTGACATACCGGTTTTCGAGTATGCGTTAAAGATGTGGCCGCCTGACGCATATGAGCTTGTGGTGGTGCATCGCGGGGGGGAAGATGCCGCTAGTTTGCTTGAACAATTGCGCCAGACGGCCGGTGGTCTTGTTAATATGGCGGTGCGCGAAGCCGCGCCTGAGGTAGTTCGGGAAAAATACGGGGTATTGCTTGAGGAGGGGCGGTCAGGCGCTTTGCCGTGGCTGATCGTGCGTTATCCGGTGCGCATGGATGCGCGCGGGCTGGTCTGGGCCGGGCCTGCTTCTGCCGATAAAGTCGGCACCTGGACGGATTCCCCGATGCGCCAGAAGATCGTGCGCTTGCTGCTCGATAGGAGCGTGGGGGTGTGGGTTTTTCTGGAGAGCGGTGATAGGGCCAAGGATGAGGCTGCCTATGCGCGCCTGGAAGGGGAGCTGTCACGCCTTGAACGCGTTATGCGCGTTCCGGATGAGTCTGGCGTGGAAAGCGGCGTAACGTTCAAGTTGCTGAGACTTTCCCGGCATGATCCCGCTGAAAAAGCCTTACTGCTGATGCTGATCAAGAGTGAGCCTGATCTGGAAAGCCTACATGCGGAGCCGATGGTTTTTCCGGTGTACGGTCGAGGGCTGGTGCTGTATGCCCTGGTAGGGGCCGGCATCAACACTGTCACCATTACGGAAACAGCGGAGTTTCTGGCCGGCGAGTGTTCGTGCGAGATCAAATCACAAAACCCCGGGCTGGAGCTTTTGATGACTGCGGACTGGGAGGGCGACAGCAGTGCCTCCGCTGGACTTGCCGGCTTTGCTGAACGCGCTGATCAGGCGGTGGCACTTTTGGATGCTGTGGAGACAATACCCGTGGATACGGAGGACGGCGGCGTAACGGAGAAAGATAAGGACAGCAGGGCTTCATGCGTAAAATGGCCCGCCGCGGTGATATTGTTTTTATTGTTGGCAGGCATGATTTGGTTATTTGTCTTGTGGCGTAGGAGGAGAATTTGATGAATCTCTGGCGGGTGATGGCTGGTGAGATAGGATACCGGAAAATGACTTTTGTGCTGGGGTGTGTCTCCGCGGCAGTGGCCGTGGGAGCGATCACCTGTAGCACGGCGTTGTTGCGCGGCCATGATTTAAGGACCGAGAAGCTGATTGAGATCAAAGAGGCCAAGACGCGCGCGGAGATGGCCAAGATGGAGGATGACTACCGAGTGATCATGAAACGCATGGGTTACAATGTCATGATACTGCATAAGGACCAGGATGTCGCGGAGCTGCACACGCTTGGTTATCCCTCTGTCACCATGCCGGAGGCTTATGCGGAGAATCTTGCGGCAGCCGGGCTTCCGACACTTAACCATTTGCTGCCAATCTTGCAGAAACGGGTTCTTTGGCCAGAGACAGGCGAGAAGATACTTTTGACCGGCGTGCGGGGTCAGATGCAACTGCCGGGGCGGAAGGGCGGCCGTGCGCCGATCATGGCGCCGATTCCGGATGGGCATGTGGCCTTGGGCAACGCTATTGCCGCGCGTGTTGACGTTACAGCCGGCGAAAAGATCACCTTGATGGGCGAGGTTTTTAAAGTCGAGCGGGTTGAGGCTGCACGCGGCACAGGGGATGACATGGCCGTATGGGTTGGTCTGGCAAAAACGCAAGGGTGGCTGAGAGAGCCGGGACGGATCAACGGTATCCTGGCACTGGAATGTGTCTGCCATGCCGAAGCACTGGGTCAGATTGTGGAGCAGGTGACCGGGGTTTTGCCGGACACGCAGGTTTTTGAGTTCACGTCAAAGGTTCAGGGACGTGCGGAAGCTCGGAAACGCGCGACGGAAACGCGCCAGACAGCGCTTCAAGCGGAACTTGAGCAGCGGCTGAGCTTGCGCGGCGAGCGCCAGCGTTTGATGGCGGCGGTACAGCCTTTGGCAGTGGCGGGGGCCGGTCTGTGGATGTTATTGCTGGCCTATGGCAACACGCGGGAGCGTCGCAGTGAGATAGGCATGCTGCGCGCGATCGGTGTTCGCGAAAAGCAGATTTTGGCTATGTTCCTCGGCAAGGCCGCTTTGATGGGGTTGGCAGGCGGCGTGGCTGGAATAGCAATCGGCCTGGCAGTCGGCTTTTTGGCTTCCGGGGTTGCTGCAGCTTGGCGCGAAATATGGTGGCTGGCTGGGGGCGGAACAATCCTGCTGGTGTTCATGATGGGGCCGCTGCTGGGGTGCTTGGCGACGTTATGGCCCGCGGTCAGGGCCGCACGGCAAGATCCAGCTGACGTGCTGGGGGAGGAGTGAAGAATGCTGAAACTTTGCGATGTTTCTAAAACTTATTGTGGCCGAAAAAAAGAGGTGGCAGCCCTGCGTGAAGTTTCTTTGCGACTGGAGGGTGGCATGCTGGCGGCCCTGCAGGGGCCGAGCGGCTGTGGTAAGACCACGCTGCTGCTGGTGGCCGGCGGATTGCTGGCACCGGATTCTGGACAAGCACTATTGAACGGCGTGGATATTTACGGCTTGTCATCAGAGTGTCGCGCAAGACGCAGGGCCATGAACATAGGATTCGTCTTTCAGCAGTTCCACCTGATACCATATTTAACTGTCTTGGAAAATGTGCAGGCCCCTTTGTTAGCCAGCGGTGGCACGGCAGCGCATAAATATGCCGAAGAGCTTTTAGAAAGGTTTGGCCTGACAGCGAGGTGTAATCATTTGCCTGGAGAGCTGAGCACTGGCGAAAAGCAACGGACAGCTCTGGCGCGGGCGATGATGAACCGTCCAGGATTGATCCTGGCGGATGAGCCGACCGGTAATCTGGATGCGGCTAATGCCGCGATTGTTCTGGACGCTTTGGTTCAGTTTGCGGAAGGCGGAGGGGCGGTGCTGATGGCCAGCCATGATGAGCGGGCCGCGGCGCGCGGACAACATGTCTGGCGGATGGAAGAGGGTGTTTTGGTAAGTGTCTGCAATCTGAACGAGGAAGGATGATACGATGGGAAAAAAAATACGGTTAGGGGTTGTGGGATATGGTCGCGGCGAGGAATTGTTTAATCTGGCTGTGGCAGCTCTTGAAGGCATTGTGGCGACTGCGGTTTGCGACACGGCGCGGACAAAACTGGAGAAGGCGAAGGAGACACATCCGGACATTCAGGTGTTTGAGAAGTACGACGAGATGCTTGCGGGTGCCGGACTTGACGCCGTGATCATCGGAACGCCCGGGAATTCCCATGCGGTGTTCGCAGAAAAAGCCCTGGCAAAAAATATCCACGTTCTGTCTGAAATTCCGATCGTGTACACGATGGAAGAGGGGCGGATGCTATGGGATGCGCATCTGAAAAGCAACGCCATCTACATGACCGCCTCAAATTCAAACTTCAACGGGTATATTGACGCGGCGTTTGATTTGAAGAAGAAGGGTCTTTTCGGAGATCCGATTTACGTGGAAGCTGAATACATTCACGATATACGGGAATATTTTGACAAAACTCCGTGGCGTAAGACGTTAGAGCCGATCCGATATTGCACACATTCACTGGGGCCGATCCTGCGTCTGATTGACGAGGACCTCGAGTGGGTGAGTTGCTTTGACACCGGCAGCCATATTAACAAAGAAAAAGGCCAGCACGATGTTATGGCGGCGCTGTTCCGGACAAAATCGAACGTGGTCGTTCGCTTGACGGTATCGTTTATCAATGAGTATGGAGGCGGATGTTATCATCATTACCGGTTTTTTACGACCAAGGGTTCTTTCGAACGGACCGCACCGTATCAGACGTCCTTGAACGATCCATCCGGAAAGCCGCGCACATTGTTTTGTTCCACGGATCTGCCTGTATATAAAGGCTGGATTGAACTGCCTGTTGCGGAAATGCCGGTGGGGTGTGTTGGAAATTCCAAAGCGGAAGGACATGGCGGTATTGATTACGCGATGCTGGACGCTTTTTTCAATGCGATTAGAGAAGGATTGCCTTCACCGGTCAGCCTGCTGGATGGATTGCGGATGACGTTGCCGGGGACTTTCGCGGCAGAATCGGCGCGCCGGGGTGGCGAACTGACTCGTATCACTTATCCGTGGTCGGAATAATTCATATACAGCGGCAACAAAGTACAAACGGAATCGGCTGAGCGGCATATGTCGCTCACAGAACAGAGCGATTACTACACTAAATTCCGATAAATGTTCGACAGACAACTTTTGGGTAAGAATAATTAATTGTTCTTTTGTGTGCCCCATAAGGGGCGGAAGTTTGTGAATAATGAAAGGGAAAAAGAAATGACAACCAAGAGAGTCCTGATTGGAATGACGGCAATGTTGGTGTCGGTGAGTGCTATGGCGGATGATCCGATAATCAGCGGAGTGATGGTTCAACAGCGGTGGCCTTGGAGCAGGTTGGTGGACATCGACTATGTGTTAAAATGTGATCTGGAGCAGTCGATAGACATCGGTGTCAGTGCGTACAACGGCACTGAACTGCTTGATGTGCCGGGAACTTCGTTCTCAGGCGACCTTTATGGTGTTTCTTGGGGTACGCGTCGGATTGTTTGGGACCCGACAGTGACTGCTTACACCAACAATGGAGCTATTCCAGAGTTTCGCGTGGCACTCACAGCGACCCCAGTGCCGCTCTATATGATCGTGGATCTGACCAAGTCGGCGGGGGAGGCGGGACAGACCGAGTACGTCTACGAGTCGGCTCTCACGAATGGTCTTTGGGGCGCGTGGGTGCGAAATCCGGTGACCAATGACGGGACGGCCGTTCAATCCGTGATTTGGACCGGCGTGAAGACCAACGACATCTATAAGACGGACAAACTCGTCCTGCGGCGTATTCCGAAAGGGGAGTTCAAGGTGGGGGCTTCAGTTCCGGCCGCGATCTCTACTACGCTGACGAAAGATTTTTACGCGGGGGTGTTTCAGGTAACGCAAAAACAGTGGCAATTGCTGATGGGCGACTTGCGCTCTTGGCCGTCATACTGGGGGAATGAGACGAATCGCGACGCGCGGCCCGTGGAGATGGTGTCATACGACGACATTCGGGGGGCGATGAGCAACAACCCGACGGTCAACTGGCCGGCGACGGGCGTTGCGGTTATGCCGTCCAGTTTTGTAGGGCGGCTGCGTGCGCAGACGGGGCTTACTGACTTCGACCTGCCGACCGAGGCGCAGTGGGAGTGCCTGTGCCGCGCTGGGATGACGACCTACTACAATGACGGTATTGCGGGGTCGCCGAACTCTGTGAGCAATGCGCAGATAGACGTTTTGGGGCGGTATCAGTCCAATGGGGGACAGGTCTGGAACGAGACGACGGGGCTGTGGGAGTCGCCTAAAGAAACTGCCGGAACGACTATGGTCGGCTCTTACCTTCCAAACGCATGGGGGCTGTACGACACGCACGGGAACGTGTGTGAGTGGTGTTTGGACTGGTGGACTGCAGCATCGCTGCAGGCGGGCGGTTCCGATCCTGCAGGCGCGGCGTCAGGTACTACCCGCGCGGTACGGGGCGGTAGCTGGATGTTCAAAGCGGCGTTCTGCCGTTCGTCATATTCTCACTACTATGAGCCGAATAAACGGAACTCTCTCACCGGCTTCCGCCTCGTGAGAACCCTGCCATAGCGCGGTAGCGCGTAACGTTCACCGCCTGCCTGAGCGAGTACGCTCGCAGTCAGGCGTACTCACACAGGCGGGATAGCGTTTTCTTGATATATGCCTGTTACGGTAAAATTAGGGGTTGACTTTTTTCACCTTGTCCGCATAATCAAAAATAAAATAAAATAAAATAAAACAGAAAAGGATTCAAATGAAAATGAAACGGCAAAGCCGATCTTTAGGTGCACGATGCTGGAGCTTGCTGGTGATCGTGTTGTGGACAACGTGTTGCGTGGCGGCAGGCAACCGGACGCACGGCTTATGGCTTGATGTGCGGGATTTCGGCGCATCGGGCTCAAAGTTTCAGACAACGGCCACAACCCTGGCTGATTCGGATCAGATCACGGTTGCCGATGTAGGCGATTTCAAGGTAGGCCAGGGCGTTATGGTCTCCAAGTGCAACATTCACTACAACCGGAAAAGCTTGTTTGGCCCGCACAATACGTATGCCGCTAATCGTGCCTTGAAAGACGAGGTCGAGGTTCGCGGCTACGACGGCTCGACCGGCAGTTGGGTGGTCTATCTGCTGGACGTTGATCCGGCATGCCCCGAGGTGTTCCGCTGGACAGACGACTTCGGCCGGAACTGGCACTCCGATCTCCCGGTCACCAACGTCTGGCAGCGCTTGAGTGGCGGCATGGAGGTGCGCTTTAATACGTTTGACTGGAAGAGCGGCTACACCGTGATCATTTCAGCCCGCGACCAACTGGTCTCCACGATCGTAAAAATCGAGGGTAACGTGCTGACCTTGCGCGACCGGGTCAATCGCACGGCCTCAGACGCGGTCATCCGCCACAACGACACTGGCGCGTTGCAGGCTACCATCGACTGCGCGATTAAGGAAAAGAAGCACGTGTTTGTTCCGGTCGGCAACTATCGGCTCTCGGGGCCGCTGACCGTGAAGAATGCGTCGGCGATCATCATCGAGGGTGCCAACGCTGTCGACACAATGTTCGATATCAGCGAGGGCGAAGGCGCGTGCTTTGAGCTTATGGGCGGCACCGAGGTGACCCTCCGCAATTTCAGCATGGTCGGGCATTCTGGGTTTGACCGGCAAGATCAGGCTAGAGGTATGCGTACGCGCGGCGGCACTGCGGTTTGGGGCTTCTATTTTAAGAAATGCAACGCCCTGGGAATCTCAAACACCGAGCGTGTACTCGTGGAAAACTGTCATGCCCGGAAGATGTCCGCCGAGTGTTTCTATTCTTGTGGCCGCAGCCGCACTGCCGCGGACGAACCCAAGCAGTATACCAAGGCCATCACGTACCTGCGCTGCTCGGTCGAGGACTGCGCCCGCAACGCATTCAACAACAACGACTATGCTGAAAACACCAGCGTTCTTTTTTGCCGCATCCGGGACGTGGGAGGGTGCTCGTGGGAGGGGGCCTCACGGTTCGTCCGTTTCATTGGCAACTATGTGCGCAATGGAGGTACGGTGGCGATGGGCAATATCGGCCGCCGGGATGAGAATCACGAACAATTTGGCTCCGGGCAGCACATTGTCGCCGACAACGTTTTCGAGGGCACATGCCCCTATGGCGGCTACATGATCCGGGCGGCAGGTGGTGCCACCCAGGTGATCATCCGCAACAATCTTTTTGTGAACTTCAATTCCTCGGCTGTCAATATTTCAGGCGATACGAGCTTTAGTGCCCTACCGGCCACCAAAGCCCTGATCGCGGGTAACATTTTCGATATGACCGCCATCGGCGAGCCGTCGCTAAAGAGAACAGCAGTACTCGTTACAGCCTCAGACGTGACGGTGAGCGACAACCAGATTTATGTGCGGGGCGACCCCGATCCGCTGCTCACCGGCATCAGCCTGCGCGACGACGCGCTGAACCTCAGCGTGCATGACAACCTGCTGAGCTACTGCGGGACAGCGCTCACGGCTGTCCGCATGGGCGGCCGGGTCGGCGAGGTTCTAGATCCGGCCACATTCACAAGGCGGCAAGGGCTGTATGGCGGCACGCCACCGCTGGCGCGGCACCGCTCGCACGGCTACCGTGGCTGGAACTTGGTGTGGCTCAAGGCCAACAAGCCCGATGGCCTGTCGATTATCGACCACTTTGATCCGAAAACCTGCCATTTCAAGCTGCGCGAGCCTCGCGAGATGAAGGCGGAAGACGTATTCGAGATGTTCCCGCCCGCGTGCGCGAACTGGAACATCCACGACAACACCCTCGCCAGTTGTTTGAAGCCAGTGGTGTTGAACGCGTACGGTAGCGAGACATCGCTGTTTAAAGACAACATCATTACCCGCGGCGAGGCGGCAGGCGTCAAGGCGGCCATTGAGATTTCTGGCCGGTTCACGCTGCTCGGCAACCATGTGTCGGGCTTCAACGAGCCGGGTTCCACAGCCCTTTTGCTGACAGACGATCCCACTGGTCGCACTCGCCTGAGCCGCTATTGCGGCAACAGATTCGAGCGCTGCGCCGGCATTGTGCCGGAAAACCAAAAGTCATTGTGGGACGCAGCCAAACCAGAGGGTAATGTGTTGATCGGGTTGGGCGGTAAGTAGCCGAACCCATACTTGTTGTGCAGCGTCACTGATATCGGGAGGGAGTTACGGAATGGATTTTTTTGCTTGTAAAGCGGTCAGGGTGGCTCTGGCGCTTTTGCTGCCAGTCGCGGTGCTGGGGTCAGATTCTTGGCCGACATTCCGCGGTGACGCGCAGCGCTCATGCGTTGTGAAAGAAACTTTGGCTGTTCCGCTGCTCAGGTCATGGAGCTACAAGCCTGGCCAGCCACCTTTACCCGCTTGGCCGGCTCCGATGTCAACTAATTACGCGGTTATGCACGGGACGTTACAACAGACTTTAAGCTTTGACAGGGCTTTTCATGTGGTGGCGGACGAAAAGGCGGTGTATTTCGGTTCTTCGTCGGATGATTCAATCCGCGCGCTTGATGCCGCCAGCGGCGAGCTGCGCTGGCGCTTTCATACGGAAGGCCCGGTGCGCTTGCCCCCGGCTATTGACAACGGACGGATTTATGCCGGATCGGATGACGGTCATCTATATGCTTTGGATGATGCGACCGGTGAGTTAGTTTGGAAATATTTTGCCGGATCGGTTGACAGGCGTTTGCCAGGCAACGGAAGGATGATATCGCTCTGGCCGGTACGTAGCGGGCCAATTATAGTATCCAATAAGGTTTATTTCACGGCCGGTCTTTTTGCTGATCATGGGGTTTTCCTTTGCGCGCTTGATGCTGTAACCGGAAAAGAAATATACAAGCAGCCTCTGAACTTCACGGCGCAGGGCATGATGCTGGCCACCTCAGACCAGCTTTTTGTGCCGACTGGGCGTACATCCTTTTGGAGCTGTGATATAAACACCGGCAAGTCCTTGATTCGTTATGGGTCATCTAGCCCGTGGAATAAGAATTTGGTTGGTGGCTGTTTCGCTCTGATACATGATGGATTACTGGCGACAGGTCCGAGCGAAGATGGCCAGTTCCATTGGTTCTCGTTCGCAGCCAATAATCCGATCTTCCGCGTTAATGCAGAGCACTTTATTGTCAGCGGCGAATCCGTGTATCTTTTAGGAAGTGGACGGCTCTCGGCTTACAGCAAAGCCGCATATCTGGCGAATCCGCGGCGCACTGAGCAGCCCGTGCCGTTGTGGGAGGTTGATGCCGGTTTGGCTGCAACCATGATTCTGGCTGGTGAGAACATCGTTGCGGCTGGAACAGGCGAAGTTGGTGTGTACAATAAGGGCGATGGAAAGAAGTTGTGGAATGCGGGGCTGGATGGCAAGGCCGAAGGGTTGGCGCTCTGCGGTAAACGTTTGTTTGTCAGTATGGATGATGGCCGTACGGTTTGTTTTACCGCTGGAGGAGCGGGCACCGCGCGTGAGATAGCCGAGTCTTTTAAAGACAAGCTGTATCAGCCCAACGCATTGCTGGAAAAGAGTGCGGAATCCGCTTTAAAAGCCGCGGGTGTCAGCAAGGGGTATTGTCTGGTCATGCAGGCGGATACAGGGCAATTGGCCTGGGAGATTGCCCGAAGATCAGGTTTCCGTGTTGTTTGCCGCGAAGAAGATCCTGCTAAAGTTAAGAAAATGAGAGATATTTTAGCGCAAAGCGGGTTATACGGGAAACAGATCGTAGTTCATCAAGGCGGTTGCGATGATATGTCCTATCCGCGGCATTTTGCCAATCTGATCGTTTCTGAAGGTGCTTTGACGCAAGGCGCGGCTTTGCCGTGTGTCAAAGAAGCGCACCGAGTTCTACGTCCTTGCGGCGGTGTTGTTTACATCGCGGCACAGAAGGGTACAGATGCCGGCAAGCGTTTAAAGGATTGGGGAGCGGATTTGCCGGAGTGGCGTTTTGAATCAGGGGAGCTTGCGCACGGTATCGCGCGGCGCGGCAGGCTCCCTGGCAGCGGTGAGTGGTCGCACTTTTACGCTGACCCGGCCAATACAGCCTGCGGCAGTGATGAAATCCGTCCCGGAGAGATGGAGCTGCAGTGGTTTGGCAGGCCGGGACCCGCACGAATGGTCGATCGGCACAAAAAAGGCCATGCGCCTTTATATGTCAACGGGCGTTTATTTGTGCCGGGGTTCAACTACATAGCGGGTGTCGACGCTTATAACGGGGTTGTGTTGTGGGAGCAGACGATACCTGATTCAGTGCGTGTGGCGGCTTTCAAAGACTGCAGCGGCATTGCGGCCACGAGCAATGAACTGCTCGTGGCGGCTGGCGGCCATTGCCGGGTGCTCGATGCGCAGACCGGCAGTCAACTGCGTGAAATACCCGCTGTTGGTATCCAGCCGGAGCAGGCCTGGGGTTACCTGGCGGTGCTTGATGGCATGATCGTTGGCAGCGTTGCAAAAGCGGCGGGGTCATTAAGGGCAATGGGGAAGGCCGAGCATACCGTGGTTTGGGGCAACGAGCAGCCGATCATCTGCAGCTCGTCACTCTTTGCGGTCAAACAAGCTGATGGAAGTTCGCTCTGGGAGTACAGGGCGCGGACAGGGGCGATCGCCAATCCCTCGATTACGATTGGCAATGGGCGCGTTTATTTTATTGAAAGCCGCAATCCGGCGACATTGGAGAAGTCTGACGGTCGCAACCGCATTCCTGACCTTATGGAAGGCGGGGCTGCGCTAGTGGCGCTTGATTTGAAAAATGGCAAAACGCTCTGGTCAAAAGAAGTGGATCTTTCGCTCATAAAGCACATACTTTACATGAGTTATGCCTCTGAAACATTGGTGGTCACGGGATCCAGGTATGTGGGGGTAGATCCGTCCGAGACAAAAGGAAGGCCCAAGCCCGAGCAGTTCGAACGTGTGCGCTATGACCTGTTCGCGTTCGATGCGGCTTCCGGTGCGTTTAAGTGGCATAAGACTGCGACTCCGAATTATGATCATATTCTGGACGGCGGTCACGGTGAGCAGGTTCAGCATCCGGCGATTGCCAACGGGATCGTGTACGGGCCGGACTTTGCCTTCCATCTGGAGACCGGCGCGCAATACGAGGGTTGGAAATGGAAAAAAAGTCGCCGGTGCGCCACGTTGTCTATGTCGCGTCATTGCGCTTTCAGCCGTTTCGCAAAAGAAGATCTGCCATATATTTTTGATTTGGAAACCGGGACGTTGAAGCCGCTCTCCGTAGCCACGCGGCCAGGATGCTGGATTAACACGATCCCAGCTGGCGGTATGATCTTGATACCAGAGGCGAGCGCAGGGTGTACTTGCCCCTATCCAATCCAGACCTCACTGGCTTTGACGCCTGCGGGATGATATCGGAACCTGCTGGAGTTCGGCTTAGCCTCCGGTTGACGATAGCGGCGACGATGACGGTTGACGATTTTCAAGGGCGGATTTTTTAATCGTAATCCGCTATCGCATGCCACGCCGAACGACTGGAAGGCGGGTCGCACATCATAGTCGGCCAGCATCGGGTGTAGTAGCCGCTCTATGAGCGGCATGTGTCGCTCATAGAGCGACTACTACATTAGGGTTAGGCGATTTCACAAGCAGACAACTTTTTGCAAAGAACAATTAATTGTTCTTTGCGCCCCGTAAGGGGCTAAAGAGGGAGAGACGATGAGTATAGAGGGTGGGAAGTTATTGGTGTCAATATCGCTATGCGTGGCTTTGGCGGGCATGGCTGTATCAGAAGAAAAAACATCCGGTAATGAGAAGGCGCAAGCTGTCATGACAAACCGCATCACTAGACTGGGGGAAATTTTGGTGTTGGGGAGCCGCATTGACCGCAACCTGCTGGAAACGCCTACGGTTGCGTCGGAGTCTCTTGATATTGCCACGTCTAGCGTAGGGGAAGAGGAGATTAAGTTGCATAACGCCACATCGCTGAGCGAGGCGCTGGATTTATCAACCGGGGTTTTTACTGAAACCCGCGGTAGAAAAGAGAAGCAGTTGTCTTCATTCCGCGGCCAGATGTATCCATATCCGGATTTTGCTATCAACGGTGTCTGGCAACGTTCATTCTGGGAGGTGCCGGCTTTCTTCCCGGCTGTGGCTATCGGCAAGGTGGAAGTGCTGCGTTCGGGCGGCGCGATTATGGTTGGGCCGAATTCCGGTCTGGTGGGTGCGGTGAATGTTGTTCCGCGACGGTTTGAGGAGGAGACGACCATATTGGATCTGCAGGGCGGAAGTTACGGCACTTACCGTTCTTCATTGATTCATGGCGACCGCCTGGATCAAGGAGACTACACTGTGGGAGCTAGCCACTATTCGACCGATGGGCCCAGCGGCGAGAATGCGGCAGAGCGCTTCACATCTTTTTTCGGAACAGGCGCATGGGATCCTTATGAGCGCCTGCATCTCGAGTTTACAGTTTTCGGTTTGACGGGTGAGCGCGAATTACGCAGGATTAAGCCGCCGGGGCAGATAGCGTTGCAGAGACGGACTGAAGAGTACTCCCCGTATGATTCTTGCGGTGCAATCCTGCGCGCTTTGGCCAAGCACAATGACCGCTCAAGTACGTCACTCGATTTTGGTTACGCCTTCAGGTCCGGCGATTATCACCGCAAAGACCCCGGCAAGCCAGAGACGGTCAACCGTGAGCGTGACTGGGAGTACAATGCGGGAATTATTCACGCGCTGCAGCTGTCCGATGCCAACACGCTGCGTTTCGGTGTGCAGTACAACCACTGGGAGTGCCCTGAGGGCAAGCGGTTTTTTGTGGGAAATCGTATGGATGTCCACACGGTTTCCGGGGTTATCATGGACGAGCACCAATGGGACCGTCTGACTTTGGATGGAGGGCTGCGTTTGACCCGCAGCTATTACCGCGATTACACCGAAAGTACCTTCAATATAGCCGGGGCAAGGCTGGCTGGACGTGCTATTGAGGACGAGTGGGGTGACCCGACGGCGACCGTGACCGCAGGCGCCAAATACCGGCTTTTTGAGGGGGTCTCTTTATATTCCCATATGGCGGCCGGCATGGTGGATGCTCCGCCGGGCGCGGTTGCACTGGATACTGGCGGTATTGATAGGGAGGGGCGGCTGATCTTGGACGGCGGTGTGATGTTTGACAACTCTACGCTCGGTACATTGTCACTCGGCGCTTTCACGACTTTGCGTAAAGACGCGATTCTCTTGGACCCCACAGTGATACCCGGCGAAGTCTGGAGGGCGTATGTCAATCGTGATGTCCGGCACTATGGGTTGGAGGCAGAAGGGCGCGGCAAACCGGTATTCAAATATTTCACAGTTTTCGGAAATTGCACTTTAATGGAGACCGAGAAACGCGAAGGCGGCGACTGGGCACATTATCGTGAAATCCCGAATTTGATCGCTAAGCTAGGTGTCAACACCACCGTAAATCGGTTTGATGTTAATGTTTTCGGAAAATACGTCTCGGGTTATGAAAACATGCGTTTCGCACAAGATGGTAAATATCATGACCTGGGAGGCTTTTTCGACTTAAACATGACTATAGGCTACACTTTGGGCAAGGAGAGGTCAACGCGTCTCTACGTATCGCTTAAAAACTTGTTAGACGATAGGTATTCAACAGTGCTGGGGTTCCCTGATTACGGATTTCAGGCGTTTGCCGGACTGCAGTTCAAAATGTAGAGTACCACTTCAAACCTTCCAACCTTTTTATAAATTAATTAAACAATTAATTAAAAAACATTTGACTTTTTTATATAATATAATATAATATTTTATTATTATTTATTATTATTATTAAAAAAGTATTAAAAAAAGTATTTGGTGTGCTTTTCATGTGGTAATTAGGGAAAGGAAAGGAAAGGAAAATGAAGAAAGTTCTGATTGGAACGTTGGCAATCTTTGTGTCGGTGATCGTTATGGCGGATACTCCGACAATCAGCGGTGTGATGGTTCAACAGCGGTGGCCTTGGAGTAGGTTGGTGGACATCGACTATGTGCTGATATGTGATTCGGGGCAGTTGATGGATATCACCGTCGAGGCATATGACGGCTTAGACCTTCTGACACTGCCCCAAGATTCGTTATCCGGCGATCTTTCTGGTGTGCGGCGCGGTGTCCGGCGGATTGTTTGGGATCCAACAATGACCCCTTATGCCAACAATGGGCTCCTGCCGGAGTTCCGCGTGGCGCTCACCCCGACCCAAGCGCCGCTCTATGTGATCTTGGATCTGACCAAGTCGGTGGGGGATGCGGGACAGAGCGAGTACGTCTACGAGTCGGCTCTCACGAACGGTCTTTGGGGCGCGTGGGTACGGAATCCGGTGACTAATGAAGGGAGTGTGGTCGAGTCCGTGGTCTGGACTGGCGTAACGACAAGTGACATTTATAAAACGGATAAGCTTGTCCTGCGGCGCATTTCAAAAGGGACGTTTAAAATGGGTAGTGAGCCGCCCACAATCTTCACGACACTGACAAAAGATTTTTATGCGGGGGTGTTCGAGGTGACGCAGCGGCAGTGGGAGCTGATTTCGGATAAGCCTAATCCGAGCTACTATGATAATTCGGACTATTATATGACCCGTCCGGTGGAAAATGTGTCGTACAATAATATCCGTGGTACGGCGGAGCTTGGCGGTGGAGGCTGGCCGACGAATAGCGATGTGTACGGGGAATCCTTTGTGGGCCTACTGCGGACACGGACCGGGCTGGCTGGCTTCGACCTGCCTACCGAGGCACAGTGGGAGTACGCCTGTCGCGCGGGCACGACGACTTACTACAACGATGGCGGCGACGCATCGTTGGACGTGCTGGGTCGGTATGCTGGCAACGGCGGTCTTTTGGCGGATGGCACCACCTACCCTGAGCACGATTGCGGGCCTACGAACGGCACGGCCATTGTCGGTTCGTATCTGCCCAACGCGTGGGGCCTGTACGATATGCATGGCAATGTGTTCGAATGGTGCTTGGATTGGTTTGCGGATTTGCAAGGCGGAAAAGACCCCTTAGGTGTGGAGTCAGCTTTGGAGCGCGTGAGGCGGGGCGGGGGCTGGGCCTACAGCATGAGTATCTGTCGGTCGTCGTACCGTGCCAGTCGCCCTTTTTCGAGGACGGAGTACCATTTGGGCTTCCGCCTTGTGATAACCCTGCCATAGTGCGCGGTAGTTCGTGCTAAAGCCGCTCTATGAGCGGCATGTGCTGGATGCAGGTCGGTTTCGCAGTCGATAGGTGCTGCCATGCAACTTGGAGTCAGAGTCGGCATCGGGGTCGTTTTTATGCGTTTTTCGATACCGATTCCGATCATGAAACCATAACAGCACACAGAAATCCGATTCACACATAGGGTTACTTTTGCTGACTTACCAGCAGACTTGAGCATTTTTTAGCAAGACAGCGGCTTTGCCGCTGTAATTAGCAGACTGTAGGACTTTTAAGTCCGACAGTCTGCTAGGACAGGTTTTATACAGCTGTGTGTCAGCAAAAGAAGGTGCTGTAAAACCGTTGAAAGAATGCGCAATAGAAATGGTTTTGTTATCACTTTTTGATGAAAGTGATCAAAAAGTGCTGGAAGCGGCAGGCAAAAAGCACCGCCAGACCATTGTCAGACAGCGAAGGCTTATGCGGCTATGTGAGCAGGCCCGTAATGTTCCCACCAGGCGTAAGGGTGCATCGTGGTGAACCCTCCGAGCTCTGCGACCTCAATCCAGTCTTCGGTAGAGCCACATCCATTCCCGTCGTGAAAACATAACTGCCGCGGTTCGCTTCCGCCCCCAGACTCCAGGCGACGCCGCTCGTTTCGTCAGACACCAAGCACGCCATGTCACCATACTCATCTGGCACATCCCGGTTTCACATGGGCGATCGTGAGCGTGACAACGTCTTTGACATCAAAACGCCCCGTTTCAAACGTCCATCCGCCGTTGAACGGCATGACCTTGAGCGTACACGTTCCAGCCAGCGGAGCAAACGCAAAAACAAACTTAGCGCAAAAAACAGCCCTTGATTGTACTTTACCTTTTCCGCCTGCATCCACAGGCAGTCCAGTCCGAACGAAACCTTTTCCCAATCAATATTATAAGTATACTGCTTCGACTAAATCAGTGCAACCATAAAAATTAATTTGTGGTTGCGGTGCTGAGAGCGACTTGGTATTCTTGAAAGTATGCAGAAAAAATTTAAACAAGGCTGGTTTGTGCGTGGTTTTACGGATGCCGCCCATGTTTGCCTGTGCGCGTTTACAGTGGTGGCATCCGCGGAGGTGCCAAGTGCGGGTGATTGGCCGACATGGCGTGGCGACGCGTCCCGTTCAGCTTGCACGGCATCAGCTTTACCTAAGAATTTGCATCTGCAATGGGTACGTTGTCTTGAAAAACCCGCCCCTGCGTGGCCGGCCAGTCAGTACAAGATCCAGTTTGATGCTTCATACGATCCGGTGGTGGCAGGTAAACGGATATTTGTTGGCTCAATGATTTCAGACCGGGTGACGGCTTACGACACAGGGAGCGGCAGGGAGCTTTGGAGGAGATACGTCGACGGACCCGTCCGCTTCGCGCCGTTGGTTTGGTGCGATAAAGTTTATGTGGTGAGTGACGACGGGATGTTGTATTGCCTGGACGCATCTACAGGGCACACCCTTTGGGTTATTCGGGGTGGACCGGACAGCCGGATGGTGCTGGGTAATGACCGGCTGGTGTCAATCTGGCCGGTACGCGGCGCACCAGTCATAAGAGAGATGGATGACGGCAAGGCCGCGCTTTATTTCGCGGCGGGCATATGGCCTTTCATGGGTATCTTTATTCATGCGGTCGACGCGCATAGCGGCGCGGTGATTTGGACCAACAGTGGCAGCGGTTCCGAGTATGTTGTTCAGCAGCACAACAGTCCGGCTTTCGCGGGGGTCGCGCCGCAGGGGTATCTGTCGTTTGGCGGAGGCATGCTGTTGGTCGCAGGCGGAAGAACCGTGCCTGCCGCATATGATCTGGATACCGGCAAGCTTCTTTATTTTTACGTGGCCAGTCTGGCTTTCGGCAATAACGCCGGCGGTTATGAGCTGGGCGTGGTAGGGGAAAATTACATCAACCGCAGCTGCGTGTACGACTTGAAGACAGGTGCGCCGATTGTGAACCTGAGCAAGTCTGCTGTGGTGCCGAGTGTCAGCGTGGCGCGGATTGGGGAACATTTTGTAGCCGTGAAGGAGGCTGGGCTTGATTTGTATGGAACAGAGATAGAAATCAAGGAAGTACTCCAGACCGACCGCAAGGGGCAGGAAAAACGGGTTTCCAAGGCCAATGTCGTTTTGCAACATACTGTGGAGACGGATTGGCGGGGCGAACGTGTACATTTCCGCGCTGGCGACCGGGTGTATCTCAGTGGCGCGGAGGGGCGCATCGCCGCAGTGGATTTGCCGCCGCTGCCGGAACCTGGCCTATCCTGGCAGGGCGAGGTCGAAGGCCGGGTGTTTACGATGTTGCCTGGCGACAACAAGCTGTTCGTAGTGACGGAAGAGGGGGTGTTGTATTGCTTTGGCGGGAGTGTTCCAGCCAGCGGGGTGCTCCGGCACGAGCTGAAGGGGCGCGCTGCAAAGGGCGCGCTGCCCCTGCCCGGGCCGGAGGGATATGCCTTGGCCCTGGGTTTGGACGGCGACAGTTTAGGACGGCTGACGGAATTGGCGCGGCGGTATCATGTGGTGGCAATCGATCCTGACGCGAGACGGGTTGCGGCGGCGCGTAAACTTCTGGATGCGGATGGAATATATGGGCGCAGAGTTCACATTATAGCCGGCGATCCGGCCAGTATGGAGTTGCCCCCTTATATGGCGAGCCGGATTGAGATAAGCGGAGATGTTATGGTTGGGGCAGCTTCAGGCAAGGCCCTTGTTCAAAGGGTTTGGCGCTCATTGCGGCCTTATGGAGGCGTGGCGGAGGTGAGGGGCGAGGCGGGAGCCGCGGCATTGGTGAAGGTGGCGCAAACTTTTGTGCCGGAAGACGGCAAGCCGCAGATTTCCGTCGACGTTTCGCATGCGCGCTTGACGCGTGTCGGGGCGTTGCCGGGATCGGCGGACTGGACCCACGAGAACGCCGATGTCGCCAACACGGTTGTATCAAAAGACACGCTGGTCAAGCTGCCTTTGGGTTTGCTGTGGTTCGGCGGTCCGCCAAACGACGATATACTGCCGCGCCACGGTCACGGGCCGGCGCCACAGGTAGTCGGCGGACGCTTGTTTATCGAGGGGCCGGACGCTTTGCGGGCGGTTGACGTTTATACCGGAAGGTTGCTTTGGCAGCGTGAACTGGTCGGGCTGGGTAAGTTTTATGACAATACGCGGCATCAGCCGGGAGCGAACGAAATCGGCGGAAATTATGTGTCGATGGCGGATGGCGTGTATGTGGTGTATGAGCGGAAATGTCTGCGGCTTGATCCTGCGACTGGTGTCACAGTGTCGGAGTTTTCATTGCCGCACACAGATGACGAAGAGGATCCGCACTGGGGATATATAGGGGTTTATGGTGATCTGCTGATGGCTGGCTCGACACCGCTGCTGATTAAAGAGATCAGCACAAACGCGCCGCCGGTTGTCACCATCAACGCGCAGTATGCCTCATCCTCCAAACGTCTGGTGGTGATGAACCGGCATAGCGGCCAGAAACTTTGGGAACAAAAGGCGGATCAGGTTTTACGTCATAACGGGATCGTTGCCGGGGCGGGCAAGATCTTCTGCCTGGATGGAATCTCTCAATTTAATCTAAAACTGCTTGAACGTCGTGGTGAGAAGCCTGAGCAGTCTGCGCGGTTGCTGGCCTTGGAGGCCAGCACAGGAAAAATTTTGTGGCAGACGAGCGAAAAAATATGTGGCACATGGTTGGGTTTTGCTGAAGAGCATGATATTCTGTTGGAAACTGGCAGCCCTGGAGGAGACAGGGCCAAAGATGAGATTCGCCTGCATATGGCGGCATATCGAGGTCAGGACGGAAAGCTGCTGTGGCGCACCGCGCACCGATACATGGGGCGTCCGATCTTGCACGGCACGACGATTTACACTGACAGCGGCCCAGCGTTTGATTTGATGACAGGCGCGATTAAGCAGAGACCAAACCGTTTGACCGGCAAGCCGGTAGCGTGGAGTTACGCCCGTAATTATGGATGTAACACCCCGACAGCGGGACAGCACATGTTGCTGTTCAGGTCGGCGGCAGCAGGCTTTTATGACCTTGCCTCCGACGGCGGCACCGGCAATTGGGGCGGATTCAAATCCGGATGTACCTCCAACTTGATACCTGCTGACGGTGTGCTCTCCGCCCCGGACTACACGCGCACATGCACATGCAGCTACCAGAACCAGTGTTCGCTGGCACTGGTGCCGATGGATGATGTTGAGGTGTGGACTTTTCAATCTTATAAAGATATTTCCGACCCGCTGCAGAGGGTCGGGGTGAATTTTGGAGCACCGGGCGACTGGTCCGCGCCGGGCGGAACCCTGTGGTTGGATTACCCTTCAGTCGAAGCCATGAGCCCCGAACTGAAATACTCTCTCATAGACCGAGGCCGGAGCCCTGACCTGAAAGTGAGCGTCACAGGCGAAGTCCGGTATTTCAGGCATCATGCGCTGTGTATGACCGGTGGTGCGAGACAGGTCACGGCATCCGGACTGGAAGGCACGGTAAACATTAAGATACCTTTGAACAAGCAGGACATACAGACTTATATAGTACGGCTGCTTTTCGCAGAGCCGGATTTGGAAGTTAAGGCGAATGAACGGCTATTTGATGTCTATTTACAGGGCGAACGCGTCATAAGGGCACTGGATATTTTCGCCGAGACCCGTTTGAGCCGGAGTGGTTTGCAGAAGGAGTTCAGCGGGGTTAAGGCCGGGGAGGAGCTGCGTCTTGAGTTACGCCAGTGCGCGGAGTCAAAACGGCCGCCAGTGTTGGGCGGGATCGAATTTATAAATTAATTCAACAGCGTCCCATAGGCCCTTACCAAAGGGCAAGACAAACATGTTGGTACTTAAAAATATGTTGTCGGTGGGCCAATCCCAATCCCAATCTCAATCCCAATCTTAATCGCAATCCTCATCTTTTGCTGCCATTTTGTCGCAGTTACCCCATCGGTTTTGCGGCGCACGGCTGGCTGATTTCTGACTACCTGAGCAGTTACGATTAATGCTACAATGTCCGCATAAGGACAAATGAGTTGATGAATGATTTTTATACGATTGATATTCGAACGGCGACCATTGACGATCTGGCGGCAATTTTTCATCTTGGCGAAAAGGTATTTACCTCGCAGGCGGTACCCAACCTGTACCGGACTTGGGATGAATATGAGGTGACTACCTTGTTTAACGGCGACCCGGAGCTGCTGCTGGTGGCGGAAAACGAAGGCAAGGTCATCGGCTTCGCTATCGGCACAACAATCGAAAAGGCCCGTTCAGCTTGGAACTATGGCCATCTACTCTGGCTCGGCATTGATCCGGAGTATGCTCGACTTGGGGTCGGCAGCCGACTGTTTGATCGCTTTCGTGAGGACGTTGAGAGTAAAGGGGTGCGTATGATGTTGGTTGACACGCAGGCTGATAACAAGGCGGCGCTTGACTTTTTCCATGACAAGGGGTTTGAAAACCCGACCGCTCACGTTTACATGACTTTGAATCTGCAAAAGGACAGCTGATGCCTGATTATACTATCCATCGTGATCGACTGTTTTCTCTGCTCCGTGATATGGTTGATATCTACAGCCCCTCCAATAAGGAGGAGGAGATCACCGCTTTTCTACTCGGAGTTATGAACGAACGTGGGCTGCCAGTCAGAGTGCAGCAGGTGGATGAAACCAGATCCAATCTGATCATCTGCGCCGGCGAACGCCCGCGAATGCTTTTTCTGGGGCATATCGATACGGTTCCCGCCTTTGACATTGAACAGTACAGCTTCAATGAGCGCGACGGACTCTGTTACGGTCTTGGCACAGCCGACATGAAAGGTGGCTGTGCCGCGCTGATTGAAGCGTTTACCTGTGCGCACGAGGCCGGAGAGCTCTCCGGCAACATGGCGCTGGCATTGGTGGTTGGTGAGGAGGAAACTGGGGATGGAACGCGGGCTTTACTGGAAAGCGGACGGTTTGAACGCGCATTGGTGGCTGAGCCGACCAATCTTACTCCCTGCCTGAACCACTACGGGTATGTCGAAATGATCATTCGTGTATTCGGCTACCGCCGTCATGCTGCCATGAGCGATCGCGAAACCAACGCTATCCGCGCACTGCTGCGTTTTCTGCTGGAGGTTGAGACCCGGATTGAAAACAACGAACCGGATACGGTTTTAAATATTCGTGATCTGCACAGTGCTGAATCCGGCTTTGCCGTGCCGGATCGTTGTACGGCGAGCCTTGACCTGCATCTTCCGCCAGGCTGCAATGCTGCGGCTTATGCCGAAGAGATGCGGCGCTTTGCCGGTCAGTGGCTTGCCAACAGCCGGGCCTCCCGTTATGAAATTGATTTTCCGACTCTGGCTGATGGCTATTGCACCGCCCCACAGGATGCGATAGCGCAAATGCTCCTGTCAGCACTTGCTAAGCTCGGGCTGCCGGGGAACCCCGCTTCGTTTACAAGCCACTCCGATGCCAACCTTCTTAAAGAGGCGGGATGCGGTACAGTGATTTTCGGTCCTGGCCAGCTGGCCAAGGCGCATACATTTGATGAGTCCGTCGATTTCAGGCAGGTGGAAACCGCGGCGCGGGTTTATCGGTGTATGTTCGGCTGCTGAGCCGCCCGATGGCGGCACCCTGATCACCATACGGTAGAGGACAGGTGCCCGCTCGATAGTGTGTCGGAGAAATAGAACAATCATTTATATTCCACAGATTCAGAAAACGCTTTTAATGACTAAATTTAAATCCATCTTTTTTTGTGCATTCGCAGGTCTTTCTTTCGTTTGCGCCCTTAAGGCCGCGCCCGCAGTCAAGAATGGCGATACGATCACTTTTCTAGGGGATTCTATCACACAATTCGGCATCCGCCCCGGCGGATACGTAGATCTGATTGTTTCCGCGCTGAGGACAAGCAAGATCAATGTCGTTCCGATATATGCTGGTGTTAGCGGTAATCGCTCGGTCGATATGCTCAGGCGTATTGACAGCGGAGTCCTCGCCAAGAAGCCCACGATCATGCTTATCAGTTGCGGAGTCAACGACGTAGCCCACTTCAAAATTAAACGCGGCATAGAACTTGCCGACTATAGAGAAAACATGTCGGAGATGATTGACAGGGCTCTCAAGGCCGGCATCAAAGTCTATATAATGACACCAACGATGATAAAAGAGGATCCCGCCGGAGCGGAAAACACGAAGCTCGATACTTACATTGAGGCCCTCAAGGTGATCGCCAAGGAGAAAAAATGCCCACTCATCGACGTCAATGCCGCGATGAAAAATGAACTTGCCGAATGGAGAAAGCGTGTTCCCGCTTACGAACACGATTTCCTTACACTCGACGGCATACATATGAATGCACTCGGCAATGTCATGATGGCCAAGGTCGTGCTTGAGGGCCTCGGCTTCTCCGCAGAAGAGATTGTAAAGGCCGAAACGGTCTGGGATAAATCCTGGTGGGCATACGGTGATGTTATTGCCATGCAGGGGTTTCTTTTCAAAAAATTGATGTTGCGTTCGTTCCAAGCCAACAAGAGCCTTCGAGTTTATATTAACGGACTTATTCAGGATGATGCCAAAAAGGGATTGGATAAATGAAAACACTTATTGCAGGTTTAATGGTATTTTTTGTTGCCGGATTCCTTTGGGGAGGAGGGATCGACATTGATCCGGCACGGTGTGTCATCGTCGATCCATCTGCCTCGCTTTTGCATATTCCTTGGCCGAATGATACCGTTAAGGATCTGGCAAAGCATTTTAAGCTGATCTTCGGGTGCGATATTGAGATCGTTAAGCCGTCAGAAGTACCTCCGGATTCGTTCCAATTCATGTTTGACACGCTTGACCCGGCGGATGAAAAGCCCTTTGCCCCACGCGAAACGCGCTGGAGCGTCACGAAGAACACAATCTATTTCTACGGACGACCCGAAGGAGAATGGGTTCGCCTTATCGAGACATCGAATGCAGTCTACTTTTTTCTTGAGGAAGAGCTCGGTGTTCATTGGATCAAACCGGGCGACGATGGTATCGTTTATAAAACGCTGCCACGGCTCAGACTCACAACAGGCGTGCGGTCGCATATCCATCCGCTTGCCAAACGCGGATACCGTGCCGGTGCGCCGAGACCCCTTCCCATGCAGCCTCTGCCTGCTCTGACCGGTGTATTCGAATCACTCGACAATGTTTTGCGCCCGGAATCAGCCGATCCGCTTGCCCCCGTCCGTGAATACAACAAATATGTCGCAGACGAAGCGGAGTGGCGTTTGCGCAGAATGAGACTCCAGGGTGATCAGACCGGATTGTGTCAGTACGGACACGCCTTCACGACGTGGTGGGATCTTTACAAAAACACGCATCCTGAATATTTTGCACTCAATCGCTGGGGATACCGGGGGCCCGATGTGAACATCGGAAACACCCCGCCGCAGGACTATGACTATTCCACACGCGAAAAGATGTTTATCAAGCTCTGCGTATCGAATACCGGCACTGTCAATCAGGTTATTGAGAACTGGAAGAAAGGCGGTATGCCCGACTCCATCAACGCATGCGCGAACGATCACGGCGGCTTCTGCCGCTGCAAGAATTGTCTCGCGCTCGACGGAATCACGGCCGAAATAATGACTCCGCGCTTTGTCTTTGATCATGTTTCCGACCGCTACGTCTACTTTGCCAACCGTGTGGCCGAGGAGGCTGAAAAAATCAAGCCCGGCACACTTGTCAGCCTTTATGCCTACAATCAGACGCTCATGCCGCCAAAGACGCAGAAACTCCATAAAAATCTATTTGTCGCCGTCGTGACGCGTCAGATCAACAGAGAATATCTCGACGAAATCATCGGAGGTTGGCGGAACGCCGGGGCGAAGCGTTTCATGATCCGTGTTAATCTTCCGTTTTATTTTTGCAGCCTTGCGCTTCCGCTTGGTGCGGCACGCGAGATGTCCGACTCCATCAGATACGCGTACAGCCTCGGTGCTGTCGGCTTTGACTTCGACCATCTTATGCTTTTGTGGTCGAGCAGCGGACTGATTGATTACGCCATAAACAAAACCCAACTCTATCCCGATCAGCCATTCGAAAAGTGGGAGAACGAGTACTGCAGCGCATACGGCGAAGCGGCTGACGACGTAAAAAAGTATTTCCGTTACTGGGAGAATAACTGGGAAAAGAAAATCATGCCCGATTATGTCGCTGCGGTCAGAGAAGCAGCGGCTGTCACGCCATACAACATTATCTGGGATAAAATGGGCAATTATTTCAGCGAGCGCGACTTCGATACCACCGACGCTTTCCTCGATGCCGGTGCCGAAAAGAGCCTTTCTTCCATCGAAAGCAAGCGTCTTAACGCGCTCATCCTCGGCAATCGTGATTCAAGATTGCTCGCACGTTCACGCGCTCTGCCAGAGGGACCTGATCGTTATCAGGCCGTCACGCATCTCCTTAATTTCAGAGAGAAGCGCGTCAAAGAGCTGGACATGGACCTCGCGCGCACAATGGGCAGCGAAATGACTGGAGGCCGCCGCACAATAAGTCCAGACAACTATTATCAAGAGGTGAACGCGCAGCTTAGATTCTACCCACAGCCGTGGGTGAAGACCGCCTGGCTCTGGAAGTTCAAGGTCGACGACAAAGACGTCGGCCGCTCCGAAAAGTGGGAGAACTATTCCGCGGCACAGATCAGAGAACTCCCGCTGCACCTCAGTACTGCCGGACTCCGCAAGCACCCGAGCAGCACGTCAGAATTCAATAAAAAGTTCCTTTACAAATATGATGGAGCCGCCTGGTACTTTACCGCGATCAAGACTCCCGTGCAGCTCGAAGGGCGTAAGGAAATAATCATTTACCTCCATTCAGTCGGAGATCATGCGGAGGTCTTTATCAACGGCGGAAGTGCGGGTAAGCAGAACGGAGGGCCTTCTGCCCTTACGCTCAATATCACAAAGCTCATTGACTGGGACGACCCCGAAATGACAATCGCGGTCAGGCAGGAAGGTATGCACGGCGTGGCGCGCGCACCGTGGATCACCGGGAAGTAAAACTAAAACGGAAAGAAGTTTCATGAAAACAGGTTTCTTAATGACGACAGTATTGACCGCTGTAATGCTTGTAGCTGGATGTGCTTCGCTGCGCTGCAGACAACAATTCGTTGTCCCGCCCGAGCAGTGTGCGATAGTTCTGCCTGAAAATCCATCGAAGGCACAGGCCCTGGCGGCGCGGGAACTTGCCTATCACCTTAAACTTATCACTGGGCAGGACATCTCTGTTGAACAATCCAGGGTACCGGAAGGTCGTTATCTCTTTCACATTGGTTTTATTCCTGAGTGCGACAAACAAGCTTTCGAGAGTAACGAGGCGCGGTACATTTGCCGCGAAGACGGTTCCTGGCTCTACGGCGACGCTGAAAGCGGACACCGCGGCGATCTCTTTGCTGTTTATCAGTTTCTGGAAGACCAGTTCAATATCCATTGGATCGAGCCGGGAGAGGGCGGCGTCGTCTTCAAGCAGGCTGACAAGCTTACGATGCGGAAACGTTCGAATTCGTGGAAGCCTGTGCTGGGTTTCGCGAACATCCGCGGCGGGCGGCCGAATACTGAAAACGTTCCGGCAAACGAGACTATGAAGTATCAGAACCTGCCCGCCAACCACTTCCTCAAGTGCTTCGAGAAGTTATCCCTGCACGACCACAATGCCATAGCGCAATGGAACGGAGATCTTTTCTCCTGGCGGCTGAACCGTATGCGTATGGGCGGACTCGACCGACCGTCGCATGGTCATCAGAACTACGCTGAATTGTGGAAGCTCTACAACAAGACACGTCCGGAGATATTTGCGCTCAACAAATGGGGCAAACGCGAACCGGAAACCTTCAGAAAAGAGCCGGAAAATTATGAGTTTACGCAACGGGATATTCAATTTATCAAGTGCTGCACGACAAGTCCGACTCTCATAAAGATGCTGATCGATGAATGGGCCAAGCGTAAGGACAAATACATCAATGCGTGTCAGAATGACCTCGGGGTCGGGTATTGCAGGTGCAGGAACTGTCTCGCACTTGATGCAGACCCGGACGGGGGAAAGCAGGAAGGCAATCTTATCAACGTAACCGACCGCTATGTGCATTTTGCCAATACTCTTCAGTGCGAGGCGAGAAAGATCAGGCCTGACGTTCGTGCCTGTATGTACGCCTACAATGAAACGATGCTGCCTCCGAAACACACCAAGGTTGATCCGGGCGTGATCGTCGGCATGGTCCCGACCAGAATCGATTCTCAGTTTTCCGATCTTATCGCCTCATGGCGTAGAATGGGTGCGGATACATTCACGATACGCCCGAATTTCCACGGGGTATATCTTTCCTACATTCTTCCGATGGGTTTGGAGAAGCAGTTTTACGATACATTCATTTACGCACTGAAATCCGGCGTCGTGGCGGCGGATTACGATTCATACATGCAGCGCAACCTCAACAACACACTCACAAGCTACATCCTCGCACGTGCCATGATCCACCCGGACAAATCGTTCGATACGCTGCTCGATGAATTCTGCAGTGCTTATGGCAATGCCGCAAAGGATGTCAAAGCGTATTATACTTACTGGCGCGAAAACATTTTTGAGAAAAAAATACTGCCGGACTTCACGCGTCTTGTCGACAAAGGCGGCGCGGACAACCTCGGACGTGCCGTTCGGCGTGAAGTCGGCGAGATTTATTCAATCTCGGATTTCGATGCCACTGAAGCATACCTTGAAAGCGCCGTGAAAAAGTCGCTTGAACCACGCGAGAAGGAGCGGCTTGACTTTCTCAAGCTCAATCACAGGCACGCTCGTCTGGCATTCGAGGCTATGATTGCTCCTGAATCCGCCCGGCTTGAGGCGGCGCGCCGTCTCCAGGAGTTTCGTATGAACCACCTCCTGAAACTTACGGGAGTTATGGGAAACATCTGGACCGAAGTCTCCGACGGCGACCTGACCTCGATCCGTATCAGCGAAGCGTTCAAAGATGTCAATAAAGCTGTCCGTACGCCGCTTTACTGGAACTTCAAAATACTGACGGAAAACGAAAACGTGGCAGCCTATGCCTCTGCTGCGTTTTCGAAATGGCCGAAGATCCCGACTGACCGCGCGTGGGAACAAATAGATGAAGACGATCAGATCGTTTCATCTGCCCTCCGCGATAAACTCAAAACGTTCGATGGTCTCGGATGCTATGCGCTCGATCTCGAGATACCTTCCGATATGATAAACGCGAAGGAACTTCATCTTTACTTCGGTGCGGTTGATGAATCCTGTGAGATATTCGTGAATGGCAAAAAGGCGGGCGAACACCTGTTCCTCGACCGAAATGACTGGAAACGTCCATTCTGGATCAATATCACACCGTTCATAGATACGAGCAGCGCAAAACAAGATGTCGTTGTGAAGGTAAGCGACAACTTCGGTGCCGGTGGAGTCTGGCGCAGAATTTGGCTTGTGGAAAAGTAAGGCGGATTTGGACACTGTGTTGGTGTGCTTTTGCGCACGGTGTGG
Source organism: Kiritimatiellia bacterium (assembly GCA_041673345.1). GTDB lineage: Bacteria > Verrucomicrobiota > Kiritimatiellia > RFP12 > UBA1067 > M55B167. Next base: position 37,632 of record JBAYXX010000028.1, read on the forward strand.
TCGTGTGCGAAGTTGTTGCTGGTGGGAGTCTGGGAGTTGTGGGACTGTCTGAATCGCAATTCGTTCAACAGAAAGGATTATATGAAAAAGGACCTATTTTCACGGCGCCGGTTTTTGGCCGGTACGGCGGTATTATCCGCAGCCCCCCTGATTATTCCTGCCTCGGCTTTGGGGCGCAGTGGACGGCCCGCGCCCTCTGAGCGCATCAACGTCGGCATGATCGGCTACGGCACCATGGGGCACGACAATATCGGGAATTTCCTCAATGACGAGCGATGTCAGCTCGTGGCGGTGTGTGATGTGGTGACCGAGGGAAAGTATTACGGCTACAGGGCGGAGCGCACCGGCGGGCACGTTCCAGGCATGAACCGTGTAAATGGATTCTACGCCGAAAAAACGGGCAAGCCGGAGTACAAAGGGTGCCGCACTTTTGTCGATTTCCGCGAAATGATTGAGAAAGCGGATGTCGACGCAGTGGTTATCAGCGTGCCGGATCACTGGCACTGCCTGATGGGCATCCACGCTGCACGCAAAGGCAAGCACATCTACGGGCAGAAGCCACTCTCGCTCTGCATTGGCCAGGGACGCGCGCTGTGCGATGCGGTTAAGATGGCGGGCGTGACGTTCCAGACAGGTTCGCAGCGGCGCTCGCAGGACTACAACCGGATGGCGTGCGAATTTGTTCGCAACGGGCGTCTTGGGTCTTTAGACCGCATTGAGATCGGTATTCCCGGCGGGTTTTCGACGTGGGGCAAGACACCCGACCTGCTGACCACAGAGCCGTTGCCGAAACCGCCGCCGCATATGGTCAATTTCGACCTCTGGCTGGGTCCCGCCAAAGAGCGCCCGTTTATTCCGGCGCTGCACAATCCGCTGATCTGGCGCTGGAACTTCGATTATTCGGGTGGTTACATTACGGACTGGGGCGCGCATTTTCTGGATATTGTTCAGTGGGCGCTGGGCAAGGATGGTTCCGGGCCGGTGCGAGTTGATATTATCAGCGGCGAGGTGCCGTCGCCCGAAAGCATCTATAACACGGCCAAGGCCTTCGCGTTTGAGCTGGTTTATGCGGAAGGCACGCGGGTGGTCGTGAGCAACACCTGCCGTATGGGCATCACTTTTATCGGCAAGAATGGCAAGGAGATTTTCGCGGGGCTCGGTGAGCTTGAGACCAAGCCCGCCGAGCTTGTCCGTGAGAAGATTCGGGACGACGAGATCAAACTTTTCAGGAATGCGGTTCATGAGAAGAACTTCATTGACTGCATCTATTCAGGAAAGACGCCGCTGACTGATTGCGAGATCGGGCACCGGTCGATCACGCTGGCGCACCTTGCGAATATAGCCTACAGGCTCGGGCGTAAAACCTTGCAGTGGGATCCTGTCGCGGAGCGTATCCCTGATGATCCAAGGGCTAACGCATTGCAACATGTCACTCTCCGAACCCCATGGGTGCTGTGAGCGAGAGTATTTTCAGAAAGGAAAGCTAGAGATGGAACAAAGTATTGCTAACTACATGTGTATCCCAGACAAGGAATTTCGGGAAAGGATTCAGCGGACCCAAGCGGCTATGGCTGGATCGGGCTTGGACGCAATTTTGGCGTTCTCCTCAGAATCGGAGCCAGCGTTGGTCCGCTACTATTCCGATTACTGGCCCAGTTTCGAGACAACGGCCGTGCTGATACCCGCTACAGGGAAGCCAGCTTTGCTGATCGGTCCGGAAAGCTTGGTCTTTGCCAGCGCGCGCATCAAAATTGAATCGGTTATTCAACTTATGGATTTCCGTGAGTCGTCCCAGCCGGATTACCCTGGATCGAAATTGCCGACGTGGGAGGACGTGTTCAGTGAATATCACGTCACCAAGCTAGGCATCGCAGGCTGGCATATGTTTCCCCATGCGATTTATCGCAATCTCGAAAAAGCCTTTAAAGGCGCAGAAATTGTCGATGCGGACGCTGTCGTGCGGTCAGTTATGATCACAAAAAGCGAAGCGGAACTCAACTGCTTGAGAGAAGCGGCCCGGATTTCCGAAATCGGGTTGAAAGCCATACTGGACAACATCAAACCAGGCCTGACTGAAGTCCAAGTGGCTGGGTTGGCTACTGCGGCTATGTTGAACAGTGGAGCCGAAGCCACAGGTTATCCCGTGTGGTGTTGCAGCGGCCCGAACTCTAGACAGGCCATCAGCCGCCCCACGCACCGCCCAATTCAAACAAGAGAAATTATTCAGGTTTGTATCGGTGCTAAAGTTGCTGGATACAGCGGTAGTATTGGCCGTCCGCTTGTGTTGGGCTCTTGCGATGACAAGCTTCGCCGTTTTCTCGAAGTGGGGCATGAGGCCGAGGAGTTGACAATCAGCTTGCTGCGTGCAGGCACGCCTGCATCCGAGGTTGCCAAAAAGGTTCACGGCTTCATTAAAGACCGCGGCTATGGCGATACGATTTTGTATGGGCCAGCGCACGGATGCGGGCAAATGGAGTGCGAATATCCATTTATCGAGACCTCGTCGACCTTCGATTTGGTAGAGAATATGACATTCAACGTCGATGTCTTTTTATCCAATAGCGAAATGGGTTTTCGCTGGGAAGACGCTGTCATTGTCAAAAGCGGTGAGGCCGAGCAGCTTTCCTCGCTGGGACGCGAGGTGAATGTTATACCAGTATAGACAAAGGAAAGGTAAAACTATGATCATTGATATTCATGCGCATCTGGGCAACATTAACTTTGCTCCGTTCTGGGCTGCGAATGCCGATCAGTTGGAGCATCGCCCGTGACTATTTGGACAAGGTTGGCGAGCGTGTTCCGCTCATACTCTTCCACGTGTCATGCATGCCGGGAACCGGGTTCGCCGATGCCAGTGCAATTTTGGATTTTGCAGAGCGCCACCCCCGCACTAAAATTGTCATGGCACATCTCGCTGGAGTTTTTCAAAACTCGGTTTATCCCTATTTTCCCAACCTCCAGGGGCTGGAAAAGGTCTCTGAGCGTAACTTGGACAACGTCTATGTGGATACCGCTCACACCCTGATGTACGTATATCCCGGTGTAATGGAGAGGATGGTCGAATTGATCGGTCCCGACCATATCGTATTCGGAACTGATGTCCCGCTACAAGGTCCCTTGCAGATGCGCTTTGCCCTTGAAACCATCCAGGCGCTGAAACTTACGGACTCTGAAAAAGAGAAAATTCTTTTCGGCAATGCAAATAAGATCATTCGCCTCCGCAATGGACGGGAAACGTTAACTTAAACCGGAAACGAGAAAAGGCCTTACGTGAATACGCTTTTAGGAAGTGTCTTAGCCATTATGGCCGGTATTATGCAGGGGGCGTTTCCTTTGCCGATGAAATATGCCATCAAGTGGAAGTGGGAAAACACTTGGTGTGTGTTTGCTCTCTGGGGATTTGTCATTCTGCCATGGTTGCTGGCTTTTATGACCGTCCCGGATTTGATTAATGTGTACGCATCGGTTTCCTGGAAAACCTTGGTGGCGGTTACGTTGTTCGGAGCCGGTTGGGGGATCGGTACGATCTGCTTCGGTATCGGAGTCAGCATGGTCGGGTTAGCCTTGGGTCTCGCCTTGATGAATGGAATGACAGGCGCTCTGGGAGCTCTGATTCCTATGCTCTTATTCCATCCAGAGGCGTTTCGCACATCTGCTGGTCAGACCATTTTGGGCGGCATCGCGCTGCTGATGGTTGGCGTATGTCTCTGCGCCTTGGCAGGCAAACAGAAGGAACGCGCGCTTTTCTCGTCGAGCAATAACGTAAAAGGGAATAGGCGAATTGGATCCTTCTACAAAGGGCTGATCGTTTGCGCGATCAGTGGAGCTGCCTCACCCATGCTGAACTTTGCATTTGTGTTTGGGGATGAAATAGTTTCCACAGCTGAGACTACAGGGGCAACCTCAGCGTATGCTAGCTTTCCTGTCTGGTGTTTAGCCATGACGGCAGCTTTTGTCACAACCCTCGCCTACTGCTTGTACCTGATGAGAAAGGACCACGGCTGGAACCGATATACCCTCAAGGGGACAACGCCTTATTGGGGGTTGACCTTTTTTATGGGAGTTCTGTGGTCAGGTGGTATCGCGTTGTATGGGATGGGCCTTTCGAATTTGGGCCCGCTGGCGGCCTCCATCGGCTGGCCGATACTCATGATCGCGACGATCGTGACAGGAAACCTCTGCGGTATTGTTACAGGTGAGTGGAAAGGCACAGGGCGCAAGCCTCTCCTGACAATGACGGCTGGTCTCGCAGTCCTCTTTATAGCCATTTGTCTCATAGGACTGGGAAATGCCCCAAAAAATTATTAATTAATATTTTTGACACGAATACGCAAAGATACTACAATTACACAATGCAAAATGAACGTACGTGCAATTGGGCGGCGAAGGGATTGCCGGATAGGTTCCGGCGACAGTGGCTGCATTGCCTCACACGGGCTTTGCTGGGCGCCGCGCTGCTGACGGCAGATGGGGCTGTTCCGGCTGCCGCGCCTGCCTTGACGGCTGCGCAACCGTGCCTGATCCGGGAGGGAACCCGTTTGGCGATGCTGGGCGATTCCATCACCGAGCAGAAACTCTATACCAAGTTTGTCGAGACCTACCTGCTGGTGGCAGGCCCCGCGACAAATCTCTCTGTCATGCAGTTCGGCTGGTCAGGTGACATCGCGCCGCGGCTTGTGCCGCGGCTGGCAAACGATGTTCTGCCGTGGCGGCCGACGCTGGCCACCACCTGCTACGGCATGAATGACGGCGGCGGAAGCTGGAGTCCGTTCGACACCAACGCGTCCAACCGTTACACTGTCGCGTTATCCACGATCGTGACGAATCTCAAGGGGATTGGCACAGAGGTGGTCGTGGGCGGTCCGGGCGTGGTCGATTCACACACCTTCAAGTCGCGCTTCACTGATCCTGACCGCGGCAATTACAACGGGATTCTGGGGCGCGTCGCTGCGCTCGGTCAGTCAGTCGCAATCGCCAACCAGTGCCGCTATGCCGATGTCTACCATCCCATGCTTGCGGCGATGGAACAGGCGAAGGCAGCCTACGGAGCCGAGTATCCGATCGCCCCCGACGGCATCCATCCGGGAGCCAACGGACATGTTGTCATGGCCTATGCCTTTCTGGTCGCGCTGGGCGTGGATGGCGCAATCGGCGAGATCACATTGGACTGGGCCGGAGAACAGGCAGAAGCCACGGAAGGCCATTGCGTGCTTGCTGTCACGAACGGTGCCGTGACCTTGGAAAGTCGGCGTTATCCCTTCTGTTTTTGGGGGGAAGAGAAGAGTCCGCAGGGCACTGCCGGAATTCTGGCGTTTGTGCCTTTTCAGAACCGGCTCAATCGCTATGTGCTGAAAGTGAATGGCATTCCCACTCCCTTTGCCGAAGTGAAATGGGGCGAGGTGTCCAAGACCTTCTCGGCCCAGGAGCTGTTGGACGGCGTCAACCTGGCTGCCGACTTCCTGGACAATCCTTTCCGTCCTGCCTTTGAGACGGTGATGAAGGCGGTCGGCGAAAAGCAGGCCTTTGAAACGATGATGATCAAGTCCGTTATTACAAACCACCGGCAGCTCCGCTCTGATTTCGCGTCGGACACGGAGATGCAGGCCGCTATGACGCGCATCGACGAGCGCCTGATGAATCGTCAGGAGCAATGGTGCAAACAAGTCAGAGACAAAGTGACACCCGTCCGTCATGTGATTGAGGTGATACCGAAGGATAACAGCGAAGATCTAAGGAGGAACAAGTGATGAACAATGCAAAACATAGATTGGCATGGCTGACTGTGGCGATGCTATCAGGCTGGGTCATGGTCTGCCTGACCGGGTGGATCAGCGCGGGTGAACTGAATTCACCGGCGGCTCCTGAAAATCCGTCAAGCGCGATGTGGACGCTGACGGACATCTATCAGGTGCTGAACGCGCAAAACACAAACATTGCCAAGCGAACGGCCTTCGCGGAACCAACGGCAGGGCCTGTGACTGGCACCATGACCAATCTAAACAGCGTCATGGATGCGGTGTTGCATCGGGCGCCCGTGCCGCAGACAGGGCAGACCTCTTCCTGGAGTCCCGGCGACGACGGTGTTTGGCAGGCAGGTGTATCGTGGCCTGTGCCGAGGTTTACGCTCGGAACAGGGGAGACTCTCAACACCTCGAACTGCGTGACCGACAACCTGACCGGGTTAATGTGGACGCGCCACGCCAATCTGGCCAGCAACACATTGTGGGCGGCCAATGAAAAGGGAATGGCGTATTGGACCAATGCCTGGAATGTGATCACCAACAGCGCCGGGCCAATCAACGGCGCCAGCTATGGCGGCTATGACGACTGGCGTCTACCGAATTTCCGAGAGTTGCGCAGTCTGGTGACCTGGCAGTTTGGTAATCCATGTCTTTCCGACTTGTCAGGCACCAACAAGTGGTCCGAAGGGAATCCCTTTTTCGGTGCCAGAAATGAAAATTACTGGACCTCTTCCACCGGCCTGACCAACCCACAATACGCCTTCTGCGTTAATTTTTATGGCGGCACCGAAGGACATAGAAAAACAGACGATCTGAGTGCCTGGACACCTTATGTCTGGGCTGTGCGGGGTGGCGGGCAGTAGCGGCAATGAAATGAGAAGGAAGGCGGCACATCGCCGCCGTCAATAGCGAATACAAAGGAGGTTTCACATGAGCAAACAAGTCTACACGCAAAATAAATCTTATCTGGCGTTGATCGCCGGATGGGCGATTGCCAGTTTCTTCGGGACTGCATGGGCGGGTGAGATGAACGCGCCCAAAGCGCCGGATGATCCGGCGAGCGCAATGTGGTCGTTGGATGACATCCACACAGTGCTGGCGACGCGCACGACAAATGTCACCCAACGCGCTGTCTTCCGCAATCCAGTTGCGGGGCCGACGCAAGGCACGATGCATACGCTTGATGAGATCATGGATCTCGCCCTTCACCGTGCGCCGGTCTCAAGAACCGGCCAGGCCAATGGGTTTCCCAGGGAATTACAGCCAGGATACGACGGGGAAACGCGCCTCGGTGTGGTATGGCCGATACCAAGATTCAAGTTCGGCACAGGTGATACCATCAACACCTCGAATTGCGTGACCGACAACCTGACTGGGCTGATGTGGACACGCCACAGCAACCTGGGCGCCAGCACACTCTGGGCCGCCAATGCGACTGGCGCG
>JBAYXX010000029.1:0-44239 GCA_041673345.1 Kiritimatiellia bacterium
GTTCGGCCCCACTTTGGATTTTCATCCAGCAATCCGTGGATCAAGGCGATGTCCTCGCCTCTCAACTCCCGTCCCTGCATAACTAAAATATCTGACATAGGACGCAATATACACCATTACTGAAACCGAGTCCAGAATAAAAACAGAAAAAACGATTTTTTGTGCTGGACTTTGCTACAACGACAATGATATGGTTCAGACATTGTTGGGGAAGGTTATACCCCGTGAACGGTTACAGAAAATCAAACAACAATTCAGGAAGCAATTCTTCTGTTGCTGAAAAAACCACATATGCAGGACTTACTAAGCTGCGAATTCCTTTAGGGGTTAATCCAATTGACCCAACATTAATTCTATACGGATTATAAACAAAATCACCTTCTTCTATAAATTGATATTTCGCACGATCTTTTGATTTCTTGTGATCAGTAACTGTGACACCAATTTTATTAGAGACTCCTAAAACATTCATTGATTCATAATCTTTTAACGTCTCTGCCCGGATAGATTTTTTTTTGACGTAAGGAGCAAGCTGTTTTTTCTTCACTATTGGATCTCCTTCCTGATCGTCGCTAACAGCTCATCACCTTTGGCAAAGGATTTATGGAGCATCTCTAACAGCTCAGCGGCGGTGTGCTGTTTTTCCTCTTCAGGTTGATGCGGGTTTTTTATGTCAAGGTTGTAGCCACTCTCTTTGATGCGCTTGATATCAACCTTCCACGCAATCTCGCTTTCTTCGCGCTTTTTCCACCATTTTTTTACTTCATCGAATTCGCTGAGCTGGATGGGCCTGGTTTTGGAGTAGGCTTTGTAACCCTCCGGTAGTTGGTGCTGGTAGTACCAGATTGTTTTAGTTGCTTTGACTTTGAGATGCTCCAAGGCTGCGGTCAGATAGCCGCCTGTGCCGCAGGCAGGGTCGAGCACCTTCTCGCCGGGCTTGGGGTCAGTCAGCTCTGCCAGCAGTTCGGTGATGGCCCGCGGCGTGTAGAATTCGCCCAGGGTGCCAGCGCTCTGCAGCTCGCCCAGGAAGGTCTCATAGATCTCCCCGAAGATTTGTTTGTCTTTGCTGTTGTTAAAGTCGATGGCGTTGAGTTTGTTGATCACCTGTCGCAGGTGAATGCCGGACTTCATATAGTTGTAGTTATTGGCAAAAACCCCATGCACCAGCACTGCCCGCTTGTTTCCTGTGGAGAGATCAATGCTGGAGTATACGCAATTCGTCGCTGCCTGTTCCAATGTCTTGACGCATGATTTTGCGCGCTGATTTTACGATTCCACTGATATTACTCATATATTATGCTGCCCTGTAAATCTCTTTTCCTAAATCCATGATTGCCTTGATATACTCCTCTTTGATGCGTGTGCCGCGCCCGATGATCTGCTTGAACTCAGTCATGGAGCCTATATTGCTGTCGAGTACAATCAGCTTGCAGGTTTGAGCGTTGATGCCGGTTGTCATTAGCTTTGAGGTGGTTGCTACAACCGGGTAGCGCTCTTCCGGGTTGATGAAATTATCCAGCTCCATCTTGCCGATCGGGTTGTCGCCGGTTATCTGCATCACATATTTGCTGTTCTCTGCCACCAGGTCGGCATTTTGACTTGTATTTTGCAAACAATGCAAGCCGAAACTAGTCCATAACGCAAAGTGATGCCGCCAGTCGGATGGCTTCAAAGAAACTGGTTGGGGATGCTTTGCCCTGCCATGCCAGATCAAAGGCTGTGCCGTGATCCGGCGATGTGCGGATGATCGGCAGTCCGAGTGTCACATTCACCCCTTGATCAAAAGCCACCATCTTAAACGGGATTAAGGCCTGATCGTGATACATGGCAATGTAGGCGTGGTAGGGGGGCTCTCTACGGGGGGGGTAGAGCCAGGTGAAGGCCGTGTCTGGAACCAGCGGCTCTGAGATTGTGATGCCCGCGTCTCGGATCAATGCTATGGCCGGCTGCAAAATGCGTTGCTCCTCATCGCCGAACAGACCGTGTTCGCCAGCGTGCGGGTTTAACGCGAGCATCCCCAGCCGCGGTTTGGCAATGCCCTGTTGCAGGCAGGCTTGATGCAATAGTTTGGCGATGCGCAGCAGCAACGCCGCATTGAGTGCCGCCGGCACACAGGCCAGCGCCATGTGAATTGTTGCCAGCGCAATAATCAGACCAGGGGTGAAAAAGGCCATGCAGGGGTGGGGCGCATTGCACAGCGCGGCCAGCATTTCCGTGTGACCTGGAAACAGAACGCCTGCTTGGTGCAGCGCCTCTTTGTTGATGGGAGCGGTGACCAGCGCGTTCACGCGCCCTGCAAGCGCGTCAGCCACGGAAGCGCTGATCCAATCCGCGGACGCTTGGCCGCAGACGGCCTGCACAACCCCGGGCTGGATTTTATGCGGCTCTGTCAACTCGATGTTGACAAGCCTTGGACCTGGCAGCCCCAGATCTTCATCCAGCAGGGTATGACAAACTCGCAGATCCGCGGGCAAAGTAATTTTGCTCTTAGCTGACACGCGCTGCAGCACAACCTTGCTGCCGTAGACTACCAGCTCAGCCGTTGCGCGGATGTCAGTTGAGTTAAGGGCATGCAAAACAAGCTCAGGTCCAATGCCGGCGCAGTCGCCTAGCGAGAGAGCAATGCTCGGTTTTCCACAGGACATGAGCTTGTTTACAGGTTTAAAGGGTTGGGGTTTATTCAGTGACGTGCTTGACGCTGTTCAGAGTTCCATGACTGTTCTGAACCCAGTCAGCGCATTCAGGATCAGCGCACCAGGTGCCGTCAATGACAAATTTATATTCGTAAGCGCCGGGAGCCAGGGCTAACACAGCTGTGTAAACTCCAGTGCCGCTTTCATCTTTCATACGCTCGGCAGTTCCGTTCCAGTTATTGAAGGTTCCTGCCAGGAACACTTGACAGCCTTGTTCAGCGCGATAGGTGAACGTCACGGTGTTGGCTTGTTTCAGTGCTGCTTTAGCTGATTTTTTCGCGGGCTTTTGGGGCACTGCGGTTTTCTCTACTGTCTTGGCTACAGCAGGCGTTTTGGCTTTTGCGGCAGCTTTAGATTTCGCGGCTGTCGCAGGTTTTATTGGTGTTTTATTTTTTTTCATATTTTTTGGGGATTTTGTTGTTTTGCTAGAAAACTCTGTTAAACGTGGTTATTATGCTACGGTATAGCACCAAAAGTCAAGTGCATAGTCTGGGTTGTTTTGCGCGTTAAAAAAACCTTAAAAAACATGCGATAATATTTCAGCGCGTTAGATTGCTTCAAGCCATACGGTTATGCTATAATTCACAGTGGAAATCAAAAGCAGCATGTGAATTTATAATTTAACGGTGAGGTAGCCTAATGAAATGTGAATTATGCAACTCAAATCAAGTTGACAGAGCGATTAAAAAGCAGGTTGATGGGATTGAGGAGGATCTCTTTGTGTGCAATAACTGCGCACTGGAGGAGGGTTCTAGAAACTCAGCCAGTGAAGCCGTGTCCGTTGCGAGCGGTAGCGATGATATTATGCCGAGTGTCAACGTGTTCATGGATGCCACCATCAATATTTCCGCTGAGTTTGGCGGCGCGGCTGGCAAGCACTGTCCAACTTGTGGTTTCAGGGTGCGCCGCGATGCCTCTTTTAAGAATTTAGGGTGCCCGGATTGTTACAAAATATTTGAAAAAGAGATTTACGAACGGCAATTAACCGAAGGCTATAGCGGCAAACGTCTGCCATCTAAAGATGCGCGCGTGGAAATCGTGGCTTTGAAGAGTCAGATCGAGGATGCAGTGCGAGAAAGCCGCTTCCATGATGTTTTTCGGTTGAAACTTCAATTGGAGGATGTTGAGAGCCGCGGCAGGGGGCTGGGTCGCTCTCAAGGAGATTAGCTTTTTAGGCTGTAGGCGTTTAGGGTTCCTAATCACAATCCTAATCTTAATCAAAAAACGTTGATCTGGGATGGGCGAATAGATAAGGATTGAGATTAAGACTAAGATTAGGATTGGTCCCAGACAACATGTTTTTAAGGATCGACATGTCTTGCCCTTTGGTAAGGGGCTAGGTCCGCGCAGGGCGCGGAGTGAAGAAGTTCTAAAGTGAAAAGATGGCCCGTTGGCGCGGGAGCAACGTCGTTCCGGTTTCCAATCGGACATGTCCGGTTGGAAACCGGACCCACTGGAGTTCGGCTTCGCCTTCGGTTGACGACACCCGCGACGATGATGGTTGACGATTTTCAAGGGTGGAGTTTTTTATCGTAATCCGCTATCGCACGCCACGCCGAACGACTGGAAGGCGGGTCGCACAGCATCGTCGGCCAGCATCGGGTGTAGTAGCCGCTCTATGAGCGGCATGTGTCGCTCATAGAGCGGCTACTACATTAAACCCCTACAAACGTTCGATAGACAACTTTTCGCAAAGAACAATTAATTGTTCTTTGCGCCCCACAAGCGACTAATCGATTATCTTCGTGGTGAGTAATGCGCAAGAAACTGTTGCAATTAAAGGATGTGTTTTGTCTGGCATCGGGGGCGATGATCAGCTCTGGGTTGTTTATTCTGCCGGGAGTGGTATATGCAGAGTGCGGGCCTGCGGTTGTTTTAGCGTATCTAGTGGCAGGTCTTCTGGCATTAATGGGGCTGCTCAGTCAGGCGGAGCTGGCTTCGGCGATGCCCAAAGCTGGCGGAACCTATTTTTATGTGATGCGCAGCATGGGTCCGGCAGTCGGAACGGTGAACGGAATAATGACCTGGCTTTCGCTCTCGCTTAAAACGGCATTTGCGCTGGTGGGCATGGCGGCCTTTACAACTATGGTTCTGCCTGGGCTTGGAGTCAATCATAAGCTGGTCGCAATTGTTCTGACGCTGTTTTTCGCGGGGCTGAATGTGGTTGGTGCCAAAAAGGCCAGTGCGTTGCAGAATGTCTTGGTGGCAGCGTTGATCGCGATTCTTGTTTTTTTTGTTTTAAAAGGGCTTCCACAGGTGAAGGTGGCGCATCTGGCGCCATTTGCCCCTTATTGTTGGGTTGCGGTTATAACTGCGGCGGGAATGGTCTTTGTCTCGTATGGCGGATTGCTCAAGGTGGCCTCGGTGGCTGAGGATGTTTATAAACCGGAGTGGAATATCGCGGTTGCTATGATGCTTTCGCTTTCGGTGGTCAGCCTGCTCTATGTGCTGGTGGTCTTTGTGGCATCAGGGGTGCTGGGTGACGCGCTGAAAGGCTCGCTGACACCGATCTCCGATGCGGCGCATGTGTTCATGGGGCAAAGCGGGCGCATCCTGTTGGGGGTGGCGGCGCTATTGGCCTTTGTTTCAACGGCTAACGCCGGAATCATGGCCTCTTCGCGTTATCCTTTGGCGCTGGCGCGCGACGAGATGCTGCCCGATGTGCTGGCCTGTGAGAACAAAGCGGGTATGCCTTATGTGGCTTTGGGTGCGACAACTGTTATTATTGTTATCGCTCTTTTTTTGCCGCTTCGGATGCTGGTGAAAATGGCATCAGGGGTGTTGATCATCACCTTTATGCTCTCCTGTCTGTGTGTGATTATTATGCGCGAGAGCCGGTTGCTGAATTATCAACCCAAATTCAAATCGCCGCTTTATCCCTGGGTTCAGGTTGCCGGCGTGATCGGATGTATGGCACTGATAATTTCAATGGGCTGGAGTGCGGTGGTGAGTTGCCTGGCATTGACGGGGGTGAGTTTGTTGTTCTACTGGTTTTATGGACGGATTAGGGCCAGTCAGGAGTTTGCCTTGCTGCACCTGATTGAGCGGATGACCTCCAAGGATCTGACCGCGCACATGCTTGAGGATGAGTTGAAGAGTATTATCCGTAAGCGCGATGAGATTGTAGAGGATCGATTTGATCAGATTATTGAGAGCTGTGCTATTCTGGATGTGGATGATGACTGTGATCCAGATTCTCTTTTTGAACAAATCGCAGAGCTTCTGTCAAATGAGGATGAAGCATCAAAGCGCTCCATTAAAGATTGCCTGTGGCAGCGTGAGCAAGACAGCAGCACAGTGATATCAGGGGGGCTTGCCGTTCCTCATATAATATTAGAGGGAACAGGGCGCTTTGATATTATTGTGGTACGCAGCCGAAAGGGGATTGTGTTTCCAGATGTTGGCGATAGAGCGGTGGAAGCGATTTTTTGCCTGGCAGGCACCAAAGATCAGCGCAATTTTCATTTACAGGCACTCTCGGCGGTTGCGCAGGTGGCCATGAAACCCGAGTTTATGAGTCAGTGGAAGCGCGCTAAAGACTGCAGCAGTCTGCGGGATATTATTTTATTGAGTCGGCGGATGCGGGGCGGTGCTAAATCCGCTACTAAATCTTTATGAGTTTTTCAAGCGGGCGGATTGATTATAGTAATATGGATCTGCTATAATTAATGTGAAATATCATAAAAGCGTGAAAAACTTATAAGATGCGAAGATGCTTTACGAAAGAGTCATTTTGATGATTTCTTTCGTTTGAGTTTGCAACTGAAGATGCCGAGAACCAAGGAAAGGGAATTGGCAGACTTGAAGGAGATTAGTGATAAAGTCAGGTTTGTCAAAAAGACCGGATATTGTTCTATGGAGCAGGGCGCGGTTGTTTAGAAATGTGGCAAGGCAGCCCTTTATCAGCTCTGATCAAGCGCTGGAGAATGCTCTGACACCACTCGATGAGCGCAGCATTAAGCAGCGCAAAATTATCTGTGAAATGGTGTCAGGGACTATTGCAGCGCTTTACTTTGAGCAGCGGATGCAGTTGACCAAGCTCACTGAACTCACCGACGCTAAAATCTTCGAGCTTTACGAGCAAGGGGTGTTTTCCGAGTATTTCAAACGGGCGCGTTATGATGAGTACCGGGGGATTGTCACCGGCAACGCCGGAGTTGTCCGCGCACTGGTGAATGAGCGGCATCATTTGGTGCTGCAGAATATCCGTCCCGGGTTTCAGCTCCAGCGGGTCTGCGATGAGGTTGCGCAGTTGAGCGAGCTGTTCGGCAAAGCGTTGCCCTTTGCATGGAGCAAAAAATTCGGGTATCTGATGGCTGATTCCGAGTGCTGCGGCACTGGGCTGGAGGTAACGATTAATCTTCATTTACCGGGGCTGATTCTGATGGGCGAGATGTCGGAGGTGATTACCGCTTTTAACGCGGTGGGCCTCAGGCTGGATGCTGAGATATCCGATGATTTATTTGTGGACGGGTTTGGGCAGCAGATGCGAGTTTCAAACAACCCGGCGGTCTCTGACAGTGAGGCGGGTGTTCGGCGGAAGATTGAGGTGGCTGTCAGCGGGCTGGCCAAACAGGAAGCGCAAGCGCGCTTACGAGCGCTGGAGCACAGCAAGGCGAGGAAAACGTTCTTCAATATGATTGCCTGTAGCTTGGCAGTGCTGAAAAGCGCGGTGATCATGGATCGTGCGCAGTCGTATGAGAATCTCTCATGGCTGCGGGCTGGGCTGAGTATGGGGCTTGTGAAAGGGATCACGCTCGCACAGCTTGACAGAGTGCATCGTGATGTATGGTCGTCGAATTTCCTGGCCTATTTCAGAGGGCCGTTGGACGAGGCTCTGGAGTATGTTAGTACAGCGCGGGCGACTGTTTTGCGCGAGAGGTTGAGTGGCGTCAAAGTGACGTTTATGTGAGCGAGAGTAGAGAGGGCGAATTTATTGTGAATGGTTTTGGGAAATATACAGATCAGGCGATTGCCGCGATAGAGATTGCAATGCGCGAGGCCAAGGGGTTGAACCACCCCTACGTGGGCACCGAGCATTTGCTGATTGGCATTGTGGCGGTTGATGGCAGTGTGGTGGCGGATATTGTTGGTAAATTCGGTGTCAACCTCAGCGACATCCGAAGCTCGGTTGAGCGTTTTGTGGGCTCCTATGGCAGTGCGATCAACCGCGGTGAGCTGCCCTACACCCCGCGCACCAAGAAGGTTCTGCAACTGGCGGTTTCGCTGGCCAAGGCCACTGGTTTCGAGGCGGCGGGAACGATCCACATCTTTCTGGCGTTGCTCAGAGAGGGTGAGGGGGTTGCCGGCCATGTTTTGAAACATCTGGGGATCAATCAAGAGAGCATCATGCCGCTGATGAACGATATCCTGGCTGGCCTGAACCGGGTTAACCAGTCACGCCGCGATGATGATGAAGAGCTGGACGACGAATTTGACGACATGGACGATGATGATGACGAGCACGGTCCCTACCGCATGCCAACGCCTGAGGAGCTTTTCGGCGCTGGCATGGCAACTCCTGATCCGTTCATGGGCGGCGGCGGTGGTGGCGGTGGCCGCTCCGGCAAGTCAGCCTTGGATGCGTTTGGGCGCGATCTTACAGCACTCGCGAAAAAAGGTGCCTTGGATCCTGTGGTTGGCCGGAAAGATGAGTTGGATCGGGTGATTCAGATTCTCTGCCGCCGCTCTAAGAACAATGCGGTTCTGCTTGGTGAGGCGGGCGTTGGTAAGACAGCGGTCGTTGAAGGTCTGGCGCAGGCCATTGTGGATGGGAATGTCCCGGAGCATGTGCGCGGCAAACGGGTGATTGCGCTGGACATGGCTTTGCTGGTTGCCGGCACAAAGTACCGCGGCCAGTTTGAGGAGCGTTTAAAGAACGTGGTGGAGGAGGTGCGCAGCAGCGGTAAGGTCATTCTGTTTCTGGATGAGCTGCACACCATTGTCGGCGCCGGTGGTGCTGAGGGCAGCATGGATGCCGCTAATATTATCAAACCCGCACTGGCGCGCGGTGAGCTGCAGTGCATTGGCGCCACCACGCTGAATGAATATCGTAAACGGATTGAAAGGGATTCCGCGCTGGAGCGCCGCTTTCAAACCGTGCGGGTGGATGAGCCTTCTGAGGAGGAGACGATTGAGATTTTAAAGGGCCTTGCTCCGCGTTACGAGGCTCACCACAATGTGCTGTATTCGCCGGAGGCACTCGAGGCGGCCGCCCGCTTGACCAAGCGCTACCAGCCAGGCAGGCAACTGCCGGATAAGGCGATCGATGCCCTGGATGAGTCTGGCGCGCGCGTACGAATGCGTGTGGCAGTGCTGCCAGCGGGTATTCGGGACTCCGAGAGTAAGATCCGCGAACTCAGTGCTAACAAGGAGAACGCGATCAAGAATCAGCGCTTTGAAGAGGCTGCGGCTCTGCGTGATCAGGAACGCGCGGCACTAAAAAAACGCGATCAGGTGGTGGCTAACTGGAAAGCGGAGTGCGGTGATAAAGCCCTGGATGTCACATTGGATGACATCACGGACACCGTGGCGCATATCACCGGTGTCCCTATTAAGCGGATGAATGAGACCGAACGGGCGCGCATGCTTAACATCGAGGATGAGCTGGAGAAACATGTGGCCGGACAGCGACCCGCCCTGGAGTCGATTGCCCGCGCGCTGCGGCGGGCTCGGGCTGATCTAAAAGATCCCCGGCGCCCGATTGGGTCATTCCTCTTCCTAGGCCCAACGGGCGTAGGCAAGACGCTGCTGGCCAAGGTACTCGCTGAGCAGATGTTCGGCGACGACAAGGCCTTGATCCAGCTGGATATGTCCGAGTACATGGAGAAATTTACGGTTTCAAGGCTGATCGGCTCGCCCCCAGGCTATGTTGGCTATGAAGAGGGTGGCCAGTTGACCGAGCGGGTGCGCCGCCGTCCATACAGCGTGGTTCTTTTTGATGAGGTGGAGAAGGCGCATCCAGATGTGATGCACATGCTGCTGCAGATTTTAGAGGAAGGTCATCTCACCGATAGTCTGGGTGTGACCGTGGATTTCCGCAACACAGTGATTATTCTGACCTCCAACCTTGGCTTTGATTATGACCGCCAGGGGCAGGGGCTCGGTTTCGGAAAGCTTTCCGGGGATCTTGACTACGAGCGCTTGAAAGAGCGCATGATCGTAACAGCGCGTCAGGTTTTTAAACCGGAACTGCTCAATCGCTTTGATGACTTGATTGTCTTTAAACAGCTGAGTAAAGAGGATCTGGTAAAAATTCTTGATATTGAGCTGAGTAAAGTTCGTGAGCGTCTGGCGGCTAAGTCGATAGCGCTGGAGTTGAGTTCCGCGGCTGTTGATTTCTTAATCACCAAGGGCTATGACACCGCATTGGGTGCCCGTCCTCTACGACGCACAATTGAACGCTTTGTGGAGGACAGCATGGCGGAAGAGTTGCTGCGAGGTGTGCTGACAAAGGGTGTGATCGATGTGAGCGTCGCGGAGAGCGGTGATCGTTTAATCTTTGCGATGGGTGGCGAGCTGCCCTTGACAGGTTCGAAAAAGCTGGCGGCAAGCGAAAAAACGGGCGTTAAACCTGCGGTCAAAAAGAGTTCAAAGAGGCCCGCGAGTTCCAAAAAACGCGCGGCAGCCCCTAAAAAACGCAGTGAAAAAAAATAAAACTGAGATTAAAGCAAATTGGTGCTTGCAAAACAGTGCCATAGATTGGTATATTATCAGTCTTTTTGGAGGAAAAAATGGTCAAGATTAGACTACGTAGAACTGGTTGCAAGAATAATGCAGCTTATCGAGTTGTTGCCGCGGATGAGCGCTCACCTCGCGATGGAAAATTTTTAGAGATACTTGGATGGTACGAACCAACACGTGAGGGAGTGAATTTTAAGCTCAAACTCGACCGTATTGCAGCGTGGCAGTCCAAAGGCGCTCAGATGTCTGAAACAGTTGCAAGCATGGTCCGTAGGGCCAAGCGTGCCGTGGCAGCTGAAAGCAGTGATGTCAGCACTTAGGCATGGTTGGCTGAAATGATGGACGGCCCTCTTAAAATTGATGTGATCACGGTTTTTCCAGCCATGCTTCGAGGTTTTTTCGAAGAGAGCATGTTAAAACGAGCATCTGAGATGGGGGCGGTTCAATTCAGGACAGTTGATCTGCGTGACTTTGCGCATGATGCCCGTCGAACCGCTGATGACAAGCCCTATGGCGGCGGCCCTGGGATGATCATGAAACCGGAGCTGTGGTTTGAGGCAATTGAAGCGCTGCAAACAGAGCAGGCGCGAGTTATTTTAATGACTCCCTCGGGCAGGAGGTTTCGACAGGCGGCAGCCCGACGGTTGACTGGTAAACGCCATCTGATTTTTTTGTGTGGTCACTATGAAGGAATCGATGAACGCGTGCGTCAGGCACTGGTGACAGATGAGTTTTCGATTGGCGACTATGTGTTGACCAACGGGGCTCTGCCTGCGGCGGTGATAATTGACGCGGTTGTGCGGCTGTTGCCCGGAGTCCTGGGCGGCGGCGATGTGGCAGTGCGGGATGAATCGTTTTCAAATGGTCTGCTGGAATATCCGCAGTATACGCGGCCGGCGGTTTATCGGGGGTTGGAAATTCCCGGAGTTCTGCAGAGCGGTGACCACGCCGCTGTTGATAGTTGGCGGGCGCGGCAGGCGTTGGATCGAACAGCAAGACGACGCCCCGATTTGTTGAAGTGAGAGTTGGATTAAGTTTGATTTTCAGGTAAGAAGGAGTTTTGAAAATGATTTCAAAAGCAATTGACATGATTAACGCCGAGCAGGTGGCAAAGTCTACCGAGGGCAAAGCAACACAGAAGTTCAAAATTGGCGATAGCGTCAAAGTCTTTGTCAAGATTAGAGAGGGTGAGAAAGAGCGGATTCAGGCCTTTATCGGAACCGTGATCGCCCGTGACGGCGGCGGCAACACAGAAACCTTTACCGTGCGCCGCGTCACATTCGGCGTGGGCGTGGAGAAGGTGTTTCCTGTTTACTCGCCCTACATCGATAAGATTGAGGTTGAGCGCTCCGCACGCGTGCGCCGCGCCAAGCTCTACTATCTGCGCAAGCTCACAGGCAAGAAAGCCCGCCTGCGTGAGGCACCACGTGCTACCAGAAAAACCAGCAAATAAGATTGTTCGGGTTTTGTAACACATAAAAAGAGAGGCCCTTGCAGCCTCTCTTTTTTGCATTCGTTTACCACGCCTAAAAAAGGCTGGTGTTAGGTCCGTGCAGGAAGCGTTCGGTAGTAGATCCCGAGTGCATCGGGAGTTGTCCGATTGGAAATCGGACCTACGTTGCTCCCGCATAAAAGGCGCGACCTCTTTACTCGCGCATTTGCGCATTCGCGCACTTCTCCACTCCGCGCTCCGCGCGGGCCTAGGCCTTTACCAAAGGGCAAGACAAAATGTACGAAAAAGTCAAAATCGCTGTTGACAAAGATGCAATCATTTGGTTAAATGACCAAACGAACAAGCAATTAGGGATTCAGTTATGAGAGATGTCAGAGAGAAAGCTAAATATGACGCAAAAGCAAATATTTTGAAGGCGCTGGCCCACCCCACCCGGTTGTGGATGGTGGAGAAACTGGCCCATGGCGAGAGGTGTGTTTGCGAATTTGTTGATGCGGTGGATTTCGACTTTTCCACGATTTCAAGACATCTCTCGGTTTTGAAGCAGGCCGGCATTGTGATGGATGATAAGCGCGGCAAGCA
This sequence comes from Kiritimatiellia bacterium, assembly GCA_041673345.1. GTDB lineage: Bacteria > Verrucomicrobiota > Kiritimatiellia > RFP12 > UBA1067 > M55B167. Next base: position 12,412 of record JBAYXX010000029.1, read on the forward strand.
AGTTTACTACACCTTGAAGGTGCCATGTGTTTTGAATTTTATGCACTGTGTTGATGCGGTTTTGAAATCGCAGGCAGAGGCGCATGCAGCTTTAGTTGATAGCGCATAGGTTTTGTTAGGCTTGATTTGTTTTAACACAGAGGCCTGGAAGAGGTTTAAATATGAACTGGAAAACTGAGTGGAAAAAACTGGCGGTTATAGCTGTAGTCTTTTTAGCGTTTTTTTATCTCCCTGTGGGGAATGCGAGATTTGACAATGCGATTATGGAGTCGTTGTATCTGGCTAAATGGTATGCGCGGGAGCATGTCCTGCTCTGTCTTATTCCCGCCTTCTTTATTGCCGGTGCAATCGCGGTTTTTGTGAGTCAGGGTTCGGTAATGAAATATCTTGGCGCCAAGGCCAATAAATTTATGGCCTATGGGGTGGCTTCCATCTCGGGCACTATTCTGGCCGTCTGTTCCTGTACAGTTCTGCCACTCTTTGCCGGAATTTATAAGATGGGTGCCGGATTGGGACCGGCCTGCGCTTTTCTCTACTCAGGGCCGGCAATTAATGTTTTAGCAATTGTGATGACTGCCAGGATACTGGGGGTCGAGCTGGGAATCGCCAGGGCAATCGGCGCAGTGCTTTTCAGTGTGATAATTGGTATTTTGATGCACCTGATATTTCGTAAGGAGGAAGCTGCGAAAGCAGCCTTGCAGATGGCCATGCCGGAAGAGGAGGTCAAGCGACCTCTTTGGCAGAACGCTCTTTATTTTGCTTCAATGGTCGGAATCTTGGTTTTTGCCAACTGGGGGCGTCCCGATGCGATTGAGGGACTCTGGGCTTCGATCTATGGCGCCAAGTGGTTTGTTACATCCGGTTTTGCAGTTGCATTAGGCGTGATGCTGGTATGCTGGTTTGAGGTGGCCTGGTGGAAGGTTGTGCTGACCGCCTTGCCGGCCGCTGGTTTGGCCATTGCATTCCCTGAACAGCCCCTGGCCGCTTTTGCTGCGGGAGTTATCGGACTCTCCGCTTTTACGAGCACTGACAAAGGCGAGGCAGGTGAGTGGTTTGCATCCTCCTGGGGCTTCACAAAGCAGATTATGCCTCTGCTTCTGATCGGCGTGCTGGTGGCGGGCGCTCTCTTGGGACGGGTTGGCGGAGAAGGCTTGATTCCCGCAGAGTGGGTCTCCACCGCAGTCGGTGGCAACTCGCTCCTATCCAACTTCTTCGCATCTTTTGCAGGCGCTTTTATGTACTTTGCTACCTTGACCGAAGTTCCCATTCTGCAAGGTCTGATTAATAATGGTATGGGTAAAGGTCCGGCGTTGGCTCTATTGCTGGCCGGTCCAGCATTGAGCCTGCCGAATATGCTGGTGATCCGCAGTGTGATGGGGACCAAAAAGACGGTAGTTTTTGTGAGTTTGGTGATCGTGATGGCCACCATCAGCGGAATTGTTTTCGGAATATTTTTTGGCTAAAGCAGCTTTTTGCCGCAACCAATTTTTTATCTCTCACAGAGGCACAGAGTTCTCAGAGTCTTTTCAGAGTTTTCCCGCAAAGACTCAAAGGCGCAAAGCTGCTACTCTCTGTGTTCTCTGTGCCTCTGTGAGAGATAAAAACCGTACTCAAAACACACAAAAATGTACGATACTAGAATACAAAGGAGAGTAGAAAATGAAAATTCAGATACTGGGCGCAGGGTGTCCCAAATGTAAAAAACTGGCGGAAGCCGCGGAGGCGGCAGCCAAAGAACTTCAGCTGGATTACGAGCTGGAAAAGGTCACAGATATCAATCAGATCATGGCTTTCGGAGTGATGATGACCCCCGCTCTGGCGGTTGATGGTGTTGTCAAGGTTGTCGGCAAGGTACCTTCAGTTGATGAAATCAAAAAACTCCTTGGGTGATAAGCATAGGAACTACTGCGATTTGGCACAGCGTAGCAGCAACATTTTTTACCACCCATTTTTTACCTCAAAATTAACCCTCGCAGAGGGGCAGAGTTCGCAGGGTGATATACTTTTACTCTCTGTTCTCTGTGACTTCCCCGTCAGGGCGTAGTTCCGCTTGCGGGATGAAGCCTGATATGAGAAATAAAAACACGCACAAAAAATAAGAACAGGAGAAATGCTTATGAAATTATTATTCAAATCGCTCGCTTTACTCTCTTTAATGGCGGGGGTAATGATGCTCTCTGCCTGCAACAGGGAGAGTGAGACAAATACGGCATCAAACGCAAACGAAACAAAGACTCAGGCGCTTCCTCGGCTTGTGGATCTGGGAGCGCACAAGTGTGCTTCCTGTCAGAAAATGACACCGATCCTTGATGAACTGACAAAACAGTACAAAGGACTCTTTGATGTTGAGTTTATTGATGTCTGGCAGGCTGAGAATAAAGCGCGTGCGGAAAAATATAAAATCGAGTCAATACCAACCCAGATTTTCTTTGATGCCAGCGGTAAAGAACTCTGGCGTCATGTAGGCTTTATCTCGCAGGAAGATATTCTCAATAAATGGAAAGAGCTGGGCTTTGATTTCAAGGCAGCGGCGGACAACGGAAGGTGATTGATTATGGAAAGGGCTAAAAACATTCTGACAAAGTTGCTGATTGCCTTTGTTCTGATCAGCATTGGTTTTGCACTTGGAAAGCACTCGGCTAGGAGTGACACATCTTCTGCAACTCAATCAAACATGCAGGGCAACTATGTGGCTGTGTATTACATGCATTCCACATTCCGTTGTGTTACCTGTAATACCATTGAAAAAATGACCCGCGAACTGCTGGATAAATCATATGCCGAAGAGTTGGCTGATGGTCGTATTAAATGGCAGGAGGTTGATTTTCAAGAGAATGAGGAACTGGCTAGAAAGTTTGAAATTGTCTCCAGCTGCGTGGTGGTGGCTCAGGTAAAAGATGGGGAAGTATCCGTCTTTAAACGTCTGGATGAAGTTTGGACGCTGATGAAGGATACGGATTCATTCAACCAATATATCGGAGATGCCATCAATGCCTATTTGAGAAACGATGGAGGTCAGCTATGATATGGACAGCTGTTTTCTCGGCGTTCTGGCTTGGTATTGTCACTGCTATAAGTCCTTGTCCCCTTGCTACCAATATTGCGGCAATCTCCTTTATCGGGCGTAAAGCAGGGCAGAAAAACACGGTCATCGCTTCCGGTCTGCTCTACGCCCTGGGTAGAACCATGGCTTATGTTATTCTGGGCGGCATCATTACCGCAGGTGTGTTAAGCAGCGCGGAAAGCTCCCGTTTCCTCCAGAGGTATATGAATGAAGCTCTCGGTCCAATCCTTATCATTCTTGGGCTTGTGCTTTTGGGGTGGGTCGGTTCCGGTGCATCAATTCAGCTTGGTGCTGCTAAGCTGCAGGAACGGGCTAAAGCAGGCGGAATTATCTGGGCTGTGCCAATTGGGGCCCTTTTTGCGCTATCTTTCTGCCCTGTTTCAGCCGGACTGTTTTTCGGTGGACTGCTGCCTCTGGCGTTAAAACATAACTCCGCTTTTGTACTGCCGGTTGTCTATGGTATTGGAACCTCGCTGCCGGTTGTTGCGTTTGCCTTTATAATGGCGTTTGCCTCAAATTATGTGGGCAGGGTTTTTAACAAGCTGACGCAGATTGAACTATGGGTCCGCTATCTGGCGGGTGCCGCTTTTATTCTGGTTGGCGTTTACTACTGCCTGACGCGTATTTATGGGTTACATATGTTTTAACACCATTTTAGCTGTAGTTGCTTGTTGGCAGAAATGTTGATTTTCAGGATCGCTGACCAACCAGGTCACCGTGTCATCCGGTCACCAGGTCATAAAGGGAAGTAACGATGAACGGGAAAATTGAGAAGCTGTTTTTTTGCATTTGCGATTGCTTTTGGTTCCGGCACACTTATGCTGTTTAAACCATCGTGGCTGACTGTGCCTGTCCGGTTGTCATACACCCTGTTCGATTTGTCGTTGGCACTAATGCTGATCGCATTGATTATCGTGATCTGCCAGGACATTGTCGGGCCGCTTTCATGTCTTAAAAAGCACAAATTGTAGAATTTTCAATATTGTTCAATTGTGGGTAAGTTGGTGAGTGCTTAAAGTGACATTTAAAACCGCTCCAACTTCACTGGAAATTTCATCGCCAAGGATGCTTGCACTACTCCATTATTACTTACAATTCATTTAAATTTAAAAGAATTTTACAGCTTTTTCACTTCACGCTTTGCGCGGATCTAGCCCCATCCAAACTAAGCGTCAAAATCCAAAGCGTAAAAATCCAATTTTAATATGTGAGTTTTGCAGAAGCAAGGCGGTTAAGGCTGACTCCCGCTTCAGCGGCCTCGATAGATAATTCTCTGTGCACGTTGGGAGGAATGCGAACCATAAATTTACCGCTATACTTACGTGTTGCCAACGGCTTCGGAACAGATTCGCCTGATGATTCCATCTCAGCCACTACATCTGTTACAACACGGCGAATACCGCTTAATGCAGATTCAGGAGTTGTCGCAAGCCAACTGAGACTTGGAAATTCAGTACATAAGCCAAGATATTCAGAGTCTTCCTCCGACCATATTACACGATATGCATATTTGTCATTTTGCGTTACTTTCATACTTTAACCTCTCAATCGCCCTAAGCACTTGCTTAACTTGATATATTGTTGCGATGTTCACAACTGACCAACTTTCGCGCGTGAGATGGATGTGGATAATCGGATTCTTCTCATTCGGATGTTGTAAAGATCACTCTCCAAGTTCTCGCACACATCTCCCAGAACTCTCTCTTCTTCTGCTGTCTTTGCGTGATTCGCTTCTGCTGCCACCCACCCGGTTAGCTCTTCCAGTTGACTCTCGGTGAGTTGGAGAATCATATAGTCCCCGCGCTTGCGTGGGGATGCCAGCAGTGCCTTACACACAGACGAGATCATCCCGTTGCGCATCAACGCCTCGTATTCGCCAGACCACAGCTCAACTTCGTGTCTCTCCGGTTTATTCATTTTCTCTCCAATAATTCACTGGATCTTCAACTTCTTGTATCCAACTCGCGTCTGAATGCCGTGAAGCGATTGTAACGATTGCGTATTGCAAGAATAAATCTATCAGCCACGTCTTCTGATATGCTTAGCTTTGCTACATCGCGCCATGCAATCAAACCCTCTGCCGCACGACCATAGGCCTTGCGATATTTATTGCTGACAATTGTATTTGCGCGGGCCGCAATAATTTTTTGTAGTCGCATTAACCAGACAAGTTTTTCGTCACTGTTCAAGTTCAGTCCGGAAAGTGCTGCTCGTAAAGCGGACAGCAAAGCTTGGCATGAAGCATCAAGAGCGACGGTCGGATCTTCACAAGATCTCCAATCCCGTGGTGCCAAATAGCGAGTCAGGAAGTTTGCAACGGAAGTTGGTAATTTTTCTTTATGATCACAGAGCGCAATAAAACCACCACAAACCGCGATTGCATGAGATTCCGAACTCCATGACCATCCAACAGATTTGAAAGGTTCACACTTTACAAAAACTTCATCCAGCTCGCCCAGTAAAAGTTTTATGGCGGCATGGGTCCCCGAAAATGGTTGATCACTCAGTTGAGCGTCACACTTCAACAACTCCGCTCTTAGCCGGTTGTGATCCGGTATTAACTGGATAAAGCTGGAAAGAGTCGCCAGTGAAGGCGATTCCATAAAGCGACTGCGTCCCCCATCTGCAACATCATCCATATCATTCAGCTCAGTGCCCGCTCGCTGCAACAACTCTGCCACATAAGCTCTTTGTTTTCCAAGCGGGAACTCCAGTACTTGACGACTGGAGGCAGCCAGAGCCTTCCATTTAGCCGCCCGCTCCAACTCGTCCAAGTACAATAGCCACGCGGGTTCGCCTTTTGGAACAAGGGCTTCGAGCAGGGCATGCGCATCGCTAAATCGCTTTTGAATAGAAACTTCTCTCTTCTCTACCATTTTTCGAATCATGCGCAAAATTATACAAGAAAACCTTAAATCCTCAAATGCTTAATTAGAGTGAATCGCAGCATGCGGCAGAAATGCTTCGAGGACGGCCTGCTGTTCCAAAGGTGTTAGCTTGAATTTCGGATAGTTCAGCACACGAATCAATTCCACAAGCGTCTCTTTTGAAATCAACGGTAACACAACTTCACCTTCACTGAAAATTTCATCTGCAAGCAGGATGCTTGCACTACTCCATTGTCACCTTCAAGACAACTTCTCAAAACTTCAATTAGTGCGGAAAGCATCCGCATATTGAATAACCTCATTTGGTTGTCTGCCTGTGCATGGCACGCAGGCGGCGGCTAGCTGCTTAAGTGGCTTAGAGCCGAGTGGCGCGGTGGCGAAACCCATATTTTTAAGGCATTTCAAAGCGTCGCTGGCTTACTCTGGCCGGATGATTTTTATCACCGAATCTACAATAGAGTTGAATTTATTGGGGTCAAGTTTTCCGGCTTCTTTGTGCATAATAGTTGCGTTTGCTGAAAACAGCTTCCCTGGGCGGGCAAAGCTTTTGCACATCAAGGATCCGCTGTTGAAATCTGAGTTGTCTATAGCGACTGCTTTAGAGTCCGAATATGGGTTGCTTGTAATCTGACAGAGAATCCAGTCATTCCTGTCAGCAAATGCCAGAACGATTGCGGGGCGTAGCTTGGTAGCGGACAGATCCGAAAACGGAAACCGAACAAGAACAACAGAGCCTATTGCAGGTGTGACCATGCGTTATCCTCCTCAGGTGTATCCCAGTCTGCAGCGAGCGACTGTTCGCTGAGTAAGGAAATCTCAGGAACCTCAGGCTTCATGAAAATGGTCACAATGGCTCTGCAGGCGTGCTTCAGATGCACCGGCTTAGTCAAGCGCACTTTGCCGTTAGCTTCGATTGTGGCCTCTACTGAATGTAACATTTTTTCTCCTATCCCTTTTGAATCACTATTAAACATTTGCCTCTCTATTTTTTGTTCTATAACCCTTCATTTGCACTAAGTGTATCTGAAAAGACAACTGTTTGCCAGAGTAAAACGAGATCAATTGTATGGCACTAAATTGTCATAGCAAATGCGCCGAACACAGGCGGGACGCCTGTGCTACTTTAAAAACAACAAACTTTGCTTCCCCAAACGCATAGCGTTTGTTACTAAAGCAGCGGGCTCTTAACCATCAACTTATCAATGAGTACGCATAGCCTTCGCATATTGAATAGCCTCATTTGGTTGCGGCGACCAGCTGCTTTAGCTTATTCAGGCTTCAGAAGATGCGTCGAGTAAGTGCGCTCGATGACGTCCTTTCCGGATTTCGAAAAGCGCAATTCCACCTTCTTTCCTTTTCCGCACGACTTGTACCCGGTCCAACTCTCGGCTTTACGTTTGTTTTTACCTTTTTATTGATTCGCTTTCAAGAAGCCCCAGCATGTCAACGAATAACCCTGCGACTTTCCAGCTTCGCGGGCCACCAGCAGCTCCTAGCTTTCCCATGATTTCCTGTGATACTCGGAGTGGGATAGGGGCCAATATTTGACGGCAAAAACCAATGTCGCCGGACATGTATGCGCCTTCGGTGTAAAACTCGATAGCCGAACCGCCTACCACAACAAGAGGCCAGCCAGCCTCACGAAACAGACCAGTCACAAGCCCAGCCAATTTCATTGCCTTCTCAAGTAAATCAGAGGTCTCTTCAATATCCGCCAAAGCGGTTTTTATGTTTTGGATTGTCAGATTCATTGCATTTTGCTCCAGAGCAGAACTCCTGGGATTTGCTTAAAATGTTGATCATCCATTTTATGTATTGTGATAGAACTTATAAAACCTCCATATTGGTTAACAATGTGAACCGTGATGTGGTTCAATGTATAGCAAACCTGAACTATGAAGTCCAGCGTTTTCAACTTACGACATAATTCGTGTTTGTTTTCAAGCATAATTGTGATAATATGCACCCGTAATGAAGGTTATGACAACAAATTGGTGCGATGATACGATTCCATACATTTGCTGGGATCGAAACTGGACCGTTGCGGAAATACGTGAACGGCTGCATTTAGCTCAGGACGTTGAGCGTCACCGTCTTATGGCGTGGTTGATGCGCGAACTAAAGACGCCGGAGGTTTGGTATTGGTCTGTTTTATCTCGAACATCGTTTCTCTTACGACCTTGATCTTTTTTCAGTGGAGCGTGTTGACTGGATGGAAATTGATGGAGTTATGCGGCTTTGTTCAGAGGAAATCGGTGCGAGCTTGCAGCTGTTGAGAGATGCTCCGACATTCAGGCGCTACTGCCTGGAAATGGATGAATGTAAAGAGATTGTTGATATAGAATGGCTCTGATGGCTTTACCAAAAAACCCTGACCTGCGATGTGGGTCATAAACGGAGGTCCACAATCATTTTTATCATTTTTATTATTAGCTAAATTATTATATTTTCATTGGGGATTGGTTTTAATTGTTTAATTTCAGCAGATTGTGGACTGTTTATCGCATGCCAAAGATCCCAGTCTTGTTGTAATCCAAGCCAGAAATCGGGCGACATCCCCAGAACGTGAGAGAGTCTTAACGCAGTGTCTGGCGTTACTGACCTACGACATTTGATAACTTCGTTTAGGCGTGGATAAGATACTCCTAATTTTTGAGCAAGTTCTGTTTGGGTTATATTGAGAGGTTTGACAAACTCTTCCAAAAGCATCTCTCCAGGGTGACAAGGAGGACGGTTCTTGGGGCGCTTCCTTGAGATGTTTTTAGTGATAGTCTGTGTATTTATCATGGGTAACATTTTAACACTGCTCGTTATAACCGTCAATCATATGGATTTTTATGGGTTTTTTGTGAAACATATGTAACTTCTCAATAACCGATTAGAGAACAAAGAGCACGCTGAAGCGTGAACAACAAACGGCTGCTGCATAAGGTTTGTTGTCCAGCCTTTAGGCTGTCCCAAAGCGGGTTATTGAGAAGTTACAAACATATCCATTTCGGCTTGATTGTGTAACAGGATTTGATACAATGAACAGTGTGATAAGGAGTTTTAAACATAAAGGACTTGCAGAACTTTTTGAGCGTGGTCGCTCTAGTAAGGTGCGTCATGATCTGCAAAGAAGAGCTTTAAGACGGTTAGACGCCATGGATCAAGCAATCGATCTGGAAGAGCTCAATATACCAGGGTTTAACTTTCACGGTCTTGCAGGAAGATCTAAGCGCTATAGTATTAATGTTAACGGCCCATGGTGCGTAACATTTGAATGGAATAAGGGAGATGCGATAAAAGTTGATCTTGAACAATACCATTGAGGAGTGATTATGAGTGAATATTTTATAAAAAGACCTATCAAAAGAGAACCTGTTCACCCAGGTGAGATTTTGAGGGAAGACGTTCTGGATAGCCTGAACCTGACTGTCAGTGATGCCGCAAGAATGATGGGGATCTCTCGTCAGCAGCTCCACCGTATTCTGGCCTGCACTCACCCAATAACGGCTGAGATGGCCCTGAGGATTGGTAAGTTCGCCGGAAATGGCCCAGACATCTGGCTACGTATGCAGCAGACTTATGATCTATGGCATATTAAACGCAGGATGAAAGCAGAGCTATCAAAAATACAAACCGCTGTGCTTCATGAGGTGTAATGAATGTTTTGAAACTCAATCACACATTATGTTATACTTTATATATGAAATTAGATCGTACAAAGTTATCAGTCGTAGATTTCCGCGATTCGCAAGACAAAGAGTACTGGATGAAACTTTCTCCTGAAGGGCGACTTCAGGCCCTTCAAATAAACAGGCAGGCTGCATATGGAAAACCTAACGCTTCCGGAAGACTTCAAAGAGTTCTTGAGATTGCTGAACGTACATAAAGTGGAGTATTTATTAATTGGCGGATATGCAGTTGGTTATCATGGATATCCAAGAACTACAGCCGATATGGATATTTGGTTTGCGGTCTCTCCCGGCAATGCAGCCAACCTTTATAATGCCTTTATTGAGTTTGGAATGACCGATCCAAGCCTGAGTTCTGATACATTTTTACAGCCCAAAAAAATTATCCGCATGGGCTTACCTCCAATGCGCATTGACGTAATGGGAGAAATTGACGGTGTGAATTTTGATGATTGCTACAAAAACAAGGTGATTGCTGAAATAGACAACGAGCAAATATTTATGATTTCCAAATCATACCTTCTTCAAAACAAGCGGGCATCAGGACGACATAAAGATTTAGATGATGTTGAAAATCTTGAATCAAGCTGACATCCCCATTTTTAATATCTGGTTAAAAGCTTTAAAATCGCGGTCACCCTTTCACCTCCGGCTTGTGCTTTGAGCTATTTTATTTTCCGTCCCAGCTTTCGCTGAACAGGTTTCAATAAAAAGTTTCAAATTCGATTTACCTCATCTCATTATTTTCTTTCTATGGATTTATCTTGGCACAATTGAGGTTTGATACCCCGTAGAGCCCCCGTAGAGCCCCAAAAAACGTAATTTGTTGACCACGCGCATATTGATGTGATCGATCTTAACTACAGTCAGTTGAGTCTTTTTCATATGATCTCCCTTTGAATGTTTCAGCTCCTTTATACAGCGATAATATTATCATAATATGTGTTTTTTGTAAACAGCCTTTTAATGTGCGCTTATGTCGACAAAGGCAATGTACCCCTTCCCGCGGAGGACCATGTGTGTCACTACACTGAGTTTTGTGTAGGTCGGTGAGCACTTAAAGTGACATTTAAAACCGTTCCAACTTCACTGAAATTTAATCTGCAAGCAAGATGCTTGCACTACTTCATTATCACTTTCAATTCATTACAAATTGAGTCGGTTTTTTATAAAATTTAATTTCCATATTAAAACTTGAGTGAAATAAAATCATTTATCTCCTCAAAAAAAATATAAAAAAAGAGGGTTGACCGGTAGGGGGCGTTGCGATATAATAGTTGTTCGTTTGGCTAATTAGCTAATTGATTAACGCGCCAGCTCAGAAAGGAAGGTAACTTCTCAATAACCCGCTTTGAGACAGCCTAAAGGCTGGACAACAAACCTTACGTAGCAACCGTTTGTTGTTCACGCTTCAGCGTGCTCCTTGTTCTCTGTCCGGTTATTGAGAAGTTACAAAGGAAGTTCTTGGAATGGAAAAGCTATTACCTTTATTTAAAGCATTATCAGATCGAAACCGGCTGCGGGTTGTCGCCGCACTTATGGGGTATGATGAACTTTGCGCCTGTCAGATTATTGAACTGCTGCAGGTGACCGGCGCAACCGCATCGCGGCATATGGGTGTGCTTTTGAGTGCTGGCCTGATTACCAGCCGTAAGGATGGCCGCTGGGTGTATTACCGTATGAAAAAGGATGCGATATCGTTTGCATCTGTTTTAGATCTGATTGGACGAGAGCTTGAAAAAGATCCTGATATGGAATCTGACAAAAAGAAACTTACGCTTATAGATGCCTGTGACCTTGAAGAGTTATGTCGGCAGCAGCGCGGTGAGAAATGCTGTCCGCCGAGATAAAGACGGGCAAAAAGCATTGGGAGCTTTCTGCAAAGTGCGTGATGAACTTGAAAGTAAACTGACTGAATGGCTTAACAATTTTAACTAAACAACCGCCCGCAAGGGCAAAGGAGTCCCGATGAAATCAGAAGTTAAAGTGTTTGACCCACCGATGTGCTGTTCGAGCGGAGTATGCGGCCCCAGTGTGAACCCCGAACTGGCTCAGCTTGCGGGGAATCTGGACGAATTAAAACAACGCGGGGTGACTGTGCAAAGGTTCAATTTATCCTCCGAACCGGCCGCCTTTTTTGAAGAAACGCTGGTTAAAGAAACGCTGGACAAAGAAGGAAACGGGTGTTTACCACTGATTATGGTAAATGGCGATATTGTCAGCAAAGACAACTATCCGACACTGAGTGAGCTGATGCAATGGGTCGGGTTGGATGTTGCAAATGAGATGGCCTCAACAGGAAAACCAAAAGCCGAAGAGTTTTCTGAATGCGGACCGGGCTGCGCGTGTGAAACGTCGGGATCGGGTGGTCTTGGGCGATATGTTGCGGGGATTGCAATCTTGCTCGTTGCCGGAGTGCTAGTGGCGCGGGCCGTGATTAAGGATAACGGCGAGGAAACCGCGAATCCGAAGACCGAAGGATTTGCGGTGCTCTCCGAACTGGCGCAGACACCTGCGTCTGAACCCGAGACTAAGTCGGCGAAAGTCGCGGAAGAGTTGAAGGAAATTGCCTCGTTCTCGGAGTTGAACTCGGTTGCCATGGGCTCCGCAGGCGTATTCATTTATGTACCAGCCAAGGATGGGGCTGGTAAGTCACCGACCATGCTCATGCAAGGTGCCGCTCGAACGATAGAGCCTCAGTTGAAGGGCAAGATCGGATTGTTTGTGCTGAAGACAGGATCGTTTGATTATGATCAGATCGCCAATCAAATGGCCGTGCCTGGTGTAATCGCATTGGTTCCGGGAGGACGCATGGTTCCGGTGACAGGGGGCATAACCGAAACTAAACTGGTTCAAGGTTTGGTCGGGAGCGTACAGAGCTGCGGCGCGGGTGGTTGCGGACCGCGTGGCTGCGGCTAAGTTCCGTTCAAATCACAAACGACTGTTTTGTTGTATGCCAAGCGGCATGCCTCTACTGGGCCGTGTTGGAGTTGTTCCAGGATGACGGCGGGTTTCTTCTATTGAAGTGCAGGCATCGGAGACGAATATGACGAATATAACGGAAATATTGAAATGGGTTACTGAAACGCTTCAGGCCGCCAGTATGGGGCCGATGGCTTTGCCGTTGGCGTTTCTGCTGGGTCTGGTGAGTGCCGTGGCCAGCGCCTGCTGCACGATACCGGCCATGGGGATGTTGGTCGCCTACTCCGGCACGCGACAGGACACGAACCGGCGCTCGGCACTGGCTTCGGCGGTCTGGTTCCTGATCGGAACCACGCTGGCACTGATCATCCTCGGGTTTGTGGCCGGGCTGATCGGGCAGGCGGCGCAGGCATTTCTAGGGCGGTACTGGAAGCTGTTCGCCGGAGTCGCTGCGGTTTTCTTTGGGTTGGCGACGCTGAAACTGCTTCCCTTCAAACTGCCGAGTCGCGCTGGGAAGGCAGGCGCAGCTTCGGCTTCCGACTGCAAACTGGGTGCGGTGTTGGGCGGGCTGTTCCTCGGCGGGGGCGTAGCGGCCGTGTCGTTACCATGCAATCCAGGCATTTATATCGTTATCGGCACCAGCCTTTTGATGGGAAAAATCGTGTGGGGCATGGTTCTCATGGCAGCCTTTGGGGTCGGGTTCAGCCTGCCGCTCGCCGCCATCCTGTTCGGGGTATCGTTCGGCAAGGCCTCGCTCAAAATGCAGAAGGCGGATGTGGTAATCAGAGTTATTGCCGGCGTGATTTTGCTGGCGGCGGGTTTTTATTTTATATGTTCATTGTAAAGCATGGAGAGTTCCGTAATGAATAATCTGTTGAGCACCATTCAGTATTTTTTGATTATAACCGCAGAGCTGACAGTACTCTTTTTAGGAATCAGCACAGTTGTCGCTCTAGTGTTAATGTATATACCGCACGACAAGCTCAGGCAGTGGCTCTCTCGTCGCGGGATGTGGGGGAATTTTCTGGGTGCTGTTGTAGGTTCGCTGACCCCCTTTTGCGCATGTTCAACCATCCCGATGACGCTAGGGATGCTGAACGCTGGCGCTCCCTTCGGTCCGGTTATGTCATTCGTCATTGCTTCTCCATTACTTAATCCTATTATCATTACCATGATCTGGGCCCTTATGGGAGTAAAGGCCTCTCTGCTTTATTTTTCTGTGACTTTTTTAGGTGCGATGCTGTTCGGGATTGTTCTCGAAAAGGCGGGAGGTACTCACTATGTGAAAAACCTCAGGGTCAGGCCGAGTTGCTGTGGCAATCGGCGCCGGGATCTATGGATACATCCCTCAGGAGATTGTTGTCAATATAGCCGGCCCTGATAATCCATTCGCCGTGCCTGTCGCGGCATCTATCGGCGTTCCTTTATATATACGAGCCGAGAGTTTGAATAAGAACAGCAGAAGGAATGAACCATTAACAAACATGGAGAGAAGAAAATGAACGAAAAACAAAAATTGCAAATCAGTTTCTTTGACAAATATTTGACCGTTTGGGTCGCCCTCTGCATGGTTGCGGGGGTGCTGATCGGCAAGTTTCTACCGGGCATACCGGCATTTCTGGGACAGTTCGAATACGCCAGGGTTTCCATCCCGATTGCTGTGCTCATCTGGCTGATGATCTGGCCCATGATGATGAAGGTGGATTTCGCCAGCATCAAGCATGTCGGCAGAAATCCAAAAGGGCTGTATCTCACCTGGGTGGTCAACTGGTTGATTAAACCGTTTACCATGTTCGGGATCGCCTCGTTTTTCTTTTATGTTGTTTTTAAAGCCTGGATTCCCGCCGAACTTGCCAGGGATTATCTGGCTGGCGCGGTTCTGCTGGGGGCGGCGCCCTGCACTGCAATGGTGTTTGTCTGGAGCCACCTGACGCGGGGCAATCCGGCTTATACTGTTGTGCAGGTCGCAACCAATGACTTGATCATCCTGCCCGCCTTTGCTCCGATTGTCGCCTTCCTGCTGGGGGTAGGCGGTATTCAAGTGCCTTGGAATACCTTGCTGTTGTCAGTGGCGCTCTTTGTTGTCGTGCCGCTGGCGGGCGGCGCATTGACTCGGCTGCATGTGATTAAAACCAAGGGACTGGATTACCTGAACACCACTTTTCTGCCGAAATGCAGCCGCATGACCATTGGCGGGCTGTTGCTGACACTCGTCTTGATCTTCTCCTTCCAGGGCAAGGTCATCCTGAACAACCCCCTGCATATTGTACTGATCGCGGTGCCGCTCATTATTCAGACGTATCTGATTTTCTTTATTGCTTATCTGACGGCAAAGAAACTGCGGCTTGCGCACAACATAGCAGCTCCGGGTGGCATGATCGGAGCCTCCAATTTCTTTGAATTGTCAGTGGCGGTCGCCATCTCGCTTTTCGGCACATCCTCGCCAGTGGTGCTGGCCACCATCGTGGGGGTATTGGTTGAAGTGCCGGTCATGCTGAGCCTGGTTAAGATCGCCAACCGTACAACACACTGGTTCCCAGCGTACAGGCGTAACGAAGCAACTGGAATTTAACAAAAAACTAGACAGTAGGTTTCTGTTAAATTCAAGCATATACTTATGGCATGAAGCAGTTTGTGCGGGGATCTTCGGTCCGTCCACTGCGGCGAGTGCTGTTTGTTGCGGAGACGGGAAGTCAAAAGTAAGAGGTGCTGCGAATGAACGGAGAGAAAGGAAAGAAAAGAAGATGAAAGACACAAAAAAGAAGAAAGGTATTTTAGCCGCAATTTGGGAATCAATGACTAAAACCGGCGGATGTTGTGGTTCGGGTGAGAGCTGTGGCTGTTCTGCAACAAGCGAGAAGGCTAAGAAAACTTCCAAAATATAGAAAATTGCTGAAATTAACGAGGTGAAGGAACTCGCTATCATGGACATTCAAAGCGAAACATTCAAAGCAGATAAGTATCGAGGCACAAATCCAGGCACATCGAGGAATTCAAAAATATGAAGCTGGATGTGGTGGTGACGGTCTGCGGATACGCCCATGAAACCTGTCCGTTTTTTCTGCGAGCTGCAAGGTGGTTCATGTTGGATTTGACGATCCGCCGCAGCTGGCCCGAGATCTGGCCGAGCAGGGGAGCTCTGAAGAAGAGCAGCTGGAGTGTTACCGCCAGGTGCGCGATGAGATCAGAGGTTTTGTCGAAACACTGCCGGAGTCCCTTTTTTTATGAAGATGCCGCAGCTTTCTTTACACCTCCAGCAACAACGCGCTGGACATTGATGAGTGGTTGCAGTACTTTACTATACAGACAACTAAGAACCTGAAACACGACGGAATGGATTATGACTACTGTAAAATCGATCAAAGCGGCTACCTAGATGACAGATAAAGAGATGGAGAGATGCTCCTCAGCGGTGATACTCTCGGATATGGAGATTTTTGTTTTTCCTGAGCTGATGCACAGTCTGGTGCTGGCCAATATCATGTCACCGCGGATTTGGCTCGATAAATATGATGCCGAAACCATTCCCTATTGGAAAACAGAGACCGTTGAGGCCATGGATGCCTTCCGCCACCGCACTGGCTTTGAGACCGGTGCTGGAGAGTGTGTTCCACTGGCCGCGCTCTATGCCGCCGCGCTGTTTGTTATCTGCCGTATTCGCCTGAAGGATATCTATATGATGGCCACCCCCGCTGCACTCGCAGAGCTTTGTTGATGTGCATGACGGGATCTTGATCAACAACCGTCGGCTGGTCACCAAATCAATGTGGTTTAACGGCACCCGGATCTCCGGCCAGGCCCGCCGGGCGCTGGAGAATGAGCAGGTCACCATTGTCTCGCACGCCACCGGCTGGGTTCACTCACTTTATGAGGAAGCGACCATCGCCAAGAGCGTTTTCAATACTTCTCGGATACACTCCACACCTAATTGAGGATTTCGTGACCGAACACTCTATTGATCTGGATAAGCCTGAAGACCGCGCTGCCCTGCAGCGCAATCCCGTGTGTATCGAGGAGTCGGCGAATCTGACCGTCGAAGCTCTGCTGGCACAGCTTGCCAGTTGGCCGAATGAGTCGATCTACGATGGCAGCGTACGCCTGGCCCAGCCTGATGAACTCTAGACTTTTAAGCGTGCGATGGTTTAGAAAAAGCTTTAACAATTGCCTGTATCCTGAAAAAACGCGGTTTATATGACCATCTTCGGATTGTGATGAACAACGCGGAAGCGGAGCTGTATCATAACTCAGAGCTAATATGCACTTTCACCTCAGCCAAAGCCGCCTGCCTCTCAGAGTGGCAGCTGTTTTAACACTAAAAGTCAGCCCGCCGCGTAGCTGCGTTGCGAAAAACGATGAGGTAATTTGTAGGTCAGCTGCATCGGAATCAGGGTCGATATCGGTATCGAAAAGCGCATAAAATCGATACCGACCCCGACCCCGACCCCGAGTTACGGGCAAAGCGACAGTGCCGTGCAATGCAAAACGTAAGCTGCCAGGCGGTTCTCCTTAAACGAGCCCCGCAGTCACGGCTCGCGGCTACAGTGCTTTGCAGAGCGGATTGCAAGTTGTTTGCAAGAGTTGTCGTTCGGTGTCGCTCATAGAGCGACTACTACACATGCGCTGCACTTAAGATTAGCTGTTCTAATGTCTGTACTTCATTTTTTTGTCAGGTTACGGATGTCTATAAATCCGGTTCTGGCATCTGGGAGAAAATCTATTGGATCTAATTTTTATAATTCCGAAATAACGGTATTACAGGCGTTGTATACTTCGTGACCATCATCTGCTTTAGCGTGTTTGGTGATTCGGTGAAGAATCGGTATTACGTTCGACAATAGCGCTTGCCGATATTCTCACAGTTCGTTATTATATATTATTTGTCAAAAAATTATCACCCTTTCATCCAGGTGAAGTACTCCTTGAGGAATTAATCAACTACAAGGAATTCAACAAGTAAATCAACAAACAAGGAAGATCAGATGAAGAAACTAATGCTCATCATTAGCATGGCGATTGTCTCAGGATGTTGCACGGTCTGCAACGGACCGAAGAGTTCGGGGACGACTTTCGCGAAGGATGCGCTTGCTCCTTACGTCGAAAAAGGAGAGCTTCCGGGCGCGATCAACGTCTTTTATAAGAACAGTCTGCAGGAAACCACTTGCGTCGGTTACGCCGATGTCGCGGCGGAGCGTCCGATCACGATGGACGATGTTTACATGCAGTGCTCGCAGACAAAGGGCTTCTGCGGCGTGACGATCGCAATCCTCGTCGAGGAGGGCAAGATCTCGCTTGATGATCCCGTTTCGAAGTTTCTGCCGGAATTCAAGGAACTCTGGGTCCTCGGATCCACCTCGAACGGCGTGAAGAAACTCGTCCTGGCAAAAAATGTGCTCACCGTCCGCATGGCCATGAACCACACCGGAGGGTTTCCGTTTGAGATTTGTGCGAAGCAGGGCACCATCAAGGGCGGCGGCTGGTCCGGCGGCGCTCCGCTGCGGCAGACTGCGGCGATCGCGGCGGCGTGTCCGTTGCTTTTCGAGCCCGGCACGAAAGCACAGTATTCCAACACCGGCATTGACATCGGCGCGGCTGTTGTCGAGGTGGTGACTGGCAAGCGCTGGGAGGAGTTCCTCAAAGAGCGTGTCCTCGCTCCGCTCGGCATGATGTCCAGCTCGTTCCTGCCAACAAAAAAACAGCTTGAGACGCAGGTGGAGATGTACGACTGCGTAAAGGATGCGCCTGCCAAATACCGTTTACAGAATGAGATGCAGCAGCGTCCCTACAACGATGCTCACGTTTTCACGTCGGCGGGCGCGGGGCTTTGGACGACCGCGAACGACCAGCTCAAGTTCTACAAGATGCTCATGAATCTCGGCATGGGCGAGAACGGCGTGCGTATCCTCAAGGAAGAAACCGTTAAAGAAATTCTCGCGAAATCGACACGTCCGGCTGGCTTGGGCGGTTATTCGCTCGGGCTTACCGCGCCGGAAGAAGACAAGGATGACGCCTGGTTCGGACATGGCGGCGCGTGGGGCACGAACTGCATGGTCAACTGGCACCGCAAGGAACTGAAGCTGTGGGCCGTGCAGCTCTGTGGCACTCCGCGTCCTTGGGACGCGGCGCGCTCGGCGGCGGCGGACAAGTTTTTTAAGTATGCGATCAACAACTTTGGTGACGAGGCCTACACCGACCGCGTCAAGTAAATCCCTCCTTCGTGATAATGCAGAATTATAATATAAAATACGACAACACATTGGACAGAAAATGCAACAATACCACTCAAAAATACCACTTGACGAATTGATCGGTAAAAAGCTACTATACCGCTTCTGTGTATAGAAACGCTTTTAATGAGGAATAAAGATGTTAAGTGAGCAAATTAAAATTACACTTTCGGAAGATGAGTTGCCCAAGCAGTGGTATAACCTTGTAGCGGATTTTCAAAAACCAATGCTGCCGCCGCTCGGCAAGGATGGTAAACCGATCACCCCCGAGGACTTGGCTCCTATTTTCCCGATGAATCTGATTGAGCAGGAAATGAGTACAGAGCGCTGGATTGATATCCCGGAGGAGATCAGGGGCTATCTCAAGATATGGCGTCCCACTCCGCTCTATCGTGCCCGTCGGCTGGAAAAGGCACTCGGTACACCGGCGAAAATTTACTATAAGAATGAGGGTGTCTCGCCGGCTGGCAGTCATAAACCAAACACTGCCATTGCGCAGGCTTGGTACAATAAGCAGTTTGGCACAAAAAAACTAACCACTGAGACCGGTGCTGGCCAGTGGGGTTCAGCCCTCGCTTTCTCCTGCGCCCTGATTGGTCTGGAGTGCAAGGTGTTCATGGTGCGCATCAGCTTCGATCAGAAGCCCTTCCGCAAAGTCATGATGCAGACCTGGGGTGCAACATGCGTCCCCAGCCCTAGCATGGAGACTGTGATCGGGCGTAAGATTTTAGCCGAGGATCCTGACACCCCGGGCAGTCTCGGCATGGCCATCAGTGAAGCTGTCGAAGAGTGCATGCAGAGCGGAGACACCCGCTACGCCCTCGGATCGGTACTGAATCATGTGATGCTGCACCAGAGCGTGATCGGTCTGGAGGTCCAGGCTCAGATGAAAAAGGTGGGCGACTACCCGGACATTATCATTGGCTGCGCAGGTGGCGGCTCCAACTTCGCGGGCATCAGCTTTCCGTTCATCAACGACCGCATGCACGGTAAGGATATCCGCATTATCGGAACCGAGCCGGAGGCCTGCCCCACGCTGACCCGCGCCAAGTTCCGCTATGACGCTGGTGATGTTGCCATGATGACCCCGCTCCTGCCGATGTACAGTCTAGGCCATACCTTTGTGCCGCCTGCAATGCACGCCGGTGGCCTGCGCTATCACGGCATGGCCCCAATGGTCAGTCAAGCCCTGCGCGAGGGCCACATCGAAGCCTCTTCAATTGGACAGATTGAGTGTTACGAGGCTGCGGTGCTTTTCGCCAGAACCGAGGGATTCATCCCAGCTCCTGAAACAGCGCACGCCATTGCGGAGACGATTCGCCAGGCCAAACAGGCCACGGAAGAGGGCAAGGAGAAGACCATCCTGATGAACTGGTCCGGCCATGGCATCATGGATCTGAAGGGCTATCAGGCTTACCTTGAGGGCGATCTTCAGAACTACCCGCTGCCAGATGAGTTGCTGGAGAAAGCGGAGCGCTGCATGGATGGCCTGCCAATGCCGTGAGTTGTATAAAGAGAAACTCTTTGATATAGCTTTGTTTGAAAATTTTTTTGTACAGAGGATGAGGCTTATGAAAAGGGCAAGGTTTGCGTTTTACGCTTTAACTGTCGCCGCTGGCTGCATGGCGGCGGGCTTGGATGAGGTGATCGAACCGGGAGCCAAGGCAGAGAAACTTTCGGATGCTTTCAAGTTTACAGAGGGTGCCACGGTGAACAGCGAAGGGGAGATCTTTTTTACGGATCAGCCGAATAACGCAATCTACCGCTGGAACTCTGAGCAAGGGGTGCGCCTTTTTATGCAGCCCGCTGGACACAGTAATGGCATGTGTTTCACCAAAGACGGTTCGCTGCTGGCCTGCGCCGATGAGGCTATGGAGCTGTGGAAGATAGCCCCGGATGGCTCAAAAACTGTGCTGTTGAAGGGCTATGCGGGTAAAGAGTTGAATGGGCCCAATGACCTCTGGCCGCATCCCCAAGGGGGCTGTTTCTTTACCGATCCCTTTTATAAACGCCCTTGGTGGACACACCAAGAGCCACCGCAGGAGACCGAGCAGCTCTATTTCCTGCCTGAGGGCGCCTCGCAAGCACTACGGGTTACAGATGATCTCAAAAAACCGAACGGTCTCGTGGGAACAGCGGACGGTAAAACCCTTTTTGTGGCAGATATCGGGGCGAAACAAACCTGGAAATACACAATCACATCAGATTTCAAGCTCACAGACAAAATTCTGTTTTGTGAGATGGGTTCCGATGGCATGACAATCGATGTTGACGGACGAATCTACTTGACTGGCAGCAAAGGTGTTTATGTGTTTGACCACACCGGAACCGCACTGGGCGTGATTGAGATTCCCGAGCGCTGGTCGGCGAATGTGTGTATTGGAGGTTCTGATAAAAAAACGCTCTTTGTCACCGCTTCAACTGCCATATACTGCGTGCCGCTCAAGGTCAAAGGAACCGCACAGGGTAAATGATGAATGGACGCCCAACAGTTGTAGATCTCTTTGCCGGTGCCGGAGGAATGTCGCTCGGTTTCGAGCAGGCAGGCTTTGATGTTGTTGCAGCAGTTGAGTTGGACCCGATACATGCGGCAACACATCACTATAATTTTCCACTTACAGCAACATTGGCTAGGTCGGTTGTCGATGTTGATTCGCAGAGTATTTTAAATAGTGTTCATACGAATTGTGTAGATGCTGGCGTTGCTTATTTCTGAGTTTCAGGAGTGCGGATATAATGTTACTAAGCCTTGGCACGTTCTGAATTCAAAAAATTATGGCGTGCCACAACATAGAGAAAGGTTATTTTTGTTAGGAGCAAAATCAGGGCTACCACTTCCTGAATATCCTTCAGCTAAATCAGATGACCAATTCGACCTTTTCAATTCAGATGATGTTCAACCAGTCCCAACATGTCGGGATGCCCTTGAAGATCTGCCGGACAATGAAATGTTTGATGAACTCATCTACTCTGATTCTATCCGACTATTAGATTGGGCCCCAAAAACACGCTATGCTCGAGAGTTGCATTGTATGACCAATGGATGTTGGCACTATGGGTATCAACGAAAATGGGATAATAGTTTGCTTACATCTAGTTTACGCACTGATCACACTGATATTTCTAGGCATCGGTTTGCAAACACTCTAGAGGGGCAAATAGAGCCTGTATCGCGTTTTTTTAAGTTGGCATCAAATGGTCAGTGTAATACCCTGCGTGCAGGTACAGATTCCGCAAGGGGGGCATTCACTAGCCCAAGACCCATACATTATGATTATAATCGTTGTATCTCAGTTCGTGAAATGGCAAGGCTACACGGTTATCCGGATTGGTTCCGATTTCATGTTACTAAATGGCATGGTGCTCGACAGATTGGGAACTCTGTTCCGCCTCCTTTGGCGTGGTCAGTAGCATCATCTATAATATGCGCCTTGGGTGTAAAACCAATTATTCCGTCGCAGGTCCTTGACTTGTGCAATCAGGAAATGCTTTCAATGGACATGACAGCTGCTTCTAAATATTGTTTTCGCCTTGTTGCTGTAAACCGAATTCTGCCAAATCAACTGTCTGTTGTCCAGACGAAGCAGGATATTGCCTTTTGTCAGGAGAAGTTCAAAGACCTTCAGTGTCGTGCTATTTCCGCTCAATTCATTTCAAGCGATCTCATTGCTTTATTTGAGCTTACACTTGAAGACGGGATGGTGCGTATTGTTGATGAGAAGCATTACAAATTAGTTTCAAGTAATGAGATCAGCAGCGATGATTTACATGAATACGCATCTAGATGAGCTGTCTATAAATTTTGTCATGAAAAAACAAACCAACATGCCCGCAACCTTGCGCTGGAGCTTGGAGAGCCTCTGGTTTTACCGGTGGCGGCACCTGATTTTTGTGCTCACAGCAGCTCTGTCGGCTGCGATTCTCAGTGCTGCTCTCAGTGCGGGCGATTCGCTTCAGGCTGGACTGCAGCGTGACCTGCGGCTGCGGCTGGGTAATACGCGCTCAGCGGTGATTCTCACTGAGGGTCTTTTTCCTGCTTCACTCGCCGAGCGGTTGGGTGAGAGCGAAGCGTCGTTGCTGCTGCGGGGGGAGATGCTCGATGCTAACGGTGTGGTCTGTGCTGATAAGGTCAATATCCTTGGGGTGCCGGAGTACGGCACAACTGCGGCGGCTGCGCCTGGCTCTGTTGGGGTGAACAGCCGAGCAGCGGAGATTGTGGACTCTTTTGGTAGTGATCGCTGGTCATACCGGTTTGAAAAACCGTCACTATTCCCTGTTGAGTTGCCGCTGGGCAGTGTCGCAGCGCAGCGCATGGAGCGGCGCACTGTCTCAGGCGTGCGTCCTGTGATAGCCGCGTTGATCACCCCTGACTTTGACCCCTCTCCAGCCACCGTGCTTCCAATTAATATCCAACTCCCTTACGCTGACCTCGCAGCACAGGCCGATGTAGAGGGTATGGTCAATATCCTGCTCTCATGCAAATCACCTGCAGAGCTGACAGCCGCTCTGCAGCGATCATTGACAACCGCGGATATCGGGTTGCAAATCGATTTTATCAATGGCCTCAGCGCAGTGAAAAGCAGTCGCGTTTTTTTGCCCGATGATTTTTGTCGTGCTCTAACCGCCTCAGGCGCGGTTTGCCAATGGGCCAACTTTCAGCTCGCGGATGAATTTGCTTCCGCATCAGGAGCTTCAACCCCTTATAGCTTTGTGGGCGCAATCACACCTGATAACACACTGCTGCCTGTCGGGATGCGCGATAACCAGATTGTGATCAACACATGGCTGGCGGATACTCTCTCTCTAAAACTCGGCGATGAGCTGACCATGCACTGGCGGCGTTTTGAGGCTGGGGGAGAACTGGTTGCAAAAACACAGGTATTTGAGGTCTGCAAAATTTTGACCATGGAGCAAGCCGCCGCAGTTAAGCAACTTATGCCGGAGCTACCCGGGCTGGCCGGAGTTGACAGCTGCGCGGATTGGAATATCGGCCTGCCCATGGATGAGGAGAAGCTCGAAGACCCTGCCAACGAGACGTATTGGAAGGGTTGGCGGGAAACACCGAAAGCATTGATCACATTTGCAGCAGGCAAAGATTTGTTCAGCAGTTATTTTGGCGAGGCCATGAGTGTGCGTGTTCAGGCCAAGCCTGACTTTATTGAAGATCTGCTGCGGGAGATTGACCCAGCTAGGTTGGGCTTTAACGTGCGCCCCTTGTGGCAGGAGGGTGTGGCTGCGGCACTTGGATCAACCGATTTTCGAGGACTTTTTGTGGGTATGGCGTTCATCTTGATGATATCAGCGCTCATCCTGGCAGGGTTGTCGCTGAGCCTCGCGCTGGATGCGCGCAAGCTTGAGCCCGCACTTTTTTCCGCACTTGGTCTCTCGCGTGTTAGGGTAGTGACAATGATCAGCGTTGAGTGGGTTCCTGCAATCGCCTGTGGTGCGATTGCAGGCAGCTTCGCAGGCTCTCTGCTTGCGCGCGCGCTGATTTGGAGCCTTTCGCGGTTTTGGAGCGAAGCAGTTGCCGGTGCCCGGCTAGCTTTTTATTTCTCATGGCAAGCGGTGTTGCTCTCAGCGCTGATCACTTTTGTTCTACTATCACTGATGCTGCTGCGTCGTGTTTACAAATTTTCAGCCTCACCGCCGGTTGAGATCATGCGCCAGAGCGGGGTTTTATTGATGGAAGAGCCAGGCCGTATCGCTACTTTGATCCGCCGCGTGGCGGGTCCATTGTGTGCTGCCGGAGCGGTGGTTGTGATTGTTTTGAGCCGCACCTCGGTCGAGACCAATGGCGCGTTTTTCGGCGCGGGTTTTCTGCTGATGATCTCCATGCTTTTTTTTATCAAAGGCGGAGCAGAGCTTTGGTTCGCCTCACTCAGCGCTAGGCAGCGGGTAGTTGGTGATCCATTCAAGTCCGGTGTGGTGCAAGCTTTGCACTCTGGAGCACGAGGTCGGTCGCTGACAATCCTGCTGGCCACCGGCGTTTTTCTGACAGTCGGGATGCTGGCCATGAAACATGATCCAGCAGCGGGCAGTGAACTAAGTTCATCGGGCAGCGGCGGTTTTGCTTCGATCATGTACTCCACGCTGCCGCAAACCTTAGCCGATGGCATCGACATGGCGCGGCGAGTCACAGGCTCTAACGAGGTGGTGCCAATCAGGGTTAGGGATGGGGATGAGGCGGGGTGCATGAATATGAGTGTGCCGCAGGTGCCGCGTCTCTACGCCCTTTCTGTGAGTCAGATGGCAGGGTTGCGCGCCTTTGAACCCGATGGTGCTGGCGGCATCTGGTCGACAATTTATGACCAGCCGGAGGAGGGGGTGATTCCCGCACTGGCCGCTGATCAGGCGATGCTGCAGTACAGTTTGAAGATGAAGGCAGGCGATGAAATCACCTACCCTGGGAGTGATGGACGGTTGTGGCGGATCAGAATTGTGGGTACGCTGCCAGTACGGGTCTCGGTTTTGCAGGGTGGTTTGATTCTTAATGAAGAGCATTTTCTCAAGATGTTTCCGATGGAGGGCTATCGCCTGTGGCTCTGTGATTACGCGCCCTACCAGTTACGCGTCGCTGCAAGCTTGAAGCACCGCTATCCCGAGCCGGGGATTCGGGTTGAGACTACGGTTGAGCGGCTGAGGGTGCTGGGGCGTATGGAGGCGAGTTATCTGGATATGTTTCTGGTGCTGGGCGCATTGGGGCTGGCGCTGGGTATAATTGGAGTGATACTGGTGATTGTTCGCAGTGTGGAGGAACGCTGTTATGAGTTTGCTGTGATGCAGGCGGTTGGCCTGAAAAAACAGGCCATCCTCCTCTTGGTACTCACTGAGTACGGCGCTTTAATCATGACCGGCTTGCTCTCTGGTCTGATCCCCGCGATCATCGCCATTCAGCCTGCGGCGCGCGCGCTGTACTCCGCGCCCTCTTGGGGGCTGATAGGGGGAGTGGTGTTGGCACTGACACTAAGCGCGGTTTTCGCTGTGATAACGGGAACTTTCTATGCCTTGCGCGGTTTTGATGTGAGCCTGCTTAAGCGGGAGTGATGCTGCTCTATGAGCGGCATGTGCTGGATGAAGGTCGGTTTCGCAGTCGATAGGTGCTGCCCTGCAACTCGGAGTCGGGGTCGGAGTCGGCATCGGGGTCGTTTTTAGTCGTAATCCGCTATCGTCGCACATCATCGTCAGTGCGCCACGAGGGTCGCTCATCAGGCGTCATCCCGCAAGCGAAACTATGCCCGACAAGTAGAGCGACTACTACACTAAATACCTATAAACGTTCGATAAACAAATTTTCGAAGGATTTTTGTTGAGGGGTATTGTTGCATGGGATATTTTTTCCAGTGTGTTGTCGCATTTCATATTACAATTCAGCAAATTTCATCTGCAAGCAGATGCCGCTGGAATATTTCAGGCACTTAAAGTATAATTCCTCCCAATGACAGGCCATTTATATATAATTTTGGGTGATGATGACTATTTGGTGAATTCCGAGTCGCAGGAGTGTATCAAACGACATTTAGCACCAACTGAGCACGAGTTTGGGCTGGAGATGATTTATGGCTCCGTAACGACCGGTGGTGCCGCCAAGGTTTGCGTGGACAGTGCTATCAGCTCGGTTCAGACACCCTCGTTTTTCGGCGGGGCCAAGGTGACTTGGCTCCGGGATGCTCTGTTTTTGCCTGGCGGGGGAAAGGTTTCTGAGTATCAGGAATCAAAGGATGCGGCTGAAAAATTGCACCAATTCTTGCAGAGAGAGCTGGCAGAGGGGCAAATTTTGATTATTACAGCTCCTAAGATCCGTAAGAACTCCAATCTCTATAAAACCTGTTCCGCGCTCTCAAATGTGGTGGACTTTGGCAGCGGCATGAAGGGTTGGGAGCTGGAAAAAGCGGCTGCGCCGCGGCTGGATCAGTTGATCGAGAAAAAGGATATTAGAATGGAGCCGGACGCGCGTAAGGAGTTTTTGTTGAGGGTCGGATTTGACACACGCACGATTGTCAGCGAGCTGGAGAAACTGAGTCTTTACGTGGGTGATCAAAATCAGATCACAGTCGCGGATGTCCGCGAAATTGTATCCATTGGGCGTGAGGCTGAGGCCTGGGATGTCCTCAAGGCATTTGGTCAGCGCGATTGTGCGGCTTTAGTGCGCAGCCTGGATCCGCTGAGTGGGCAGAGCGGAATTGGCATTATGCTGTGCGCCATGATCGATAAGAATATCCGGGAGCTGCTGGTGCTGCGTGAAGCTTTCGACCGCAAATGGATTTCCAGCAGCGGTAATTGGCATGGGCATCTCCCAGTGGAAGCGGACATGCTTCTGAAAAGTCTGCCAGGCAATTTCAGGACTATGGGTACGTGGCAGCTCAAAAACAGCCTTGCCAGTGCTCGCAACTACACCCAGCAGGAGCTGCGCGTTGCCCGGTTTAGGATTATTGAACTGCGGGAGAAGTTGGTTTCTTCAAGCCAGCCGGAGATGTTCCTGCTGGAAGTGACTTTGCTGCGAGTGATGGCGGGGGCTCAAAAAAAATCAATCAACAACAGGCAGTCCTCCTGACAAAACGGGTAATTCAATGATCTATAAGTTATCTGTTTTATTTTTTCTTTTCGCAGCTTTCTGGGCGGGCGCTGCTTCCCAATTTGACCACAACGGGGATGGGGTTGTTCGCTGTGCTGTACTCTCAGGCATTGAGCCCAAAGAGGGGCTGAATCTCGCGCTTGTCTGTTCCGATTTGGAGGGGATGATAAAAGCCGATTCGCCGGGGGTGCCGGTCAGGGTCTCAGTGGAGCCGATCAAAGAGAGCAAGACAATTTTTGGTTGGTGGTATCACCCTGCTTCGCGTGTGGCGCGCGTTGAGTTGATGGAAGCGGCGTATGACTTTGTTTTTCTGGCAGAGAAAGAATCGGTGATCAACAGCTACCCCGAGATTTTCTTTGAGGGTGTTTATACCACGGTCAACAACCTCACAAGCCGTAAAACACGTGTTATGCTGCTGATGGTGGAGTCGAAGCCCTCTGCAAGTTTTCGCGACAAAAGCATTTACAATCTGGCGGCCCTTGCATACCGTGTGGGTGATGGCTGCGGGGTAGAGGTTGTTCCCGCTACTTTCGCTTGGAATGATGTGCTGCGTCACAACATTCTCACTGGCGACTCATTGTTAAAAAATCGGACTAGCAGCTATCTTGCCGCTGCATCCATATGGTGTCAGGTTACCGGCAGTAAGGTTCCTAAAGGCGCTCTCACGACCGACTGGGTTGTCAAAAAAACCGCCATCGCCTTGGCAGTCTCGGCTAGAGACGCTGTCGGGGAGGCGCGTCGAAAAAAGCATTACAGCGGCCCGTTTAAGGGAGTTGTGCGCACAGAATCACGCATGCAGCAGCGTTATATGATTTATCAGCCTGGGGCTGCGATTAATCCTGACTTGCAGCTTGGTCTCGAGTATGTTTTTAATGCAGCAGGACAGGAGGTTTTTCAACGTTCAACGGCTGACTGGTACAGCGATGGTTTTGATCGCCATTCGGCTGCCTTTGATCTGGTGTACGGCACTGTCAGAGAGATGGAATTGTTCCAGGATCAGCGCAAGTACACATCCACCGAGTATATATCCGAAAAAATGCCCAAGTCGCTGCGCGTTGTTTACAACCGTAACATGACCAGCGATAAAGATGAATCCCTGACTTTACGCACTTTAGAAAATCTTTTGATCGATGGTTATGATTTTGCCCGCAAAAATAACTGTGTTTTTATTCCCTATCAGATTGCCTGGGCTCGAGCACTAGCCGCAGATCCAGCGTATGCCCGACCCGCTGTTGGCAAAGCCGCCAATGATTGGACCAGTTACATGCTGGCCAATATGATTTACACCTCCTTGACCGGTAGTTTTCAGTTGCCCCCGCAGCGTGACAAGCCGTATGTTTATGATGAGGTGCATCCGCGCGGCTATCATACGGTATGCGCTCAGATCGGCTGGCAGTGCATGCGGCAGCTTTCAGATTTGAACTCCTGGCAAAACACAGTGGTGGTCGGGAGTGAAAGCTGGTTTGTGGATGCCGTCAATCCTGGTTTTTTAGCACTGCGTCTGCTGGAGCCGCCGAGTGAAAAAGTGCGTGTTTTGTGCCAGCCAAATGCTCCTGGAACAATCACACTCTCTCAGAACATACTAGAATTCACACCAGAAAATTATAATATCGAGCAGAGCATCCGCTGTACTGCTGAGGGCGAAACGATCAACCAATTCTGTTCAGTGCTGGTGAAAGCGGAGTCTCGAGACAGTAACATTGATGGTGCCGTGGCCCAGCGTCCATTTTTACTGAATTATGATGACAAGAACGCGGCGAACTTCACCACCTCTAAAACAACACTCACCCTCAAGGATCAATCGTATGTGATGCTCAAACCAGATACGCGCCCTGTGGATGTTGTGCATCTGCGAGTGCTTCAGAACGAAGTCGAGACATCGTCGGTTTACTTTTCACCCAATTTTTATGAGGAATACCCGATCTGTCTTTTCCCAACCAAAGAGGCCTTGCAAAAAGGTGAGTGCCGGGTGAATCTGTATGCGGCATCGAAAGATCTTCGCTTTAACAATTTCGCTCAGGAGTTAGTTTTCAAGATCAACACCAACGGAGTAAAAATTCCTGATATTAAAATTATCGCGCCAGCACCGGAGGTCGTTATCAAAGGCCACGCTTTTGTCAACGCTGAAGCGGTTGTGGAGGGCGTTGGGGAGCCTTGTGAGCTTTCGCTCTTCTGCGGCAAAAAAAGGCTCGGCCTTGTCAATGGCCCACGTTTACAAAGTGCGGTTGAGATGGGTCCACCGCAGTCGCGCTTGCCACCTGGACGATACCCCCTGTGGGCCGCAGTCCGTTTAAAAAGTGGTGTTGTGGTCGCCACGGATGTGAGCACTTTGGTGGTAAGCGAGTGAGTCGGACAAGAAAAACCCTCCGCAAGATTTTGTTTTAGCGCGTCGCGAGTGTCTCAAGCCAGACAGCTGCTTGCTGACTGGCAGCTGCGAGATTCCCTTGGTCGCCCGCTTTGTCATAGGCTTCGGCCGCTTTTTCACAGGCCTGGCTGGCCTGCTGCATGGCACTGCTGGCCTGCTGCTTCAGATTAAGTTTAAAAGCACTCGCATTACGCTGTTGCTGCACATTGTTGAGCTTGATGCTTAATGTTTCAACTTGATGTCTGCTTACCGACGCTTGATCGAAGTTGTCTGCGGCAAAACCACACAATCTGGCGGCATCCATAAAAAGCTTACCCGCTTTTTTATACGAGATTGTGCGCTCTTCATTGCCCTCTGCCAGAGCAGTCTGCTGTAATGCGATGGCCTCTTGTTCCCGGTCACGGGCTTGCTCCATTTGGGTTAAAGCCGCTAACTCACGATTGGCCGAAGCACGCTCATAAATCTCAAGCTTATACTCCAGCTTCGCCCGCTCAGAAACAACTAATGTGCTTTTCGCCTTTTTGGCAGCAGGTGCAATATCCGCCGCCACAACTGATAACCCAGCTGTTAGCAGCAGTAAAACACAAATTATATATGTTTTGCACACTCTCATGATCGTTTTTCCCGTAAAATTACAAAACGGTAATGATTCAATAGCAACATTAGTGCCAACAAGAACAATGTCGGTGAAAAGTGTTAAAAGCCGAGGAAAAACTGCTAGATGCGCCAAAGTGTCACTTAATCGGTGTTTTTAATCAAAGAACCATCTGATTGTCATGAGCGATAAAATCAAAGTGTATACTTTGCTACACACCATTACACACTGCAAACGCGCCAGTGTGTGTTCGCATTTAGTCGCTTAGGCGACTAGGAAAAAATAATTGTTCTTTTCGAAAAGTTGTCCGTCTAACGTTTATCGGGGTTTAGTGTAGTAGTCGCTCTGTGAGCGACACATGCCGCTCATAGAGCGGATACTACACCCGATGCTGGCCGACGATGGTGTGCGACCCGCCTTCCAGTCGTTCGGCGTGGCAAGCGATGTTGGTGGACGATTGGGATCATGCGGGGGCTCGTCCACCAGCATCGTAGTCGTTATCGTAAACCGAAGGCGAAGCCGAACTCCAGTAGGTCCGGTTTCCAACCGGACATGTCCGATTGGAAATGTCTCACACCTTGTCAAGCCAGACTAAGTGAGAGACAAAGTTCGAGTCAAAACTTGCGACCTGGGCTGCGCTGCAAGGTCGTTCGCATGGCGCGGTCAAGGCCCGCGCCCTGCAGCTGCGACTCAGCTAACCCGCGAGTTACCTGGCCTTCTTTAATCGCCAATTGCGCGCTTCCACCTGGTCTCGATCCAAAGGTAGGCGGCTGGAATAGTGTGCAACCAGTACCACTCCATCTGTAAGAACAATACCGAACAGCGCGATGAATCCGATTGATGAGGGAATACTGATGTTCTCGCCGAACATGGCCAGAGCTGCGATGCCACCGGTTAATGCCAGCGGCACGTTCAGCATGACCAAGAAGGCCAGCCTGAGTGAGTTGAACAGCATGTAGAGCATCACCAGCACCAATGTTAAGGTAATGGGAATCACAATTGCCAGTCTACGGTTGGCGGACTGCTGCAGTTCAAACTGGCCACCCCATGCCAATCGGTAGCCTGGTGGCAGCGCGACAGCTTTTTCAACCGCTGCCTGCGCGTCGTTGACAAATGTGCCCACATCGCGGCCGCGCACGTTGCATTGCACAGAGATATAGCGCTGGGTGTTCTCGCGGCTGATCTGGCGCAGCCCAGTCACGCTCTTAAGTTCTGCCAGAGTGCTGAGTGGCACGTGCGAACCAGCAGGGGTGGGGATCTGCAGATTGCCGAGTTCCGCACGGCTATCCTGGTAGCGTTTATTCAGCCGCACTAGGATGCGGGAGGCCATTTCGTCTTCGAAGATATCGCCAGCCACTTCGCCGGTGAGGCTCTGTTGAATGAATGTTTGCACCTCGTACTACTATCATTCATATTCTTGTTTTTTTTGTACGTTTATTATCTCTCACAGAGGCACAGAGAACACAGAGAGTAGCTGAACTTTTCGCAGCACTGAGAGAATATTTTAAGGTGAAAAATCTT
>JBAYXX010000030.1:0-42710 GCA_041673345.1 Kiritimatiellia bacterium
AGCTGCGGACGCAACGCAGCAAAAAACGCATCATAACAAATCGGTTTGTCCATCTGATCCTCCTTATTGGTTAAAGAAGGGTAGCAAATTGGACGCACAGCGTAAATGTTATTTTTGAACAATCACTAACCGCCAATTTCCTTAACCAAAAAAACGAATGCTGGCATTACTGGTTACCAGGATGATCCACGCTAATCGCCCTGAAGAAAAGTCGCTTTCGATTGTTGGACGGTATGCGCACCACAATCACATCATTCGGATAAGCCGAGATCGGTCTATCAGTTAACTCCGACCAACTCGATATAGTTTTATGTTTCACCTGTTCGGTCGTCCAGCTCATCAAATCTGTACTGCTTTGTATAACGTAGTCGCCTCCTATGCCGGCGGCAAAGGTCAGAGTGATCATTTCCATATCAAGGCGCACCGCGCTCATGCGAACAGATTGAACTTGGAGTGGATCACGTGTCTCATGTTTGCGACCCTCTTCATCAACCACCTGCAAACGATAGGCCTGGCTGGGATCAAGTACGCTGGTTCGCAAAAAATAGCTATGCGATCCCTGCCCTTCAATATCATGAGCCAGCACTCGCCCAATTTCGACCCAACCATTGCCGATCCAAGCGGAAACAACAATATCACCGGAGCCGTTCTCATCAATTGTTGCGAGTTCTATCATCACTTCACCCCCCGCAACCGCGTACAAGGCAATGTCCATCGCAGCAGAAAGAGGGTCGCTGCTGACGTTCACGTATAAGTTGCCATCCTGGACTGTGAAAAAAGCATACTTGCTGTCATCCAGCATATACGCATTCAGCGCATACGGCTGTCCCAAATGGCTCAGTCCGTTTGTTACAACACCGCCCTGGATCTGCATGTAGACACCGTTCGTCACGCTTGCGGTTAAACCCAGCATATCAGCCATGCTCATTCCATTAAAGGCGACCGTGCCGCCAACCTCTAAAGGGCCGTCTTCGCTAAAGACAAATTTAGATCCGCTGTTGAATATCAGGCTGCCGCCCACCCGGCCCTGTCCGCCGATAGCGGCTTTATCAGACACTGTCGCTGTGCCCGATCCTGTGCCGCTGCCTGCGACGTTTTCAACCATCAATTTTCCATTTTTCACAAGCGTCGCCCCAGTGTAAGTGTTGCTGTTTGTCAATGTCAGTGGCAAGTCGCTCTCCCACTTGTTTAATTCACCTGGGCCTGTAAGTTTCGCATCGAGCACGCCGCCACGATAATTGAGTCGCGAGCCAATATTGATTGTGCCATTTGTGATTGCGCCACCGCGCATTTCAATTGTGTGGTTGGTCTGTGTTGTGCCACCGAGGTTTAGAGCGCCGTCCCAGATGTGAAAATGGTTGTCTTTATCTCCCAGGGTTCCGCCAGCGCTGATTTCAATCACACCCGCCATCAGGGTTGTGCGCCCCTTGTAGGTATTGGCGCCGGATAGCACAACCGTGCCTGAGCCGGATTTGGTTATATCCGCAGTGCCGGTCAGCGGACGGGCGAAGTTCAAGTCGCCGCTGCCTTGATGCGCGATAAACATGCTGTTGCTCAAAACAACACTGCCGCCCGCAGCGCCAATTGTTATGTTGTTGGTGATGCCGGAGCGGACTAGAATCGAGGCACCATCACCCTCGGCCGCGAAAACCAGCGGTGCCGCCACGGTGCCATCCGCTGTGGTTGTGGTGCGGATCACAATATCATCCGTGACATTGGTTGAAAAAGCCAAGCTGCGAATTGTGCGCTTCTCAACCAGGTAATTCACCGCCCGCTCGCCAGCTGGCGCGTTGAAGATCACATCAAGTGTTTTGCCGAACAGGGGCAGCCCATCATCCACCCAATTCTCCGCACTGCCCCACGCTGAGTTTCCAACGCTGCCGCCATCCCAGATAGTTGAGCTTTGGGTGAAGCTGGTAACCTTCAGGTTTCTGATCTCCTGATTGGCGGTAACGGCACCGGTTCCCGCTGTAAAGCCCAGCATAACCCGCTCGGGGCAGGGCAGATCACAATCTTCCCAGACAAGTTTTTGCCAATTGCCCAGTTGGTCGGTCCATGCGATTGAAACTGTTTTGTCCGGAGCAATCGAAATACTCGCACTGTGTATCACTGCGTTCGTCCGACTCTGCGTGCTTTTAGAGTGGAAGGAATCCAGCGGTGCGGTGCCAGTTACATAAACGTATCCGTCATTGCGGGTGGCACCCATGGGGCCGCGAATTGCGATGGAGTTTTCACGCCTTCCCGGTCCCCCCAGACGTCCCTCGGTCGGGTTTGAAAAATTGCCATGTGAGTCGAAGCCGAAGCCCACGACTGCCTGGCTCAGACCCATTGTCCCCCCGGCTCGCTGCGCATAGCCCAGCGACCCCCCGTAGCCGCCTGCGCTGGGCGTATCGGTCGGATTAAAAAGCGCCAGCACGAACCCATCCGCAGCCGGACTACTTGCCGGCTTCCAGACGACAAAATCGAACGAAAAAACCAAGCCGTCACTGGTGGGCACTGAGTTTGTGTGATAGACAAAAGATGACTGGCCTTGCAGATCGCGCGTCAGGCGCAGCCAACCCTCGCCGACTGGATCGCGTTTCTCAACAGGCATTTTGTCAGAGGCCGTTAGAACCGCTCCTGTTCCCTGCCCAATAATGAATTTCCACTCCGGAGCGGTTGCTCCTGTAAATGCTTCGTTCACATATGTTTCGCCGTTGGCACATGACCATGCAATCAGAGTGAACAAACAGCGAACCAAAAAACCATTTATAAATGAATTTGTCATATATTTTACCTCTTTCAAAGCATCATATCTTGCGTACTGTTGAAAAAAGTACAATATGAAATGCTCAAATTTCTGAAATAACCTAACATAGTAGCGGTATAAATGAATAAATGATAGCATATCTTTTAGATTTTTACTATCGCAAAACGCATCACACCCCGCAAATGCCGCTCATAGAGCGGCTACTACACCTACGACTCGCTTTGCAAACGAATTGCTGTTCGCATTGCAGCACAGGTGTAGTAGTCGCTCTATGAGCGACACAACGCGCAAATGCCGCTCATAGAGCGGCTACTACACCTACGACTCGCTTTGCGCCGACTTGCAATACGCCCTGCGAAACACTGTAACTGCTCAAGTCAGTTAGACAATACCTGATGATTGTCATTATATTTTTAAGGCAAGAAAATGGGGCAGCGCGTTTTTTGAGGTAAAATATTTTGAGGCGAAAAATATGTAGCGTGATAATTGAGAGAAAAAGTAGCACAGCCGTCTCGGCTGTGATTGACACGACGACCCTAGCGCAGCATAGCCGCAACCAATTTTTTATCTCTCACAAAGGCACAGAGTTTTTTGCCCGCGAATCTCCGCAAAAGGATAAGGGTATTTCATCCCTGCTACGCAGGGTCGCTAATCGCTTGAAATACCCTTATCATAAGATCACTCTTAAAACATGACTTGTAATTTTAACACGGGACTCTGCGCTTTAAATTTTTAGTGATTAACGACTCCACAACGTGGAGAAAAAATTTAAAGCGCAATATTCGCGGAGATTCGTGGGCAAAAAATTGGTTGCGGCTATGCTGCGCGAGGTTCTCTGTGCCTCTATGAGAGATAAAAAACATGCACAAAAAACACGAATATGAATGATAGTAGTACAGGCGGGACGCCTGTGCTACTTTATGAAGCGAAAGTTTAGCGCAGCACGAGTCGCAGGTGTTGTGCTTCACGCGCTGCAACGGTTGACGACGCTGTGCGACGATGTTGGTGGACGATTAAGATTGTGATTAGTACCCCTAAACACCTACAGCCTAAAAAGCTAAACCCCTGCATCCCTATGGGATGCGCGTGGTTTTATTTTTATCAGGATCCTTAAGGTTGAAAATCAAGGCGTAGTTAACCGGAACAATCAGCATGGTCAGGATGGTCGCGAAGGTCAGTCCAAACATAATCGTGACCGCCATTGAAACGTAGAAAGCATCAGTAACCAGCGGCAGCATCCCCAGTACCGTGGTCAAGGCCGCCATGGATACAGGCCTCAAGCGGGTTGTGCCAGCATTAATAATTGCATTAAATGAATCAACTCCCAGCTCCTCCTGCATGTGGACCTCATCAACAAGCACAATTGCGTTCTTGATCTGCATACCGGCCAGGCTAAGGAATCCCAGTAGGGCCATGAACCCGAAGGGCTGATTACACAACAGCAATCCAATGGTGACACCTATAACAATCAAAGGGACTGTCATAAAGATCACCAGCGGTTTTTTGATTGAATTGAACAAAACGATGGTAATCAGGATCATAACAGCGATAATCCCAGGTATCTTGCCGACTAAGGCGGATTGGGCATCAGTAGAACTTTCATATTCGCCACCCCACTCATGCCAATAGCCATCGGGATAGCTCTCGGTGGTTTCTAACAACTGAGGCATAAGCCGCGCAACGGCGGTAGCGGCGGTCTCCCCGGTTGTATTGCATTTTACGGTGATACAAGCCGTGCGGTTCTGACGGCCCAGGCGGGCCTCCTCTGAGGTGTTGACAAATCGGTCAACGACCTGCGCGACAGGCACGGCGGAGTTCAACGACTTGCTCCATAGCCATATGCCGTTGAGCGCATCCGGGTTCGCGCGCTCTTGCGCAGGGGGACGCAGGATGATTGGCAGCGATTCATCACCCTCTTTTAAATAGCCGATTGTATTGCCCAGATAGGCCCGCTGCATCGCTCTTGCAACCTCAGCCCGCGTGATTCCCAGATTGCGGGCTTTAGACTCTGATATAACCGGCTGGATCAGATCAACCTTATTGCGCCAGTCACTCTGCACCTCAACCAGTTTCGGGTCTGATTGCAGAACAGCAATTGCTTTGCCGGCCAGCTTACGCAGTACTTCAGGGTCAGATCCCAGGATTCGCATCTGGATTTTCTGGGCATCGCCGGGTCCAAGCACAAACTGTTGCGAGTATACCAGCGCATCCGGGATCTCTTTCTCCGCATAGGCGACAATCTGCCCCGCGATCTCCGGAATTTTTTTATAATCGTCAACATCAACAAAAATAATTCCGTAAGCCGCATCCGGATCTTCAGGGCCGTAGGTCAGCAGAAACCGTTTTCCTCCGGTGCCAGTCATGGCCGTTGAGCTGGCTACACCCTCAACTTTGCGGGTATACTCGTCAAGCTTGGTGATCAACCGATCCGTTGAGTCAATGCCCGAACCCTGCGGCATCCAGAGATGGACCATGAACTGCGGGCGGGTTGAGTCGGGGAAAAAGTTCTGACTGACACTCTTGAAGCCGTAGATCGCGGCAACCAGCATCACGCCCATTACCGTCAATGATATGAAGCGGTGGTTCATACAGCTTCGCAGAAATGATCGATAGGCGCGAAAGAAGGCGGTGTCATAGGGGTCTTTTTGCGCCTCACCCTCGACCGGCTTTGATTTTTTAAGCAGAGCGGATGTTACCAGCGGGGTAACTGTAATTGCCAGTACCCAGCTCATCAAGAGAGAGATCAGCAGAACAAGAAAGAGAGAGCGGCAGTATTCGCCAGTGGAGTCCTGTGATGCCCCGATCGGCGCGAAAGAGAGAATTGCGATCACAGTCGCGCCTAACAACGGCCATTTTGTCTGCTCGACAACTGCAATTGCGGCTTTGACGCGGCTTGCTCCCCTCTGGGCCGCAATCAAGACCTCCTCAGTAATGACAATGGCGTTATCGACGAGCATGCCCAGGGCGATGATAAAAGCGCCTAGTGAGATGCGCTCGAACATAATTCCCATCCACTGCATCACCATGACAGTACTCAATACCGTTAAAATCAGGATGCCGCCTATGATCAGACCGCTGCGCATGCCCATCGCGAAGAGCAGTACGGCAATTACGATCACAACCGCTTCCACCAGATTTACGATAAATCCTTTAATGGCAATATCAACGCTCTTGGCCTGGTGCGAGATAATGCCGACCTCAACGCCGATTGGGGTCTCCAGCAGCAGCTCTTTCATACGGGCATCAATGGCATTGCCCATGGTGATCACATTACCGCCGCTGACAGTGGAGATCGCCAGTCCAATCGAAGGTTTGCCATTATAGCGGATATAGTTTTTGGCAGGCCATATATAACCGCGTTTAAGGGTGGCAATGTCGCGGATGCGTATCGTTGTTTTGTTGTCATCATGCACCCGGGAGATCATCAGGTCGCCAATATCGTCTATCGTTTTCAACTGTCCGGTCGGATGGATACGAATGAATTTATCTCCGATTTCGATATTTCCAGCTGACTGAGCTGTATTCTGACGTTGTATCACTGACTGAATCATATCCGGGGAGATTCCCATGCCAGCCATTCGCGCTCTCGACACCTCCAGATATACTGTTTCCTGTTGATCCCCTATCAGTTCGATCTTGGCGACATCCTGGCAGAGCAATAGTTCCTTGCGCAGCAGTTTTGCATGCTCTTTGAGTTCGGCATAGCTGTAACCATCACCATAGATGGCGTAGAACACACCAAAAAGATCACCGAAATCATCATAAACCACTGATGGCTGACATCCGGCTGGCAGGGTATACTGCATGTCTCCAACCTTACGCCGCAGTTCATCCCAGATCTGCGGAAGGTCTTTTTTGCTGAATGTATTTTTAATGTCGATCTTTACAATCGAGCGTCCCGGGTAGGATTTGCTGGTGACTTTATCAAGCTGGCCCAGCTGTTGGATCGCGATTTCAATCTTATCTGTGACCTCTTTGGCCACCTCTTCCGCCGTGGCACCCGGATACATCGTGATAACCTGAGCGGTTTTAATGGTGAACTCAGGGTCTTCCAGCCGCCCCAATTTTGTGTAGGCAAGAGTGCCGGCAATCAGCATGGCAACAGATATACCAAGGGTGATGACTTTTTTGTCGATACAGGCTTGTGCGATGCTCATTACCCCTCCTTACTTGCTTCAGGGGTGAGAAGTGTCACACGCCGCCCGGGTGTCAGAACAGATATGCCTGCGGCTGCAATGCGTTCGCCCTCTTTCAACCCCTCAAGAATCTCCAGAGTTGTTCCGGAGCGCCTGCCAACTTTGACCTGCCGCTTGCTGGCGGAAAAGATCTTCCCATCTTCAGTTTTCTCAAGCACCCAGACAAAATGAGTGCCGTCGCTGTCAATGCCAATGTAATCGGATTCAAGCGAAAAAAAGCTCTCACTCGCTTTGTTTCGGTGGAAGTCATGGATTATGACAGTGGCTGACATTCCTGAGAAAAAATTATACTTTTCCTGTTTATCCATTTGAAAACTGACGGTGTAGGTTTGTGTTTTCGGATCAGCGGTGGTAGCGTACTCCTTAACCTTAATGGCGAACTTTTCATTTGGCAGTGCGTCAAAAACCGCATAGTATTTGGCGTGTTTATCGACATCAGTTTTTTTACGAATCACATACTGCTCAGAGACCGCCACATCAATATTGACCAAAGTGTTGTCCTGCAGGCTGACAACCGGCTGTCCTGCGCTGAGGGTGTCGTACACGTCCACAAAGTTGTCTGAGATTACCCCGTTGAAACGGGCTTTGATCACAGTGTCGTCCAGTGCTTTCTGCTTGATTCCAAGCTGCGCCACGGCTTTGTCATAATCCGCCTTCGCCCTTGAAAATTGCTCTTTGGAAATCGCGTTTGTCTCGAGTGCCTTGGCCATACGATTCATGGTTGCCTCGGCGCGGGTGACCTCTGCCTGGGCATTCTTGACCTCATCTTTGAAGCTGGTATCATCGAGCCGGGCGAGGACTTCGCCTTTTTTCACCTCAGCGCCTCTGTTGTGGGGTTTAAATATGATCTGCCCGGGAACATTGAACGAGAGGCTGACTTGGGAATCAGCGCTGACAATACC
This sequence comes from Kiritimatiellia bacterium, assembly GCA_041673345.1. Lineage (GTDB taxonomy): Bacteria > Verrucomicrobiota > Kiritimatiellia > RFP12 > UBA1067 > M55B167. The sequence continues at coordinate 7,848 of JBAYXX010000030.1, forward strand.
GGGGAAGTAGAGGTTCGCATCCTTGAACTGCGCTCCGACAACCACCGACTTAAGCGGGCGAACAGAGGTGTCTGGTGGTTCCTCCTCCTGTTTCGGCTTAAAGTAAATTATTGCCGCAACCGCCACAACCAGCAGAGTGCCGCCAACCAGTTTTCCGGTTAAAAACTTAATCTTCATGTAGACTCCTTTTGTACTGCTATCATTCATTTTCTTGTTTTTATGCAAGTTTTTATCTCTCACAGAGGCACAGAGTTCTCAGAGTTATTTTGCCCGCGAATCTCCGCGAAAAGATAAGGGATTTCATCCCCACTTCGTGGGGTCGCTAATCGCTTGAAATACCCTTATCATAAGATTACTCTTAAAACATGACTTGCAATTTTAACACGCAATATTCGCGGAGATTCGTGGGCAAAAAATGGTTGCCTGCCTGTGCTAGGTTTTTAATCTTTTTCCGCCTGCCAGCCACCGCCGAGCGCCTTATAGATTCCGATCAGATTGGCTGCCACAGCACCCTCCGATATGGCTAGCAGATCCTGTTGCTGAAAGAGCTGGCGCTGCATGTCCAGAACGTTCTGGAAATTGGTCAACCCGGTTTTATAAAGCGTTTCCACCAGTGCTGTCGAGCGTTGCGCCGCCAGCGTGGCATCTTGCAGAATTTTATTGCGTTCCATCTCTTTGACATAGGCAATCATTGCATCTTCACTCTCCTGCCATGCCGCCAGAACGCTCTGCTCGTAGTTGGCGAGTGCCTGCTTGGTGCGCGCTGTCTCGACGGCTATCTGGTTGCGTACGCGACCATAATTGAAGATTGACCAGCGGAACGAGGGGCCAAAACCATAGGTGCGGGCCTTTGGGTCAAACCAATCGCCGCCCGAGGATGCCTGCCAATCAAAGAATCCATTCAGGGCGAACATGGGATACAGATCACCACGCGCTACTCCAATCAACGCTGTTTGCGCGGCCAGCCTTCTCTCCGCCGCACGAATGTCCGGTCGGTTTCTAAGCAGATCAGCAGGCAGCATCGCAGGGACCTCCTGTATATACGGAATTGAATTTGTGGCGGAGAGCAGATAATCATAGGCGCCCGGCTGTTTCCCGGCCAGGAAGCAGAGCTGATTGACCTGCTTAACCAGGTCGGTCTCCAGTTGCGGAACCAGTGCCATGGTTGAGGCAATGTTCAGCTCGGCCTGGCGTACATCAAGCTCGCCAGTAAGTTCAGCCTTAAAACGGTCTTGCGTGAGCTGTAGCGTCTCTTGTTGAAGCGCCACATTGTTGTGTGCGAAAAGCAACCGCTGTTGTGATGTGCGTATGCCGATATAGGTGGCCGCAGCATTGGCCTGCAACACAACCAGCAGGTCGCGATACTCCTCCAGTGTTGATTCAAAAGTGGCGCCGGCAGACTCTACCCCGCGGGCGACGCGGCCCCACATATCAACCTCCCAGGATGCGTTGAAACCGACATCATAGAGGTTATAGGGGTTTTCAGGGTGGCTGCTGTTGGATTTGACACGTTCCGAATCGCGCCTCCTCTGGTAACCACCACCACTGATCACCTCAGGAAGCATGGGTGAACGTGCAATTCCATAATATGCAGACGACTCCTCTATTCTCGCAAAGGCGGTGACCAGCGAGTAGTTGTTTGAGCGGACATCAGCAATAATTGTATCCAGATCGCGATCTTTGAATGTCTGCCACCAACTGCTGAGGGGAGCATCACTGGTTTTTAAATCTTTAGCTGCCGCATTGTGCCAGGCATCAGGGGCGCTTGCCTGCGGTGCCGCATAGTCCGGGCCAATCATAAAGCAGCCAGATAAAAACAAAGAGAGTGAAAATGACACTATTGTTAAGCCAGATAAAGCCGATCGTCGCAGTAATTTTATCTTCATAGTATGATTCCTAAATTTACATAAATTTTAATCATACCAATTAATGATAAAATATTATATAAACATTTTCTTGTTTTTAATATGTGGTACGCGACTGATCAGGGTACGCAGGCTGGCCGGCTTTGCCTTCAAAAAGAGCACTAAACATCAATCTTGATGATCTTGCTGATCACAAACCAGCCCATACCGATCAACAATACTGTTAGCCCAATGGCGATGATGCCGTAGGATGATTTGATGAAAGGCAGCATCAGGTCGGGTTTGATAAAAGTCATGATCCCTCCCAGCACAGCGGGCATGCAGGCCACAATAATGCCTTGCAGCCGCCCCTGGGCGGTTAGGGTGCGCACCCGGCGCTCGATCCTCATCCGCTCCCGGATGGTGATGCTGATCTTATCAAAGATCTCGGTCAGGTTGCCGCCTGTGCGGCGGGCGATGTCAATCGCGGTGACCACCAGGGTCAGGTCATCACTGCCCACTCGCGCGTCAAGGCTCTGCATGGCATCATAAAAATTCATGCCAACGCGCATCTGCTGTAACATCACGCCAAACTCCTGGGAGATTGGTTTCTCCCCATTCTGCACCACAGTTTCAAAAGCCTGGTTAATGCTGAACCCCGCCCGCAAGGCGTTGCTCATGTTGCTGAGCGCGTCAATCAGTTGGATGTTGAACTTGAACCGACGCTTCTCCTTGAGAATCTTGACTACCTTTTTCGGTGTCATTAACGCCAGTACGCCGAAGATGACCCCCAGCGCAATACCTGCCAGTGTGGAGATGGCGTTGTGGATATCAAAGAGCGGCACGGCAAAGAGCAGGAACACAATTCCAGCTGCACTCCAGCCAATCTCGGCAATGCGCTTGGGCGGGATAAAAAGGAAGAGATCTTCGAACTGGCGCGAGGCCTCCTCGGAGATGGTGTCAGAGTAATCAGCTGCGCCTGTTGTCAGCGATTTGCTGAAGGTCCACGCCAGACCGGCAAAGGAGAGAAACATGAGGCACACAGCACTCCAGCGGAAAATTTCTGTTATCGGAAGGTCCATGGTTTTACTGGTATCCCTCCTTGCCGCTGGGATCAAAGACCGTGGGGTCAATCTCCAAACCGCGTGTTGCCAGATGTTCGTAGAAGGTGGGCATGGCGCCGGTTGGCAGCAGCTGTCCCGTAACTTTGGCGTTTTCATCCAGCCCCGTCTGTTTGAATTCAAAGAGGTCCTGCATCACAACCTGCTGTCCCTCCAGTCCCACTACCTCGGTGATATAAGTCACCTTACGTGAGCCATCGCTCATGCGCGACTCATGCACAATGATATCAACCGCTGAGGCAATCTGCTCACGGATCGCCCGCGAGGGCAGATCCATGCCAGACATCAAAACCATGGTCTCCAGGCGAGAGATTACGTCGCGTGGCGAGTTGGCATGCACGGTCGTCAGAGAGCCGTCATGGCCGGTGTTCATGGCCTGCAACATGTCGAGCGACTCACCGCCACGGCACTCGCCTACGATAATACGATCCGGGCGCATACGCAGCGAGTTGCGCACCAGGTCGCGAATTGGTATGGCGCCGCGCCCCTCAATATTGGGCGGACGTGATTCCAGGCGCACCACATGCGGCTGATTGAGGCGTAGCTCAGCGGCATCCTCAATCGTGACAATCCGGTCGGTCTCTGGTATGAAGCTGCTGAGCAGGTTCAGCAAGGTGGTTTTACCAGAGCCTGTGCCGCCTGCCACAACAATATTTTTGCGCATTAAAACGCAGATCCTAAGAACATCTGCCGCATCTTGGGTCCAGGTGCCGAAGTTGATGAAATCCTCGACAGTCAGCACCTTTTTCGAGAATTTACGGATCGTGATACAAGGTCCGATTAGGGAGAGCGGCGCGATAATCGCATTTACGCGCGAACCGTCCGGTAGACGCGCGTCCACATAGGGCTGGCTCTCATCGATCCGGCGGCCAATTGGAGCCACGATCCGCTCAATGACCCCGAGCACCGACTCGTCGTCCATAAATGTCTGCCCTGAGTTAACCAGCTTGCCATCACGTTCAATATAAACTTGGTTGGGCCCGTTGACCATGATCTCAGTAATAGAGTCATCCTCGAGAAAGTCTTCCAGCGGGCCGAGGCGCATGGCCTCATTGTAGATCTCGCGCTCTAACCGTTCGGCATTGATGCTCCCTGGCAGCCGCTGTTTGTTCTGCACCTCGCTGATGATGGTGCGGATGGTTGCTTTGACCTTGGTCTCCAGCTCCTGTGGGCTGGTGTTGGAGGCGGTCATCCGCTTGAGATCCAGGCGCTGCACCAGCTCGCGGTTGATCTGGCTTTTGATCTCACGTATAATCGCCAGCATCGGGTTGGGCGGGGCCGGTTGCTGACCATCCTGCTGCGAAGGGGCGTGGCTGCTGGTAGGCTGGGAGGGGGTCGTGGGCCGCACGTTTTCTGCGCGCTTTTGTTCAGTGTGCTGAGTGTTTGGGCTAGGGGCAGGGGGCGGCTCAGTCCCGCGCTCGTTCTCGTTCGAGAAGACCCGCAGCAGGCAGGGGCCAATGGACACCACAGAGTCATTGCTGAGCCTGACAGGACCGCTGATTGTGACTCCATTCACTAAAACTCCGTTGCTGGAGTGCAAATCTTCGATGAAGGCCTGGTTGTCCCGTATGACCAGCAGGGCATGGCGTTCACTGATCTCTGGCAGCCGCAATCGGATTTTACAGGCTTCTCCGCGACCAATCGTATAGGAGCCTTCCAGTAGTTCAACGGCTTGGACTGGCTGGCCAGGGTGAGCAATATTGAGTGAGTAGTGCATATCTCGGTGGCTTAGTTGGAACGCTTGCGTAAGAGTTGGTTCTGTCGGAACTCATTGAGGTTGCCAATTTCGGCCTGAATTTGCTTGAAGTCAACCCGCGGCAGGATTTGCTCATAGTAAACATCATCAGGGTTGCGCAGCGCCAGCGCCAGCCGCCCTTTGATCTGCTCTGCGAAAACCAGGATCTCCGCCTCGCGCGGTGTGACTTCCAACGTTACGGTATTGTAGGAGCCGCTTGATGGACGGGTTGCCAACAACAGCGATTTGGAGGTCTCCTTGCCTGTTGCCAGCACCAGCACATCCTGCAGGATTGTCATGGTGACCAGCTCCATCTCGGCCGGGGCATCTTTGGCTGGGAAGGAAAATGTTCCCAACACATCCACATGATCATTGGGCCTGACCATGCCGCTGACTGAGCCGGAGCCGCTGACATTTACAGAAATCGCTCGCATTTTCTGTTTGATATCGCCTGACAAGCCGCGCGATCCAGGCTCGCCGCCTTCAACGTCGGACCAGAAAACTGGGGCATCTTTCTCTAATGCTCGAATGGTTTTACGCCCAATCAGCGAGAGGTGATCGGCAATCTTGACCACATGCCCACGCACGGATCGCTCAATGATATCGATCTGCCCGATATCCTCCAGCCGGATCACAGTGCCGGATGGGATGGCACGCTTAACACCCACCACGGTGATCTTCACGTTTTTGCTCTCAAACTGTCTTTTCCAGGCTGCCACCTCCCGGTCTTTGGCTGTGAGATAGGATTTTGTGAGCATGGCAGCCGCTAGGCCGATCACGACTGAGGCAATTAAAACCAATTTCTGTTTCATAAATGTTCCTTGAGGTTGAATGCTGAACCAACCTTTGATTGAGGGTCAGTTTACTGTTTTGACCCCGCTCTTTGCAAGAGGTTAATGGTGACCTGACCAGAGCGCGGGCTTTCTGTGGAAAAAACCACACACTGCTGATTTTGTTTAGTGAAGATTCGGAATGTAGGCGTGGTTGGCACGGTGGCCTCCCACCCAGCCTGCGTCAGAGCACTGGCGGCCTCCTCCACGGCCTGCTCGGGCGAGCCGCAGAGTGAGCTGGCACTCAGAAAGGTGCAGCGCGTTTTATCGCAACGTGCGGTGAATTCGGGTGTGGCGTTGAACACCGGAATGCCAGCTGGCCAGGGCGGGGCAAGGCCAGCGCGGTTCCTGAAAACACCTGCGCGCTGTTCAATGGAGGTCACTAAACAGGCGTTGCCTAAATTGGGGGCAGGCAGAATAAAATAGCGGGAGAGGGTTTTACCCGAGGTGTCCACTATCAGAGCCGAGCCCGCGCCTGGCGACGGTAGGTTCAGTCTGGCAGCTATCTGACGCGAGATGATCTCTGAGCTTTCATTAAATGCAAATGTTGTGAGCGAACCGGCCCTGCCGTTAATCTCAACTGCGCTCTCATAAACCATTCCGCCTCCGAGATTGCGCAGCAGAGTTGTTGCTCGACGCGGCATACGGAAAAAGACCTCTGCTGCCAAGGTTAAGGGCAGGATCAGGAGCAGGGCTTGCATGAGTTTTTTACGGGTCAATATAAACCTCCCATCAGCGGCATCCAGACCTCCTCCTCAATGGCGACATCATCTTTGCCGTACACCAGATCCCTGATCACCCGGTCAACCGGCACGTATAAACGCTCTTTTTCATGTACCATCTCCACTGCGGATGAGAAGAGCGGATAGTTGTAGAGTTGCACCATAGAGACTGGCAAACAGCTGCGATCAGCGACATATTGCCAGTCGTCTTGCGAGTTGACAGAGTGTTGGCAGAGCGCAGTGAAGGTCAGGGAGAGATTGACACTGTTTTTTATGGGCTGGTCGTCAGCAGTGTACTGAATTCCATCAGCACCGGCATCCCAGTTAGAGATATACTCGGACGCATCCGGTGTGGCAAAGGGGTTCATCGCCCGTTCACCAGCTTTGCCGCGCAGGACTGATTGCAGAAAAAGCGAGGTGCGGGCCATGCGGCTGACATGCAGAACGCCAGTAATAATGATCAACATCAATATCAGAGCAGCGGCCAGTTCGATGCTGGCCTGGCCTTTTTTCTTATGTAAAAGTTGTTTCATATTGGTGTTTAAATTTCGTTCGCGCGTTTCTTGCGGCTTGCATGTTACTCGAAAATCGTGCAGCATCTTCGACTACCTTCGACGCCCGTCGACTCTCTTCGACTACCTTCAGCTGCTGGCCGCGCGCTGGCGCGTTCACGGCCAGCCGACCTACAGCTGCGACCTGCGTGTCACCTGAATAGCGCGTACTTTGCGGCTTGCGAAGCACTTGGCTAATGCCCACGGCGCGACCCACCGCCACGACCGCCGCCGCCACTTGAAGACCTCCGGCATTTATCACTATTGTGCTCAAGCCAATTAATCCCCATCTTCCGGAACGCAGCATCTTCCCATACAACTAGGCTGGCGCAATAGCGGCAGCGCGAGCCTTGCGGACCTATCTCAACATAGGTATAAACATGATCACGAATGTGCCTGACCCACTCGCCACTTGAGGTTCCATTGTTTGATCCCGAGGCAGCGTCAACAGGGATCAGTCGCACATCCCGGAAGGCAGGGAGCACAAAATATTTGGCCGCAGTGGGCAGTGAATCTACGCCATCAACCTCAAGATAGCCGAAAGGTTTTGCGGCGGCAGTCCAGACAACATTGTCGTTATGACTCCCACCGCCAATGCCAGGGGTGACACGCTGCACTCCGGCGTTGACACGCACGACCGCGTCCGCGCCAGCGTAGTTATATTGTTCGCGCACTGGACCGGTAATTGGAAAAAAGCCCTCATCGTCAGGTTGAATTAAAAGCCATTCGTCCCAAAAACCGCCACCGTATACGTGCCAGTTTTCGACTGAATCCATGACATTTGTGGAAGCGAGCCAGGCAGGTGGGATGTCGCCTAAACCAGCATCCCGGAGAAATATCTCCAATGCGGCTGAGTTAAAGAGATACTTCATCTTGCTGACATACGGAGAGAGCCCGAGCGCAAAAAACTCACAGTCATCATAGCGCTCTCGGTCAGGTGGGGGCAAGGGGGGCCAGTCATGATAGGTGTTGTAGTTTTCCAGCAGGCTGTTTGCATTCAGGTAGAACCAGCACCAGTTTTGGCTTTCAACTGCCTCATAAAAAGCTTTGTTGAACAGGGGATGTCCCGCCTGCGGGTCGCCAAAGAAATGGGCATTGTCCGGACCGGCGGCAATGCCGTCTGCTGCCACCTGGTCGAGCATGGCCGCATACTCACCCCAGGCGCCTGGCCAGGGTTCAGGGAAGTACATGGCGCCGTTGAAAATGGTCGCATATTGGTTTCTGACAGTTTCGGCGTGCTCATGGATCAGGTCGGTCATCTCGTCGTCATTATAGATATGGTTGTTTTTAGCGGCCATCCCGCTGGCAAAGAGCGCTGTCAGGGGTCCTGTGAAGCAGAGCCGTTTCTGCATATTGGTGATGGCGTGTACTGCCGCGTCGTTCTGCTCGGCCAGCGCGAGAATGTGCATCAGATTCAACTCGCCCACTAGGTTGATGGTCGAGCCCTGCCAGCGGGCAGCAGCCAGCGCCGCGGCGTCACCGGCGTTCATGGTCTGGTTTTTGCGTCTGACAATCTGGTGCAGATCAACGATAAAGAGCAGAAAAAACACAAGCGTTACCAAGGCCAGCAGGATAAAGATCACTGCTTGACCGGCTTGCTGATTGAGCCTGTGTTTATTGGTCATAGGATTCACCAGTTGGCATCCTCAATATAGAGCGGGTATTGGTTTTCAATTTCAAAGTGTCCTTCTAACGCCATTGTCTCGTCTTGATTTGGGTTGCGCAGCTCGCCCTCTCTTAGGGCCTGCAATGAGATTAAGAAGGGGTAGCGCATACGGACATCCACCACCGCGAGCCCGGGAGTTTTGCCGTCCAGAACCGTGTCCTCATCAATGTTGACTGAGAGCGTTTCCCAGTGCTCATAGTCGAGCAGATGTTCTGCGGTTGGGTGGTTGATGGAGGCCATGTACTCAGGGATGCGCCCGCGCTCCAGCATGGAGCCGGGTGAGCGTGTGTTGCTGTGCAAGGCCAGATCCCAGATCTCCATCACCCGATTGCGCTGCAGTGCAGTGGTGATCGCGGGATCAACACCTGCGCGCTCTGGTATGAGCCGCTTGCCAGCAGCCGGGATGGCGGCCACACGGGCGCTTTTCAACACCATCCACCCGTTGAAGCCCACACTGCGGCAGCGGGCCGCGCGGGCAGCGGCATGTGTTAGGATGATCTTTGAGGAAAAAAGATTGGCGTATTGGAACAGCGCAAGAAAGATCAATGAGGTCAGGATGATGACAAAGACCGACTCTATCATGGCCTGACCACCCTTGTTGTTCATTTTTGCATACACGGCAACCTCAAATCACGAAGTGTTTTTCATCATTTTTTAAAACGGAACGCATGTCTGCGCGGTTCATAGCTTACCGAAAGGTGCCATCTGAACCTAGGTCGCGGACCTTGTTCTCGTCAATATCTTCGGCCAGACTCTCGGCTTCAGAGCCGGCATCCGCATCCAGCGCGGAGGTTGCGCCCGCGATTTTCCGTCCGGTGGCTTTACTGAGTTTTGAGAAGAGCACTAAAAGTGTGATTGCAATGAGCACAACAATGATGATGTACTCAACCATTGTCTGTCCGCTGCGTTTTGTGCGATTTTTTTTCATATTATCTTACTCCTTGTCCGATGGCTGCAGCATCGGAGTGTTTTTATGGATACTCAGATGCGACCAGATCAAGCGCCCGGTTTGATTGCTGACGCACTGCATAAAGGCAGATAGAAAACACGGCGACCACAGCCAGCAGGGATACAAAAACAATAATGTACTCCAGCATAGCCTGCCCGGATTTCGCTCCAGTCCTGTAGCAACTAGATTTTGCCATCTCTTTAAGGTCTCCTTACATTCCTTTAATTCTACAATGAGCCATTCAATGAAGCAACCACAAAAGCTTTTTTTTGCGCTTAACGTTTGAGTTCAATGTATTATTGTTCTTCCGAAAAGTTGTTTATCGAACGTTTACAGGAGTTTGGTGTAGTAGTCGCTCTATGAGCGACACATAGTGTAGTAGTCGCTCTATGAGCGACACATAGTGTAGTAGTCGCTCTATGAGCGACACATAGTGTAGTAGTCGCTCTATGAGCGACACATGCCGCTCATAGAGCGGCTACTACACCCGATGCTGGCCGACGACGATGTGCGACCCGCCTTCCATTCGTTCGGCGTGGCATGCGATAGCGGATTACGATTAAAAATACCGCCCTTGAAAATCGTCGACCAGCATCGTCGCCGTTATCGTAAACCGGAGACGCGGCTGACTTCAGTAGATCCGGTTTCCAACCGGACATGTCCGATTGGAAATCGGACCTACGTTGCCTTACCAGCGATATGTGAGTGAGGTATGAAACGCGCGTCCTAGCGTCTCCTGACCTGGGAAAATTTGGAAGTTATCATCCAGGAGATTGCTGACGCCAGCATTCAGTGCCAGTAAAGGCTTGGTCGGGAGCCTCCATTGAACCTCGATTGATGAGTTGTAAGACCAATCGCTGTGAGCTCGAGCGGGGTTGGAGCGGTATTGAGCGAGTTCCTGTTTGACTGTCAGCGTCAGGTCATCTGTTAGATATTGAGCCAGCGCCACTGTGGTGCTCAGCTCTGGATAGTCCAGGGCATAGCGGCTGGCATAGAGGCGCGTGTCGCAACTTTTGTCAAGAAGCAGGGCCTCCAGTAAAAGCTCTGTTTGCCTGTTGAGAACGATATGGCCCAAAGCAGAGACTCCGACACTCTCAATGGTTTCCAGGTTTTCCGCACTCCAGCGGCTGGCTGGCGCGGTTTTAATCCAGTCAACAGTGTCATGAGCATACTCGTAAAAGGCGGTTAACTGCCACTTTAAACTCTCTGTTTCTCCTTTATATCCAGCCTCGGTAGTGTGCGTCTGCTGGCGGCTGAGCCCGCTGTTTCCCAGAGAATCCGGCGATTTATAGTTGAGCTCAGTATAGGAAGGCTGACGCAGCGACTCGGTGTAGCTGATAAACAGGGTATGATTTTCGAAGCAAGTCCATTCCACACCAGCCGCGGGCAGCAGACGCGGGGAGTAGGCGCTGAAAAGATCCAGTGAGCCGCCGGCTGAGAGCTGGACCGCGCCAAGGGCCATGTTGGGGATCAAGGCGAGCGAGGCATGGCTGCGGTGATGGTTGCCGAGCGAACGGCTTTTTATGGTTTCAAGGTCAAGGTCAGCGCGCGAATCGAGACTAAAGATCTCGTTGAACGTGGTTTTTTGATCACCGTGCAGCGCGAAGAAATCGGTGATATGCTGGTTTTGGTAAAAGGCGTGGTTGTGACGATCCAGCCAGTAGGAGTCATTGGTCCGACGCCAAAGAGCGGTCATGGCCGCCGGGTTTTCGGGATCTTCAACCAAACGCAGCGATCCCAGTGCCATGGCATCCCAAAGTTCCTCTTCGGCTGGGTAGGTGTGCGAGGCTCCATAAAACCCTCGCGCGCCGAATCGGCTCTGCGCTATTGTTGCCAGGAGGTCGGCTTGCGTTTTACTTGTGAGACGGCTGACACGACCGCCGGTGACAATCCGATCAAGGTCGTTCTGCTTGTGCGCATCAGTTTGGTCGGCGTGATGATAGTTTAAAAAAGCGGCGCTGCCGACAATGCTTTGCTCATAATACTCGACCGTTGTCAGGTTAATACCGCCGAAGAGATTGCCGAAATTACCGCCGCCGACTGTCAAACAATGTTCATCACTGAGCAATGGAGCGAGATTGAGTCCGACCGAGCCAGCTGGGTGGCCTGAGGCAAGTCGGAAGCGATCCATGCCGGTCAGCACATAGGGTTGCTCCATCCAGGAGGCAGGTATTGTCAGCGAGGCGTGCCAATGTTCGGTCTGGGCGTTACGGATCGAGAGTCCGTTGAGGGTGAGGCCAGCCGCGTTAAAGGCGCTACCGCGAATAGAGAGGTCTGATTGGGGATGGCCGCGTCCCTGTTGGCGCAGCCTGAGACCCGGGATATCCTGCAAGGGGGTTGAATCCGGCGTTGCCGCAGCCATGATCCGGATGGCTTCAACCTGGATCACAATGTTCGAGCCTTGGGCTTGCGCAAAAAGAACAGGCGGTAAAAGCAGGCAGCCAGCCGTTTTTCGGAACGAGATTTTTCGCATGCGCGGCACTGTATCAATTTTTTGATTTGATTGTCAACCGAAGTTGTTTGCGTTGGTTGACAATAAAGAATGTGAAAATAATACAGCTGGCTCTTAACCATCAACTTATCAATGAGTACGCATAGCCTTCGCATATTGAACAACCTCATTTGGTTGCGGCGGAAAGCTGCTTTAGTAGGGAACGTGCCAGTCCAGTGATTGGCAAGCCAGCCGCGTGCCTGCGCCGCAAAAAAACGCTGAGGTAACTTGAAGTTCGACAGCATAGAAATCGGAAGTCGTGAAGTCGCCAAGTCGATCTCTTCCGCCCTTCGATACCGATTCCTATAGCGACCCCGACCCCGACTTGCAGGCAAGATAAAAACCACGTGGAAATTACAGCCCGGCAGGGGCCATGGGCGCGGCGGGTGCGACAGGGGCGCTGCCACCGGCCGGGGCGGAGAAGGGTAGATCCGCACTCTGTGCGGCAGGCGCGGGGGTAGAGACACCCTCCATCACTGAGCTCCCTGAACCTGAGGTCAGGCGGGAGAGAACAATGGTGTTGAGCAGGAAAATCACTGCTAATGCGACTGTTGCCTTGGTCAGGACATTACCCATCTGGGCGCCGAAAAGCGATTCACCCATGCCACCGCCGAAGCTAACCCCCAGCCCGCCGTCTTTGGGCTTTTGAAGCAAGATAACGCCGCTCAGCAGAAAGCATATAATAATCTCAAAGGCATATAAAAAATTAATAAAAATGTTCATCAGGTCTCTCCGGTTTCAATCTAAAATCCAACTTCCTCAAAAGTTGATATATAAATATACCAGAGTGGCCAAATCTAGTACAGCCGTAAATTGCTTTCGTTTAAAAAAATTGCGCATCTGCGATTATGTTGCGTGTAACATAATCGCAGGTGCGCCCGCAAGCCTTGCCATTCGGTGTAGCAGCCGTTTGTTGTTCACGCTTCCCTGTCACGGCGTAAAAGCGAAGCTCGACTTGTCCGGGCGTAGCTATTGCGAAGCCTGAAGCCGGAAGCGTGCTCTTTGTGCTCTAACCGGTTTCTTTGTGCTCTAACCGGTTATTGAGAAGTTACTATTCTTCTACCTAAAACCAACGTAGCGCACCCTCTGTGCCTCAGTGTCTCTGTGGCAAAATAATTGGGCTGCTGTTATCCCAGATATGCGCCTTGGGATTTGAGGACCTTCTGAAGCTCCTGTGCCGGAAGATCCCGCGGAGTCACGCCGCCTTTGGCCGCCAGGGCCGCGGCCACACCGGCGGCTTGACCGGTTACCACACAGACAGGTATCAACCGCACACGATCAATCAGATCAGGGGCAGACGAAATACAACGACCGGCGACAATCAGATTATCAATCTCTTTTGGCAGCAAACTCCCATACGGAATGGCAAACTCAGGGTGTTTAAAACTGTCATCGCCCGAAACAGCCACTGTGTCATCATATTTTGTGTTGATGATCGCGGTTTTTTTACTGATTTTCTTAACGCCATCGAGTAAACGGGTGGCCCGCACACCAATCTCCGTGCAGGTGCTCAGCAGAAACACATCTTCATAACCCGGGGTTTTGCGCATGCGCTCAACATAATCCCAAGCTGACTTACGGTGCATCATCTCGGTCTTGGAGATCTCCCGCACATCCAGGCCATTGCCTCTGGGGCCAAGGTTGTTGACCCAGCGGGTGGATTTCAGTGGTTCATTGGATCCCAACCTGAATTTTTTATCTTTAGGGGCTTTGCTGTAGTCAATCCGATCGACATTTCCAATCCGATAAACAAAACCCATGCCATGCGATATCTGCTCATAATCCGCGCCGGCATGATGGTAAATATCGCCGTCACCAGAGGCATCAACTACATTTTTCGCAAGAATGGCCTGACGCCCCTCTTTGCTTTCAAAGATAACTCCCTGAAGCGCATTGCCGGTTTTGATGACATCCACCCCCCAGGCGTGGAAAAACACATCGACTCCAGCCTCTTGAATCATCTCATCCATCAGCACCTTGGCTGCTTCAGGATCAACAGTGGGCTGGTAAGCTCCCTGCCCCTTTGAAGTGATGGCATTGGGGCCCATCTTCTCCAGCCGCTGCATAAACTCCTCACAGATGCCGCGTGTCACCAGTTTATAACCACCTCCGGAATCTTTAACGCTGGTACCTATCACAATCAACACGATCCCATTAGTCCACAGCCCTCCGAGAGAACCTCTGCGCTCCACCAATGCCGTTTTAGCTCCGGTGCGCGCCGCTGCCACAGCGGCGGCAAATCCAGCAGCCCCACCGCCAACCACCACCACATCCGCCTGATGAAAGACCGGCAGCTCGCGGGCTGGCTGAATCACCTTGCCGTCCTCCATGTAAGGCGAGGGAGGATCAACAGTTGTTTTGTCGACTTTATTAATCCGGCTGGCAAACCCGCCCCGTTCAGGGTCACCATCAGTTGCTCTGTCGGCAAAGCCATGCGTGGCTGCCAGGCTCAACCCGGCCACACCACCAAGGCCAAGATTTTTGAGCAAATTACGTCTTGAAATCGATTGACTCATTATTTTTCTCCCTTTTGTAACCATTCAAAGCATATAAATACCCCTATATATTTTGAAAGCATATTTAATCGTGGCAGCAAAGTCCAGCGCAAACAGTCAACCGTAAATAAAGAATCGCCAAAAAGCCAAAACCGGACGCATCTGCGAATCGGTGCAATAATCCACCGTGTAACGGCGGATTTACTTGATTTGCAACATAAGTATGTCCTCCGCTATGCGGTGGACAACAATGATTTTGAAGGTTGTCCGGTAATATGCGCCAATTCGCAGATGCGCCCGCCAAAAACACCATTATATTATTGTGTGTTATTGTGTTTGAAACTGATTGGCAAAGGCAGTATACTTTAAGTCTTCACAATTAAGGAAGGTATGCCTGTGATTCAGCAAAAATCGTTAAGAGTTTCCGGGGCACATGCGGTATCCCTTCTGTTTTGTCTCTCCATGTTGTACGCCGGTGTCGCATTCGGCCGTGGATACGGGACTAAATTCATTTTACACGGATGGGATCTGGGCCACACGACACCCGAAAATGTACTCGCCTACGCAGACCAGCTGAACAAGCTGCCGATCGCGGGCGTAACAGTGCGCCTTGCGGATGTTAAACAGGCGGACGGCTCAGTAATCTGCGCCGAGACGCTTCCCACGGATGTCGCGTGGCAGCGTGAGTCGGTTGCGCCGCTTTTGCCGGTTTATAGAGAAATCGCGAAATACGAAAACCTCAAACACACGCTCATCTCCTGTTCGATCGTGCCGCGCGGCAAACGCTTCGATTGGCGCGACGATGCTGAATGGGCGCGCATCACGGGTAATCTGAAGGTGCTCGCGTACGCCGCGAAAGTCGGCGGATTGAAAGGGCTTTGCATCGACAACGAAGACTACACAGACTCGAAGCAATTCCGTTTTATCGAAGCCGACGGATCTTACGACAGCACGGTCGCGCTCGTCCGCAAGCGTGGCGCACAGTTGTTAAAGGCCGTATTCGAGGAATATCCCGACATCACGCTTTTGTGGTTCTGGGCGTTTTCAAACGCGCGGTTGCAGTCTCAGGCCGACGACCCTGCGGCCGCGCTGAAGGAAAGCGGACGTCTCCTGCCGGCGTTTCTCAACGGCATGCTCGATGTGATTCCGCCCGAAGCGGTGTTCATCGATGGCGATGAGGATTCGTACTCGTTCGAAACGTCACGCGGTGATTTCAACAAGGCGGCCATTCAGGTTCTCTCGCACGTTCTGACTTATGTCGCGCCGGAAAACCGCGCAAAGTACCGCGCGCAAGTGCGCAACTCCTTCGGACTTTATCTCGACGAATTCACGAATGGTAAATACCGAACCTCAGGCAAGCGGAAGGGGCAGCTCAACCACTGGTACCGCGGACCGGTGAACGGCTCGCGCGCGGAACACTTCCGTGAGATTCTTGAAGGCGCCGTGTATGCCGCCGACGAATACGTGTGGCTCTATGGCGAGAGGTATTCCTACATCGACTGGGGCGAGACAATCAAGCCGAAAGAGTGGGCGCAGTTTTCCACAACGGAAACGTGGGACAACATGATCGGGCTTTCTCCCAAGCTTGAACTGGCCAAGGATCCGGACGCATACACGCGTAAATGCCTTGAAAGTTTTCGAACTGATCCCGATGCTGTCAACCTGCTGGCCGACATGAAGGGCGTGGATGTAAAAGGGGCGCAATGCACGAGCTTTATCACGCACGAACAGATGACAAACCGCAATTATTTCGTGGTAAGCGCAGAGCTGAAAGGGGAAAATGCAGGTGCTATTCTGCGCTGGCAGAAAGACCAAAACTGGAACTGGGCACCCCACGGTGCCCGGAAGGTCGAATTAAAGCCGGAAGCTCCGGCCAATGCTGAGGGATGGACACGCTACTACGCGCTCGTGCGTGTGCCCGTGGACGGCAACCGTTTCCACTTGCAGATTACCGGCCAGTTACATAACACGGCGCGTAACGTCTCACTCTACCGCATCGACCCGCCGCCGGAACGCCCCAACGCGCTCGGCGACAGCTGCAGAGGCATTTTCACATACTAACGTAAAACAAGGAAATACAATGGCGAGGAGTCAAAAATGAACAAACTGATAATAACCGCCTTGGCGGCGTTCGGTTGTTTTTCGCTCGCATGTGCGAGCGAAAACATAATACGTCCGATTGATAACGCCCGTGTATGGCAGACGGTTCTGAATCCATCTGAACCATTGCGCTGGCCGTGGATCAACAATACCGATTCAGCCGTGCTCACTATAACTTCGCATTGGAACAATGCGGCAAACACTTTCGTTGTCAACAAAACCGAAAACGATTTGTACGGCACTTTCGCTTTGGAAGCACCGCCAGCAGGTAAAGAACGACTCTATTCGGTCGTGCTGGAATATCAAGCAGGCGAGACCGTCGTGAAAACAAAATACGCGCGTCTCGCCTACATTGCAGGTGTGCAGGGTCGCGGCATCGAGGTTGTCAAAACCGGACGCAACTCCACTGACGACAGCGTTACAATTCTCGCCTATGACCGCGAGTGGAGCGCAGCATCGCTCGCTGCTTCGGGCGCGACGCTCACTGTAACACCGCCCGGTGATACAATCGAACTCGTCGGCACAAGCGGATATGAACCGATTAAACTCGCACAGGGCAGCTCCCTTCTCGAACTTGCCTTTGACGGCGATGTGGTGTGGTCCGCGAATGCGGCGCATTTGAATCCCGGTATTGTAATTATCATTCGTTAAAAACAAAGGAAAACAGATTATGAAAAAACAATCATTAATGAGTTTATTAATCGCGATCGTCGCGATGGCCTCCATTGCGGAAGCCTCTCTGGTTACAAATGTGGCGGTGCGTCAACGCTGGCCGTGGAGCGACAAGGTCGATATTGACTATATCTACACCGGAGAAGCCAACACCAACATGTCCTTCACGGCCACCTACCGCGGCTGTACCTCACTGCTCGACCTCGTGGGACTCGCCTCCGCAGGCGCCTTCAACGTGCAGCCCGGGCAGAACCGCTTCGAGTGGGATCCCGCGTCCGCTGGCCTTGAGAAGCAGACGCTGCTCGACTTCAACGTGAATGTTACGCCCTGCGCCGATGCACGCACCTACCTTGTGCTCGACCTCGCGAACGGCGGCTACTCGTTCCTCGCGGACGTTCCCGCAGGCGGTTGGACCTCCGACCACAAGTTGACGAAGATGGTGTTCCGCCGCATCCCCGCAGGACCCTACAGCCTTGGCATGGACACGGTGGAGCAGTTCAAGTTCATCTCAGAAAATGGCACGACGCGGCCAATCGTCCAAGGCGGCGCGGCGCGCACGGTGACGATCACGTCGGATTTCTATCTCCAGATCTTCGCCACCACGTCGGGGCAGGTCACCTATTTCAACGGCGATCAGGCACAGGGCGCATCCCTGACCCCGTCCTGGATACTGAACGACTACGAGTTGCTCCGCGGCACGACGCTCGACGACGGCGAAACGGCCGTCGACTGGCCGACCACTGGGCACAATGTCGCCTCGGCGAGCTTCGTCGGTCGGCTACGGGCGCTCTCCGCGCAGACGGGGCAGGACCAGATTCTCGTCGATCTGCCCACTGATGCGCAGTGGGAGGTGGGGATGCGTGCCGGAACGACGACCGTCTGGCCGAACGGCGGCACTGGGGACACCACGACGGAAGAATTCCAGACACTGGCAACCGAGCTCTTCTGGGCAAAGAGCCTGGGCGATGAGGTTCCCACATCCTACGAGGTCGGCCTGAAGGCCCCGAACTGCTGGGGGCTCTACGACTACAACATCCGCTATGAGCCCACTCTCGACTGGGCCAACGACAAGGAGGCGCTGACCAGCGCCGGAAAGTACGATCTGGACTTCCCTGCGGGCGGTGTCGATCCCATCGGTCCGTCATCCAGCAACCATGACCTGAGGGTCTTCCGCGGCGGCGATGCCAGTGGCAGCACGTTCGCAATGTACAATTTCCTTACGACAAAGCGGACTGGCGTCGTGACAACGAATACGACTCTTTATACCGTCCAGCGCTACGCCATCCATTTGAAGCCTCTCGCGGCGGAGGCCCAGTGACATTATGAGCCTCCGCGTGGTTCTCGCCGCCGCCGTATCCGCTACGGCGGGAGCCGCGTTCGCCGCGTAGCCGAAAAACGGCTTCATCTGCGTTACCAAAAGTCTGCCCCTTGGTCCGATTTCCAATCGTACATGTCCGGTTGGAAACCGGAGCTACTGAGGTCGTCTTCGTCTTCGGTCTACGATGGTGGCGACGATGCTGGTTGACGAGCCCCCGCATGATCCCAATCGTCCGCCAACATCGCTTGCCACGCCGATCGACTGGAAGGCGGGTCGCACAGCATCGTCGGCCACAGCTTGACTAGGACTATGGTTCAGTTCGCCAAAGGCGTACCAATCAGTTGCAATACGCGTCGCAGCTGTAGGGCGGCTGACCTTGACCGCGCCCCACGAACGACCTTGCGACGCAAGCGTAAACTTTGTAGGAGTGGAATGAACGCGCTACGTTGTTTTTATTTCTTCTCTTCAGTGCCAATCGGCTGGGTGCCTGCTTCTACCTTCACCAGAATAACGCGGTCAGTATACACCTTGCCCGCTTTGATCCGGCTCGAAACATAAGTATCCCACTCCTGTTCGGGATTCGCCGCATCATATAGATGGCCCGCGAAAGCTTCGGCGTAACCTCCCGCTTGTCCGCCATAAGCCCGGGTGTAGGTCGTCGGTGCAGGGACCATCACACTGCAGTCGCGAGTCAACTTAACCCGTCCAATGAAATGGGTCTTGTAAGGTTCACCATCAACCAAAGTTACTGTTTTTGAAAGGTTGCTGTATTTTCCGGTCCTGTCCACATAGGTAAACCCCAGCTTACCGTTGGCCGGAGCTTCCCTGATGACCGCCACGCCGAATGCAGCTTCGTCGTCAAATGGCAACGTCAGTTTATTCAGCGAACAGGTCAACTGGCGGATATTTGCCGCTGGGAAACGCTCGAAATCCTTTGGTAGCGGCTTGCCCCCCTTGGCGAGGTTGAAGAAGTGGATCCCGTTGTCGCGCCAGCACTGCTCGACCATATCGCGAACAATAGTTGTGCGCTTGTGCGGCTCCTTGCCATCCGTTTTCTCAGGGCCGAATGTGTTGACCTTGACCTGTTCGATAGTCGCGAGATAGCGTCGGTTCAGCACATCCGCATCCAGCGGCCAATCCGGGATTGCCAGGCGGCACTCCTGCCAGAGGTGCAAGGTGTTCTGGTCCAAGTTCAGACGTGCGCACTGCACATGCAGCAGCGCCCGCGGCTCATTTGCGGCAAGCTACTCCATCTCGTCAAAGCCTTTCTGCCATTTCAGAAGGTTAGCCGGGGTGATGTAGTTTGCGAAACGCGGATCGGGATTCCAGCGCAGATAGCCGTCGTCCGCTGCACCCAGGCGTTCCTGTTCGTAAAAATAAGCCTTCATTCTCTCGGCCGCCGCCCCATATATCGCGCTCATGTATTCGGAAACCAGCGTGTCGACATCGAGCGTCACGTTGTTTGCGATCCGCGTCTGCAGAAACACATTCAGAGCCGCAAAGCCGGCGTTGCTACGCATAAAATATGATTCCTGATCAATGAAAGTATAAAGCACATTCAGGTCATGCCCTAACTGATACTCCCTAGGTATCCGCAGGACATTGCCGAACAGCGGCATGTGCACCATTGGACGAGCGTAGGTTGTCGGATAATAGTAGTACCACATTTGATGCGCGATCTTTCCCCACCCCTGCAGACTGTCCCACTTTTCAAGAGGCTGAAAAATTCCGGGTTGGTTTCAAAGTAATTGGCATCCTTGAAAATTGCATACGGCCCCGGGATCGAGACCGGGCGGTTCGTGGCCTGTCCGTAGGGGTTAACAAATAAAAAGAAGGTATGAACCCCCGCGCCTTTGACTGGAATCGAGGTAAAAGAGCTGTCATGCATCCGCGCACGGCGTCCAAACTGCAGTGCCGTCGGGCAACCCACCAATGTATAGGTGCTTCTACCCCAGTCCCGCACGATATAAGAGGGCATCATCTTGCGGTTGAAATCCTTGATCTTTAACACCGTAAACTTCGGCACCTTTTTATCGCCCCAGGGATGATAGAAGCGCATGCCAAGCTGTTCATCCAGAAATTGATAAATCGCAAACGTTGTGCCGCAGCGGCCTCCGCCGTAGATCAGGATATCATCTCCGATATTTCTGAAAATTCGCGCTTCGTTTTCTAATCCGCTAACTTCTCCCGAGAGATCGCGCATAGCAGCCGAATATCCCACGAAGATCCGTTTGCGATGCTGGCCAGCCTCTGCTGATTTGACGATCTTGAACTGCGCGCCTGTCGCTTCCTTGAGCAGCTCTCCCATGTCCGTGATGGCGGCGCTCTCTTCCGCTGTCGGCTTGTCCGGCGTGACGATCACATACTCAGTACCATGGTTCTCGCACAGCACCAGCTCAGCGAACAGGGCTAGCGGGAACAGGAGGAACGCCAACGCGATAATCTTGTAATTCATGATGATGGATTTTCCGTTTAATGGACATACGTTTTGCTGAGTCAACAGATCGGAAAACGATGCCGGTGTTTAAAATTTTTTACCTAAAAGCCAACGTTACGCATTTTCTGTGCCTCAGCATGGCACGCCGTAGCCTTGGCGTAGGAGGGTGCCTCAGATTAAGCCAAAAAATTGGCTGCCTGCTTGTGCGTAGCACTCAGACAGGCGGCTATGCTGCGCTAGGAGCTTTGTGTCAGGGTTTTTTCAACTGCGCTTCTAGTTCTACAATCCGCTTAAAAGCCTCTTCCTTCTGGCGGCGTTCATCTTCTTCTCTTGCGAGAGACTCCTCCTTCTGGCGACGCTCCCCCTTCAGCGCCTCCTCTGCTACTTCAGCGCGTTTGATACTGAACTCTATCTCGCTGGCTTCAATCCGCAACTGCTCCTGATACTCATCATAGGCAGCCCTCTCCGCTGAACTGAGTTTCATGATATCCAGCTTTTCCTTGGCTTCACGCAAACCTTTGGCCGTGATTTTTTTCGGCAAGGCCTCGTTTTTCAGAAAGTAGATCCATTGATCCAATCCAGTCTTAGCCAAATCATTAAACTCGTTGATGCGCAGAATATAAAAGGTGGGAAAGATTTCATTGATGGATTCAAGGCCAAGCACTTTTTTCTGCTTATCAGTCAAATCCAACAGATCTTTGTTATGCCGCCCGCGGAAGGTTGTCTGGCCGCAGTAGACGTAATCCGTTCCCTGACCCAACTCGAAATACACGAGATTAACGGAGATGACCTGATCAATGTCGGCGTAAATATCCCCTTTGTTGATCGATGCAGCAATCAATTTACTGACACCAAAGGCCATTCTGTGGAAGTAGTCGGCCTCATCTTTATACTGAATCTCGATAATGATCCGTTTACCGGTTGAATCTTTGACTAAAAAATCCACCCGATTCGCCTTATCGAGGGCATATTCGCGTCCACCCTCACTCTCCAGCAGCTCCGTGATGGTTATATCATCATCCAGCAGCTCCGACAAAAAGCCATTCAGAACGCCAAAATTCGCCTTACTGCGCAACAGCTTCTTCATGGCCCAGTCAAAACTTACAAATTGTCTGATCTTAGCCCTCATTGTATATCTCCAACCTAAGTTTCCAACATGTCCGGTCGTAGCCCCGATTACATGCGATGGGTGATGGAACGCTGCTGAATTTTTATCAAATCAATAATATTCTATCAATTAACCGTAGCTTCCGCAACAGCTCATGCTCTGAAGAGCGCGCCCATCTTTTTACCGAGCAGTAACGAGCTGCCGACAATGGTGACACTCAGAAAGACCATGGCCCAGACCCCCAGCGCAGCTGCCAGGTAGCGCCCGATCCCGACTAATTGGGAGAGTTCAAAGATAGTCTTGGTGATTGGATAAAACTCGACCCTCTGCGCCAGCATCAGGCTGTCGGAGACCTCCAGCATGCTGAAAGCAAAGGCCAGCAGGGTTCCGGCAATCAGATTTGCCATAATCAGAGGCAGCGTGATCCGCCGCAGGGTGGTCAAGGGCGATGCCCCCAAGTTGGCGCCTGCCTCTTCCAGTGCCACGGAGGTCTGCTGCAGCCCGGCCACCGCTGCCCGCACCATATAAGGCAGGCGGCGCACCGCATAGGCGATCACCAGAAACACTGTCGGATTCTCGCGGATGTCCAGCAAGTTGACCAGCCAGGTATGCGGCGCAATCCCGGGTAGCGTTATCAAATGGCGGCTGAGCGAGATATACCCGAAAGCCATAACCAGTCCAGGGACTGCCAGCGGCACCATGGCCAGAGAGTCAACAATCCCCCGCGCTTTAATCCGAGAGCGCACCACCAGCCAGGCAACTAACACGCCGATAAAAATATTCAAAAGCACGGCAAGTGATGAAAAAATCAAGCTGTTGCGAATGGCATTGAGAGTCATACCATGCCCCAAGGCCTCAGCATAATTGGCAGAGGTAAAATTCGTTGGCAGCAGGCTCTTGTACCAGGAGCCTGGCTCAGAGAAACTCGTCAGAATAACCCCGAGGTGTGGCATCAACGCCAGGGTAGTCACCAGAATAAACGGCAATAAAATCCAAAGCCCCTTGAAACCAGTGAGTGGACGCTGCGCTTTGACAGTGGTGGCCTTGGACTGCATGGCGTAGGCCTTGCGGCCAAAGGCCAAGCGGCTCGCACTATAGAGCGTAACACTGGCAATCAGCACCACGGTCACTAGAGCATAGGGAAAGGGGCTGGCACTGATCTCCTTCAACTCCTCAAAAATCTGTACAGCCGCACAGCGGGTGTAATTCAGCATTAACGGGGTGCCCAACTCCGTAAAGCAGGCGATAAAAACCAGTGTGCAGCCCGCGAACATCCCGGGCATAACCAGCGGCAGCGTGATGCGGCGGAAGATCGTGAGCGCTCCCGCGCCCAGATTTTGGGCCGCCTCGTCCAGCGCAGGGTCGATATTGGCGAGCGAGGCTGAGACATTGAGATAGATAATGGGATAAAATGCGAGGGCTTGCAGCAGGATAATGGTGAAGTAACGCGACTGACCAAACCAGTCAATCGGCCCACAACCCAGCAGCGCATTCAGGGCACCATAAGGGCCTAGCATCTGCATCAATCCAATCGCCCCCACAAAGGGTGGCAGCACCATGGGAACCAGCAGTAACGCGGAAAAAAACTTCTGCCCGCGGAAAGTGTAGGTGTGGGAGAGCCAGGCAAGGGGAACTGAAAAAAGAACCGCCAGTGTGGTGGAGCCTATTGCCAGCTTGAAGCTGTTCCAGAGGCCCTCGGCATAGATCGGGTTTTTAAAAACACCGGTCAGATATTCCGCCGTAAATTTTCCATCCACATAAAACCCGCCCCCAACCACCTGCGCCACAGGCCAAACCAGCAACACCCCGAAGAGTGCTGTCAGAACGCAAAGCAAGATCCAAGCTGTGCTGTTTTTAAGCATAAGTAGAATGGCGACTGCTCAAGCGGTCTGGGGGTCAGAGGTCTGGGGCCGGCTTGCCTATAACTCGGCCATTTTGTCACAGTTTCGTGCCTGTAACTTGGGGTCGGAGTCGGGGTCGGTATCGGTATCGGTATCGAAAAGCGTACGAGGTCGACCCCGATACCGACCCCGACTCCGATGCGTTTGACCGTCGAGTTACCCCATCGTTTTTTCGCGGCGCGCGGCGCAGCCGCGCGGCCGGCTTGCCTGTAATTTGATCACTTGGTCGTAGTTTCGTGTCTCTAATTCGGGGTCGAAGGACGCACGGAAATGATCTCTGGCCTTCGGCTTACCTCTTGCAAGTTGCTCCGCAGTCCAAGCTAAAGCTATTTTTTGACCTGGTGACTTGGTGACTTGGTGACCTGGTGACCTGGTGGCATTGCTTACTGACCTCCGACTCTGATGCAACTGACCGTCGAGTTACCTCATTGTTTTGTTGCAGCGCAGCTGCGCGGCTGACTTGCCACCTGCTTCAGGTTTTCGGAGGTGGTTTGAAGCAATCGTTCAGCGGTATCTTCGCGCGGAGCGCCGCCTTCAACCGGAAGTGTCTCATACCCGCCACGGGTGAAACATTCCGCCAGAGGTACATAACCGCAGGCTCCCATCGCCAGTGCCACCGGCCAAGTCGTCTTGAAAGGTGAGTTGCGCTTGATAGCCAGGCCTACTTCGGTGAAGGGCTCGCCCGGCAGGGATGTCACTGCAAAGCAATCGCCGAACGCCAGTGTCACCAACCGGAACGTCCGCCTTTTTTCCGAACAGCGTGCATGACACGCTAAAGTCTGTTCAGCAAAAAACCGCGCGACCGGTCCTTCGCCTGTGGCAAGCCCTTCGCTTGTCAGATCGTTGTCCGAGAACTGGGCTGGCACACGGTTGAGAACATCCAGCGCGGCCTCGCACATCTCCTTGGTGATTGTCCGGAATGGAATAGAGATTTTTTTGTTTACTAGGGTGATCTGACCGACCTTAAGAGTCTTGAGCTTTTTAAGTTGTGCCAAAACGCGCTCCGCGTAGCACTGCCCAATCTGCCATGCACGGTCGTAGGTGTAGCCTTGGTGCTCATCGGAGGCGACATCAAGATGGTTAATGTTGCCTGAACAGCCGATCAAGGTCATCACCAGCGGATCATATCCAAGCGCTGTCTGAATACAGCGTTCCATTCGCCCGGGCCAGTCGGCCGAAACCTGGTCAATGCCGATTGTGTCGGTATGGTTGACAATATTCGTCAGAATCGCCACAACCCGCCCGTCCTGTTCAACGGCGAGCACACCGATCTCCCGGTCCACTGTGCCTTCAGGCTTTACAATGTCGGGGTTTTTAACGCCGGGGTTTGTCATCACGCCGCCGCTCTTCATCCAGTAGCGCCGGTTGAAGGCGTGCGGGTTGTCTTTTACTCCGCCCAGCTTGAGCGTTGACGGTGCAAGGTTCTGTTCCGCTGTCAAAACTGCCTCAACCGTCTTATCAGCCAAGTTCCGCATATAATCGGGATCCGGGGATGTCCCGAAGAGCGGGACCACATACGGCGCGGTATGCGTATGGGTGGCGGAAAAAACCAGCCCATTACCGTGACGGAAGCCCGCTTTTTTCAATTGTGCGAGCACCGCGTCCACAAATTCCGCACCGATCATGCAGAGGTCGAAGGTAATGAAGCCACACACACTCCGCCCCTTGCGGAACAGCACGCACCGCACCAGCAGGTCATCCCGCACACCGATATTAGGGCGCGGGTTGAAGTAGCCAGCCAGCGGCAATCCCCGCCGCGGATTAATAAGTACTTTAGAAAATCCAGCTTGCATTATTTTTTAATCTTTACCGTTTTCCCGCCACGCTGCGCTGAAGTGTGCGCCGCCTCGCAGATCAACACATTGTGCAGCCCGTCTGAGCCTGTCAGCGGTTCGCCGCTCAGGACCGACGCGGCATGCTCAGCGATCACGCCTTGATAGATATTTTCTGGTTTTTTGACGGTATAGTTCTTTTGGCGGTCGAACATATCCAACTCCAGACGTATCTTAATTGGCTCGCCCGGATGGCCGGACAACTGGAACAACGTGCCGTAGCCACGCGCGACAGCCTTATCGCCGTAAATCTCATAGCCAAGATTCGAAAGCGTGCCGCCCAATCCGCCGCGCGGATCGCAGTAGGAGACGAGCACCGAGCACGTCACACCGCTCTCAAGATCGCACTGGATCAAAGCACCATCTTCGACCTTGATTGCCATGCGCTTGGGATAGTAGACCGCGCGCACCGCTTTGATCGTGCTGCCCAGCATGTCCTCTGCCATGTAGAAGCAGTGGCTGGCCACATCGCCGATCGGCCCGCCCATCTCGGCGCGGTTGGAGCAACGCCAAGTGGCGGCCTCCGCAGGATCGAAACCGTAGGCAAACTGCATGTGGAAACAGGCATCGTTGACAGCGCCCAGCGTGCCGTCAGCGACCAGCTCGCGCGCCTGCTTGTTGAGCGCGTTGTGCTTCATCATGTGGTCGACCGAAAGGCTGAGCTTCTTTTTTGCGGCGAGCTTCACCACCGCCCGCGAATCGCTTGAGGTTGGGGCGAGCGGCTTGTCCACGATCACCGCCTTGCCTGCCTGCAGTGCCTGCAGCGCCAGCGCTGCGTGCGAGAGGTTATTGGTTGCCACAAAGACCGCGTCGATCAATGGATCAGCCAGCACTGCATCCGCATCGCGGTACCACTTCAAGCCCATCGCCTCTGCCGCCTTACGCCGCTTGGGATTCAAGTCCGTCGCACCGATGAGCACGGCCTGTTTCAACGGTTTGAAGTGGGCTGCATCACCACATGCAAAGCCCTCTTTTGCAATCCGAGTCTCCGCGATCCCGCCAAATCCAATCAATGCATACCGAACCTTTGTCATAATTACGTTTCCTTTCCTTTATCAGTTTTCTGTTGCAATTGCGCAACGGGAACCACACTAGCTGAACTGCATCTTTGGTATAAGTCGTGCTAACACCCAAGCCGACACCGCCGCTAGAACAACCAAGAAACACCCGGACAGCGTGCGGCCGTAAAGCAAATATCCAACCCCAAACAGCGCAGCCCAAACCATCAGGCAACCGAGCATCATACATAGCAGGCCAACCGGCACATTCCATCCACCTGGCTCGGACTCCACGCCTGCGGCACGCGCGGCCACCTCAATCTTTTTCCAACCCGGTCCACCTGGACGGATCTTGCGACAGAATTCGATCAGCGTATGCTCATCCACCGGTTTCGTCATGTATGTCACAGCGACCCAGGCCACAGTTGTCACAACAATGCCGAAAAGCAGTTTCCACGATGTGAAATCCATTATGCGGAACCATCCCGCCCCCTCCAACGCTACCTCCAGCGACCCTGCGCCAAACTGGAAGAAGCATGCCACCACGAATGAGACCACCATAGCTGACACCTCGCTCCACACGTTCATCCGCCACCAGAACCACCTAAGTATGTAAAGCAACCCAGTGCCCGCTCCAACCTGCAGGAGCACATGGAAAATCGTTTTGACCGTAGTCATTTGGAACGCGATCGCGGCCGAGGCCAACAGCATCG
This sequence comes from Kiritimatiellia bacterium, assembly GCA_041673345.1. GTDB lineage: Bacteria > Verrucomicrobiota > Kiritimatiellia > RFP12 > UBA1067 > M55B167. The sequence continues at coordinate 35,331 of JBAYXX010000030.1, forward strand.
CCAACATGGTTAGCCGTCCGATCAGCACCGCATGCCGGGGAGTGGCCTGAGGGCGAATAAACCGCAGGTAGACATCCTGTACCACATACGACGAACCCCAGTTGAGCAACGTGGCCACGGTGGACATGTAGGCCGCGATCAGCGAAGCCACAATCAGCCCCTGCCAACCGCGCGGCATCTTGGCGATCATGCCGGGATAGGCAATGTCATGTCCGAGATACTGGTCATCCACGCCCGGGAAGGCCCGCGCCAGCGAACCCACACCCTTTACGTCCGCCTTGTGCTGGCGGATCGATGCCTGCATCTCCGCAGGCAACTTAGCTTTGTCAAAATCGTACTGTTGAACCACCTCCGCATGGCCAGCCAACCACGTTTTCGCGGCCTCTGATTCGGGCTGCGGCGTGATCGGGAACACAACCATCGAGACAAGCGCCACCAAAATCCACGGCCAAGGGCGCACCGCATAGTGCAGCACATTGAAGAGCAGAGTCCCTCCAACTGCGTGACGTTCATTTTTCGCGGATAGCATCCGCTGCGCCACAAACCCGCCGCCGCCCGGCTCCGCGCCCGGATACCACACGTTCCACCACTGCACCGCCAGCGGCAAGACTAGGATTGTCATCAAGGCTGAGAGGTCATGGGTGGCTGGCTGGATCAGCGACAGCTTGTCCGACACCGCAGGATGCGCGAACAACTGAGTCAACGAGGTGATCCCGCCTGCCATACCGGAATTGACCGCATATGTGGCGGCAAAAACCGCGCCGGTCATCGCCACACCAAACTGATAGAAGTCCGCCCACATAGAGCCCGTCAGTCCGCCTAGTGTCGCGTAAATCGCGACTCCGGTCATTGAGTACACCAAGGACATCTCCGGCGACAGGCCGAACATGATCTGCCCGATCTTGATCGCCGCAAGCGAGACTCCGCCCAAGATGATCAGGTTATAAATGACTCCCAGATAAATCGCACGGAAACCGCGCAAAAACGCGGCAGGCTTCCCGCTGTAACGGAGTTCATAAAACCCAAGGTCAGTGTTCAACCCTGATCGTCGCCACAATTTGGCGTAAACGAAAACCGTCAACATGCCTGTCAGCAGGAACGCCCACCACACCCAGTTGCCAGCCACACCGTTCAGGCGAACAATCTCAGTGATCAGGTTCGGCGTGTCGCAAGAGAAGGTGCAAGCCACCATCGAAACACCCAATAACCACCATGGCATCTTACGCCCTGAAAGAAAAAAAGACTCCGTGTCTTGCCCTGCGCGCCGCGCCGCCCAGGAGCCGACGACGACAACGGAGGTCAGAAACCCGATAATAATCCATGCGTCCAACCAAGTGATGGTGATCATGTATACTCCTAAAGCAGCTTTCCGCCGCAACCAAATGAGGCTATTCAATATGCGAGACTATGCGTACTCATTGATAAGTTGATGGTTAAGAGCCCGCTGCTTTAACTCCAAAAAGCCGACAGTTGGTCACTGTTTTAAATTCCATTTTAATCTCTTACTTCATATACGCCGCGGCGACTTTTTTGAAGGCATCGATGCACGCCTGTATGTGCGCTTCAGTGTAGACCGGATGTGTGAAGAAGCACATCGTACGGTCGGTCATCCACCGGGCGCGCTTACAATCGACTTGACTGTAATCAATATTCCGCGCTTTGGGATCGAAAAAGGGATATTTTGCGACACCGAAGCCGTTACGCTCAATGAACGCGCGCTCCTTGTACATTTCCGGCCAGAGCACGCTGTAAATCGGCACGCCTTCCGCTGCCACAGCGTTAATGAACTCCTTGATCGTACACGTTATCTTATCTGTATCTAAGACAAACGGTGCCCACCAGTAAGAGTTTTTGCGCTCTTTTGTGTCCACCGGCGCATGCAGCACCAGCGGATGCTTCTCCAATGCCTTCTTCAGCATCTTGCCATTGCGGATGCGATTCGGCAGATTCCACGAGTCAAAGCGCTTGAGTTCACACACCCCGATCTGCGACTGGATCTCGGTCATGCGGTAGTTGAAGCCGACGCGCTTGTGGATGTACATCAGCTTACCTTCCATCTCCAGCAGGTTCAGACGTTCCTTCACATCGTATCCATGATCGCGGAATGATCGGCACTCCCATGCGAGGTCGTCATTGTCAGTCACAATCATGCCACCCTCGCCGCCTGTTGTGAAGTGCTTGCTCTGGCAGAAGCTAAAACAGGCAACATCGCCGATCGTTCCCGCTGTCTTGCCTTTGTAGACACCGCCGAAACATTGGGCGCAATCCTCGATCACCTTCAGCTTGTGCTTTTTAGCAATTTTCATAATCGGATCCATGTCCGCGACAACGCCGTACAAATGCACCACGATGATGCCCTTGGTGCGCTCCGTGATCTTCTCTTCAATTTGTTTTGGGTCAATCTGATGGTCAAATCCCACATCCGTGAAGACCGGCAGCGCGCCAGCCTGCAACACACAGAATGACGAGGCGATGAACGAATAGGAGGGGCAGATCACTTCATCCCCGGGGCCGATGCCCAGCGACGCAATTGCGGTGTGCAATGCTGCCGTTCCGTTCGCCACGCTAATCGCATTACGTACGCCCATCCACTTCGCCCATTCCTTCTCGAACTTCATTCCGATTGGGCCGGTCCAGTAATTGACCTTACCACTCAGTAGCGGCTCCGCCGCAGTCCGGATGGTCTCCTCTGAAAATGAGGGCCACATGGGAAAAGCCTTGTCCCAAACTTTCGCACCGCCATTCACCGCCAGAGCCGCAGTTTTATCAGCCGTCTTCTTCACCGTTTTCTTCACCGTTTTCTTCACCGTTTTTTTTACCGGTTTTTTCACCGTCTTTTTTGTCGTGTCTTTCACCGTCTTTTTTGTCGTGTCTTTCATGCGTTTTCCTTTACGTTGCATTTACCCTTTGATCACCTAAACAATTGCCGCGCCTTGGTTGCGTAAAACAAACACTACTATACACGGGAGGCCTAATTCGGTCAACCACCAATATGGATATTACAACAGCGCTAAATTGTAATATCTGTTTTTTATGGTACGCCGCCAGAACCTTTGCTGATAATCTGGCGGAGGCGGACGGCTTGACTTACCGGCTTGCCAGCGGCGGCATCCTCTTCCCTGAAAGTTGCAAAGAAGATAGTGCGATCAGTTGTTCGCTTGTAATCGTAAGTGATATAGATGGTGCCATCGGCAGTCTGCTGTCCATCAGGATACGAAACTCCAGGCCGCTCATCCAGTAGAAGTCCTCCGCCCCAGCTCCTGCCGTCGTCTTTTGAAACATACGCTGTTAAGTGTGAACGTTTTGTTTTTTTGTCAATCGGTCCATGTTTGACCAATAAAAGGTTACCCGAAGCGAGTCGGGAGATAAAGAAGCGTGCGGAGGGGTGGGCAATGGCTGATGGTTTAAGTTCCGTCCAGGTTTTGCCGCAGTCAATGGACACGCTTTCACCGATACCATAGTTGGTACGGGCCAGCAGCCATAAAGAGCCGTCTTGGCGTTCAACGATCATGTGTTCATCAAAGGTCTGATCCTTATCCGGTATATTGCACGCACCACGGATATTCCAGCTTTTGCCATTATCTGAGGAGACTACCATTTTCGCACTGAAGTCGGTCTCTTTCCATGTGGATACCGGTAGTGCCCATTCGCCGGAGGAAAGAACGAGTGGCTTACACATCATTACCCCATTTGTGATACGCTTTGGAGGTTGCCATTGCGCGGATTCGACCTCCGGCGCATTTGCGGTCATCATCCAGACACCAGCTATTGTAGAGGTATGGCCAATAGTTTGCGCCCAGAAAAGACGGAGCTTCCCGTCGGGAGCCATCCATATTTCCGGATCAAATGCACGCACAACCCCTTTGCCGTCAGGGTCGACAACCAAAACCTCTTTCCATGTCTTGCCGTTGTCTCCACTGGTAGCTACCGTAACATAGTTGTTATAGTCTTCGTCCGGGGTCACTCCTGCGTACCAGAGTGCCCAGAGACGTCCACTAGGAGAGACTGCCATGCTGGATATTCCCTGGAATGCGCGGTTGGTGACAGAATGTTGCGCCAGCGGCGGAGCAACATGCTGAGGTGGCGCAAGAAATAGCGCATCAGCCCCCAGACCTGTGAAGATGAGCAGAGATGCAGTAATAACGGCTAGTTTTAAGTGCGTCATAATGTTTTCTTTTCTTCGTTAACGTCCTTATCAAGCTCATACTCCGGCCAGCGCTGCAGAATGTCACTGTCAACGTCCACCCCCTTGAAAAGGTAGGTGTTGTCGGTGATACGTTTCGTCTTTGCAAACTTGCTACGGAGTACGTTGTCGCGGGCGAATTCCGGAACCTTGAAATCTTCGACTGTGATTTCGGCTTCCGTCTCACCTGGCCCGACCGAGGCAATCAGTATACGAATGCGTCCATATTGCTCGTCAACGAATGCTCGGGCGTGGGTCTCGCCCTTAATGTCCTTCACGGTCACCTTCGGGGCAGGGGCGATGGACATGATAAAGGGTTCCAGATCCTTCAATTCTCTTGCCATATTGCAGATCTTTTTCCACAAGGGCGCAAAGCGCTCAAACTTTTCATCGAGCGTGTTGCCAATTCCGTAAAGGACATCGTAATAGTAATAATAAAGGAACGCCTTGGAACCATGGATCGCGGCCATCAGAGACATGGAAAGCATTTCGGTCTCTGTGGGAAAATGATAATTTTTCGCAACACTGGGATTTGGCCCGGAGGCGTTGAACATTTGAAGCATGGCCCAGAACGGCATTTCGCCGGTATCCGGGTGAGTCCAGATCTTTTTCGCGATATTCATGCTGTCGACGATCAGCTTCTGGTTCTGCGGGCCGTTCCCTGAAATGGGATAGTAGTCAATAATCGGATTATCCTGTGTGGCGGTATACGCCGCAGCTTCCCTGATTTGAAAAAAGACGCCACATGTGGGATGCCAGGGATCGTGCTCGTTGACAACGGCCCGGTGGCTGATGAGTTCTCGATATCTGGCGGGGCTGAGTTCGTCTGTGAGGAACCAGCTCAGCATGGCGGGATGTTCTCTAACTGTGTCCGCGACCTTACCAATGAACTCTTCATAGGAATCGTTTTCACAGCCCCACAGCTTCATCTGCGCGCGGCTGTTTTTTTCGTCGAACCCGGGTGCGGGAAAAAGGAAGGGAACGCCGAAGATCGCTTTCAATCCGTGCTGATCGAGCATGTCGAGCTGTTTGAGAACGCCTTCCGCGCCTTTTTGCTTGTATTCACGCAGGTAGGAACTGAAGCCGGAGTAAAGAATGACGCAGTTGAATGGACTGTCTGCAAAGTACCTGATGTCATACATCCTGCCCATTCCGCCGACCAGAAAACCCATGGGCATGAAGGGCTTGCCATCCACAATTGTTCGTCCGTATTTATCGATCTCCACCGCTCCGCGAGCGGGCCGTTTGACCTTGGGCGCGCCGGCGTACATCACAAGATTTGTGACTTTTCCAATGATCAGCCTGTTCGCGGTATCCAGAATCGTGACATCCATGGCGTATTTTCCGTCTTTTATTTTCGATCCGTCAACACGGAACCGATTTTCATTCACTGGCTGGAAATCTGAAAAGACGGTTTTATCGGAGGCATCTTTGACTTCCGCGATTGCGCCGAGAGCGGCTGGATTCACAGCTTCATAGCGCACTTCCTCAATGGTGGAGAGTGTGAAAATAAGCGTGCGGTCTTTGCCTGCGATGCGGTTGTACGGATTTAGAAGACCCGCATAGTAGGTGCCGTTAGCCTCATAAAGGTATAAATCGTCGAAATGCGCCTCACCAGTGCCGCCATCCGCATAGAACATAATGAAATGATAGGCGCCATCCTCGCAGTCCGGAGTTACGAACTCCAAGCTGTAATCGTTCCAGACACAGTCTCCGGTAATGTATTCATACTTGGTGGAAGCGCCCTCGACGCCGAACGCGGCGGATTTATTGCCATCCGAATTGAGAACTTTGATTTTGCCACCGTAGATATATCTGGTTTTCGGTTTCAAGTTCTTTAGAATCTGGGTGATGCGTCCCTTCCGTTCCGGATCGCGCTTGTTGATCACGATGCCGCCAGTGCCTTTGAAGCCGCCGTCGGAGATGTGCTTCGCGTATCCAGTGTGAATGCGCCAGTTGTATGGCTGAACATCCACCGGGGTCTCGAATCCCGGATTCACTAACAGATTTTCACCGGCAGTTCTAACATTACTCTGTTTATAACCGGAGAGATCAGGGACGGGAAGCGCAGTGGCTGAAATAGCCGTCACCGCAAAAAGCAAGGTCAGATAATTAGTCATTTTCTGGTGATTTCCTCATTGTATCAGAATAATAGTTCCGCGGAGCAGAGAGAGGGTTGTGCGCAGACCGTAGGTCGGCGCGGCATCCTGCCGGAAATGAATCCAGCCGATGTTCTCGCTCCAGGCAAAGCCGCTGAAGCGTCCTGTTTGCTTGTCAACAACCACCTGGCTGTGGGTTGGATGGAAGTTGATCCATCCGGCATTCTCGCTCCAGGCAAAACCGTTGAGTTTACTTCCCGCAAGGTTGACGCCCCAATTGTTGGTGGCCGTGTTGTTGTAGGGCCCGCCGTTTGCCGAACCAAGCTTGATCCAGCCGATATTCTCAGACCAGGCAAAGCCTTCCAGCCAACCATTTGTTTGAACCATCGCCCCGCCGACACCATTGGTCGGCGCAAAGTCGATCCATCCCGCGTTTTCCGACCAGACATGTCGTTCGAGCGGATCGATGTTTGAGTTCGCCCGCGCAGCGCCAACGAGTGAAAATAGAACCGCCGCGCCTGCTGCCAGACGGATCAATCGGATGTTATTTTTATGCATGTTCATAGCGTCCCTCCTTTATACCTTCCGCCCCGGACAGCCCAGACAAAACCGTATCCTTCCGAGCCCGACTTAGGCAAGCCCGACACCCACATGTAATATATGTGACTGGCAGCCGCGCGGGGCTTGTCCGTTGGAGGTGTTGTGGACGACCAGAAGTATCCCGTTGTCCGTCGCTGGAAAAAGGGGTTGCCCTCTTGGTCCCACCTATCTGTTCCCGCTGTATTGGGAATCGCAGGACTGCCCTTGCCATAAAAACCAAGGCTCGTCAATTCGTTGATGTTTGGCAAGCGCCAGTCGTCGTAGCCTCCGTAAACATTACCGTTTATGTTGGTGACCACCTCAAAGGCGTTTGACCAGGTGGTCGCGCCAGTCGCATTGGCGGCCCAGAGTGTGCTGGCGCCCAGGTTGCTGTGGCGGCCCAGAGTGTGCTGGCGCCCAGGTTGCTGTGGCGTGTCCACATCAGCCCAGTCAGGTTGTCGGTCACGCAATTCGAGGTGTTGATGGTATCACCTGTGCCGAACTTGAATCTTGGTATCG
>JBAYXX010000031.1:0-42432 GCA_041673345.1 Kiritimatiellia bacterium
AGTGTTTCGTAAAAACGTAGGTCCGATTTCCAATCGGACATGTCCGGTTGGAAACCGGACCTACTGGAGTTCAGCCGCGCCTCCGGTTGACGATGGCGGCGACGATGTTGGTTGACGATTTTAAGGGCGAGAGTTTTTAATCGTAATCCGCTATCGTCGGCCAACATTGAATGTAGTAGCCACTCTATGAGCGGCATGTGTCGCTCATAGAGCGACTACTACATTAACCTCTGTGTCGCTCATAGAGCGACTACTACACTAACCTCTGTGTCGCTCATAGAGCGACTACTACATTAACCTCTGTGTCGCTCATAGAGCGACTACTACACTAACCTCTGTGTCGCTCATAGAGCGACTACTACACTAACCTCTGTGTCGCTCATAGAGCGGCTACTACACTAAACGCCTATAAACGTTCGAGAAACAACTTTTTGGCTTGTGCTAATATTTAGCTGTTCCATGTGGCTTTTCCTTTCTCCAATTTTTTTGAAGGATTTTGTTGAGGGGCATTGTTGCATGGGACATTTTTTTGTCCAATGTGTTGTCGCATTTCATATTATAATTCAGCATCCGTAAAAGACAAACTATTTAGGGTTGACCGATTTACGTTCCCCGTGTATAGTAAAATTTAATTTTTTATCGGTTTGATTGGTGCGGCGTCAGTGGACGCATCGGGCAAGATTATATGATATGAATAATACAATTACAGAGGAGTCTTATGGCACAGCGGAAGCACAAACCATCCGGCTCAGCTTGCCGCCTGAGGGGTTCCGCCTTGAAAAAGGAGGGGTACTGGAGGAAATCAACGTTGCCTATGAGTGCTATGGTGTTCTCAATGACGCTCAAGACAACGTGATTTTTATCTGCCACGCCTTGACCGGTGACGCGCATGCCGCGGGCTCATCTTCAGCCAGCGAAGAACCGGATGGCTGGTGGGAAGCCATGATCGGACCTGGCAGAGGCATTGACACAAACGACCATCAGGTCATTTGCGCCAATATCCTCGGCGGTTGCAAAGGCACTACCGGCCCCTCCTCGATCAACCCGCAAACCGGGGAGACCTACGGCTCCTCATTTCCTAAAATCACCGTGGCGGACATCGTTGAAGTACACCGGCTCTTTTTACGCGAACTGGGGATTACGCGGCTCAAAGCAGTGGTTGGAGGCAGCTTTGGCGGCATGCAGGTTCTTGAATGGCTCATCCGTCACAGCGATGAGGTGGAAAGCGCGATCGTGGTTGCCTCTGCCGCTTCCCTGACAACCCAGGCTCTGGCCTTTGATATTGTTGGCAGACATGCCATCACATCAGACCCAAACTGGAACACTGGCGACTATTATAATAGTGATATGCCCCTGGTTGGTCTCTCTGGCGCGAGGAAATTAGCTCACATCACCTATCTTTCCCAGCAGCTGCTCAGCTCCAAATTCGGACGCTCCAAACGAGCCGAGTGGATAGAAGCCGAACCTGACTTCCATGTGAAACGTGAAAACAACTTCGGCACCTATTTCCAGATTGAAAGTTATCTTGAATACCAAGGCCGGAAATTTATCCAGCGCTTTGATGCCAACTCGTACCTGCATATCACGCTGGCCATGGATGAATACGATATCGAGGAGCGCTATGGCTCACTTGAAAAGGCGTTTGAGAGGATCTCTTCCCGGCTGCTGGTGGTGTCATTGAACGGTGACTGGCTCTTCACCCGCGAGCAGTCAACAGAAATCGTACGAGCTCTGGTGAAATTGGATAAGCGGGTCTCTTACTGTCATCTCGAAGGCGAGGCTGGACACGATGCCTTCCTCACACATACCGCAGACCTGAAACGCATCATCAATGCCTTTCTCTCTCAGTCGCGTCCTGGCCAAAAAAGAACATGCACGAGGCAGAGTGTTTCTGAAGAGAAGATGGTCCGCTACCGGGAAATTCTCAGAATGATCCCCGAAAAATGCAGAGTGCTTGATCTCGGATGCGGCCAGGGCTCGTTGCTCAACCTCCTGCGGCACCACCACCAAGTGCAAGGCACGGGTGTTGAGATTGATATTGATTCAGTGATCGCCGCAGTTGCCAAAGGGTGCGATGTTATCCTCGAAGATATTGACGATGGCTTGGCGATCATCCCTGATCATAGTTTTGATGTGACGGTTCTGAGCGAAACCCTGCAAACTATCAAGCGCCCACGCAAGCTCTTACAGCAGATTCTGCGGGTGGCGAATCAGGCGGTTGTCACATTTCCTAACTTCGGGGCATTGGGTGTCCGCACCAGCCTGCTCTTTCATGGGCGCATGCCGAAAGACGAGCAGATCCCCTATGAGTGGTACGACACTCCCAACATCCACTTGTTCACACTGAAAGATTTTACTGACCTCTGCCACAAGGAAAACTTCAAGGTGGAATCACTCGTATGCAAGAGCGATAACATCCTCGAAAAAGCGTTGCTCGCACTGGGGTTTAAAAATCTGGGAGCATCCAGCGTCATTGTACATATTTCATCCAAAATGGAGTGAAGGGAAAATTTGCTCTTAAATCAAGTTTGCACTTGGCGAAACCTCATTTTTCAGCTATTCTAAATCAATTTTTAATTTTCACGAAGATGACATTTCAGGAATAAAAATATGATAGTGGTAATACTTATTGCGGCTCTTGCCGCTGTTGGCCTTGCAGCCTTTAATCATTATGGTGTCAAAAAAATTGATGCCGGAACGCCGCTGATGAGGGAGATTGCCGCAGCCATCCAGGAGGGAGCCGATGCCTTTATCAAGCTTGAATACCGGATTATCTTCTGGGTCTCGCTGGTGGTGATAGCTTTGCTGCTCGTTTTTGTCTCCTGGTCGGCGGCGGTGGCCTATGCTTTGGGTGCTTTTTTAAGTGCCAGCGCGGGGTGGGTGGGGATGAAAACCGCCGTGATTGCCAATGTGCGCGTCTCTAATACCGCCCGCTTAACTAAAGATATCGGTAAAACACTGAAGGTCGCCTTTCAAGGGGGCAGTGTGATGGGTCTCTGCGTTGGCGGCTTTGCACTGCTGGGTCTCGGTATCATCTATCTTGTCTTTGGAAAGCTGCTCGGTCAGCTAGACCCGGCGAATCTGGGGTTTCACACAAACTGGCTTGGCATCAGCGATATCCCTTTTACAATGACGGTCTCCAGCTATGCGCTCGGATGTTCCATTATCGCGATGTTCAACCGCGTGGGTGGCGGCATCTACACCAAGGCGGCTGATATGGGTGCTGACCTTGTGGGTAAAACCGAGGCGGGCATTCCCGAGGATGATCCGCGCAACCCCGCGACGATTGCTGATAACGTGGGCGATAATGTGGGTGATGTGGCTGGGCTTGGCTCTGATCTGCTTGAGAGCTTTGTGGGTGCCTTGATCTCAGCAGTGGTGCTGGCCATTTATACCGCCTACTCCTCGCATGGAACCGCTGGCGAGATTAGCAACAGTTTGGTGCAGAAGCTGGTCGCCTTTCCGCTGGCTTTTGCCGCGGTTGGCTTGTGTTCTTCAATCTTGGCGATTCTGTGGATGATGGTGCGTAGGGCCTCGAATAATCCGCACCGAGAGCTTAATCTGACGACCTTTGCCGGTGCCGGGTTGACCTTGGTTTTGGCTGGTGTGGTCTCATGGTATATGTTCGGCGGCGAGAGCGTTGCCAATATCGGTTTTCGTTTTGGGGTACTCTCACCCTGGCTTAGTGCGGTTTTCGGCATTATCGGAGGGATCTTTATCGGCAACATTGCGGAGTATTTTACCAGCTATGATTACAAGCCAACCCAGGATATCGCGGCAGCGTCACTCGAAGGCGCGGCACTGACCATCACACAGGGCCTCTCAGCTGGAATGCTCTCTGTATTCCTACCGGTTGCATTGTTGGGTGCATGCATTATCGCGGCACACTTAACGGCTGGTCTCTATGGCGTGGCCATGGCAGCCATAGGAATGCTCTCGTTTGTTACAGTGACGGTTTCAGTTGATACCTACGGGCCGATTGCTGATAATGCCGGCGGCATCAGTGAGATGGCCAAACTTGATCCAGTCGTGCGCGATATCACTGACCAACTTGATGCTGTTGGCAACACCACCGCCGCCATTGGTAAGGGCTTTGCCATTGGCTCCGCGGCTCTGGCAACACTCTCGCTCTTTGTCTCGTTCCTCTACGCTCAGAAGGGGGCTGAGGCAGAGGGGGGCTTTGATCTTGTGCTCAATATGGTTAACCCCATGACGCTGGTCGGAGCTTTTGTCGGCGGCGCCCTGCCCTATCTTTTCTCCGGCATATTGATACAGGCGGTTGCCAAAGCAGCCCGCAAGATGGTGCAGGAGGTGCGCCGTCAGTTCAAAGCAGACCCCGGCATCATGGCGGGCACCAGTAAACCGGATTATCGTACCTGCGTTACAATCTCCTCTGTCGGCGCTTTAAAGGAGATGAAAATACCCGCCATGATCGCAGTGCTCTCGCCCCTGGTTGCGGGCTTTATCTTCGGCCCTAACTTTGTCGGCGGGTTGCTGATTGGCGCCACAATATCCGCCATCATGCTGGCGCTCTTCACTGCCAACTCCGGCGGGGCATGGGATAATGCGAAAAAATATGTTGAGAGCGGTCACTACGGTGGACGCGGCTCTGATGCCCATAAAGCCGCCGTGGTGGGCGATACTGTCGGCGATCCGCTTAAAGACACGGTCGGCCCCTCGCTGGATATTCTGATTAAAATTATGGCGGTTGTCTCGCTGATCGCAGTCTCTGTTTTCAGCAAACATAATCTTTTCGCATATCTTTTTAATTAATTAAAAAATGGAGGTTACACATGATTCACTACTACCTGACAGTTTCTCCGGTTGAGGCCTTAATCGCATCACAGCTAACCCCGGAGGCGTTTGGATGCTATATGGCTGTCGGCTATCGCAAGGGCTCCGCAGAGCAGCTGATCTTCGCCGAGGTGGAAGGTGGATTTGGTGATTACTTTGATTGGGAGTTTGCCAAGGAAAAATGTGTTTCCCATCCCAACGGAGATCCCAAGTGTACCTCCTATTTGTCGATCTACCGCGTACTTGAGCATATTCCATTGCAATATATGAAATCTCTGTTTCTCACTACACAGGATGGACGCACCCTTGAGTTGACGAAAGCAGAGTACGTTGCCACAGAAGATTGGAAGGGGTGCGCTCTTTACAAAGAACTTTGTCCAATAACACCCCTTGTTGCCAGCCGTCTCGCTCCTGGCGACTTTGCAAAGTATCTTGTGGACGACACCCACAAAATTCAGCTGCCCGCCATCATGTTTGCGGATATCAGGATTCTGGAACAGAACAACTTGCGTGACAGCGGCAATGTGGGAACCGTCTCCAAAATGGAGCTTGACCATATCCATGACTGCCTTGGTCAGGTGGCACTCAGCGGAGATAAACCAACCAAGACCGTTGACCGCTCTTTCTGCGGAAAGTTCACCTACCAGACAATAGCCACAGGCATTTATGCAGCTGACTCTTCCGGAATTATTTTCTATCCCATGCCGGATGCTGAAACACTTAAGCGCGATAACTATGACTGGGGCCGCTCGGCGTATATTCTCTGAAGCACTAAAGCAGCTTTCCGCCGCAACCAAATGAGGCTATTCAATACACGAAGGCTATGCGTACTCATTGATAAGTTCATGGTTAGAAGCCCACTGCTTTAGTAACAAACGCTGTGCGTTTGGAGAAATGCCTTTAAGTGTAATTGAAAGTGATAATGAAGTAGAGCAGCCTTATCCTGCTGTGCTACGGCGTAGCCTTTGGCGTAGACGGGCCAAAAAAGCGCTGCAACAGATTTTTCTACCCCTCTGTTTTTCTACCCGCCGTTTTCTTGCCGTAAAAAATGCATTGCCGCTCATAGAGCGGCTACTACACTAACTTCCTGTATGGGTTGTTATAAAATCTATCCGAATCTGGTGCTCTATCCTATCGCTTATCAGGCGTAGCTCGTCGAAATATTCGACCCTGCCCGAATCTGTATGCGTTACACAATCGCCCACAAATCTGATGTTCACCGCTGTTGAGCCGCAGACCAGCAGCACCGTCAACCTGACCATCGGCTGGCCGGAGAGCGGTCTGCCCACCAATCGGCTTGAGGTATTACACCTGCGACAACCTCACCACCGGACTCTGGAGTTCAGCGGCGATTGTAACAATCGATCTCACCACCAACCGCTATCTCGGGACAGACTCCACCGCAGCCCCGCGCCGCTTCTACCACTGCTTCGCCCCGCAAGACTCAGATGGAGACGGCGTCACCACAGGAGATGAAAAGCTTTTCTACGGCACTGACCCAGCTCTCTTTTTGATCATCTTGGTTACAAGAGCATCCTGCGCTCTTTGGGTTGCATGACCCTCTTTTGTGTGTTTCTTTTGATGCCGTTTTCAAACTGGTATCTGTTTTTTACGGTTGCTCTGCTTGGTTTTGGCTTTGGCTCTAATTTTGTTGTTTACGCAGCAACTGTTTCACATTTCTATGGTGATGCTTCTTTTCCTACGCTTTACCCGATCTGTTTTCTGGCATCTGGATTAGCAGGTATTATAGGGCCTGGGCTGGGTGGATATTTGCATGGCTATACTGAATCCTACAAAGCGGCACTTTATCTGAGTATTGGCTTGCTCTCTTTTTCGGGTTTAATTGCAACGCTCTTTTTTCGCAGGTCAGATCGGGTGTATGGGAGGATCTAGGTCCACGCAAGGCGCGGAGTTGGGAAGTGCGTGCACGCGGGAGTGTGCGAGTGGAGAGCTCGCGCCTTTGGCGCGTCAGCAATGTAGGTCCGATTTCCAATCGGACATGTCCGGTTGGAAACCGGACCTACGTTAGATACAGCCCGATAGGCAGTTTTTTGGGAAAGAAAAATTAATGGTCGCTTAAACGACTATAAAAAAGGATGCAAATATGGATAAAAAACCGGTAGTTGCCATATTGATGGGCAGCTTATCAGACAAAGAAGTTATGGCAGAAACAGCGAAAGCTCTGACGGAATTTGGCATACCGTTTGAAGCGCATGTTATGTCGGCCCACCGCACGCCTGAGCGCGTCCATGAATTCGTGAGTGGCGCATACGAAAAGGGAATACGTGTGATGGTCGCGGGTGCCGGTAAATCTGCTCATCTGGCGGGGGTGGTAGCATCGCTTACATGTATTCCTGTGATTGGCGTGCCAATGGAGACATCGGATTTAGGCGGGCTGGATTCATTACTTTCAACAGTTCAGATGCCGCCGGGAATTCCTGTCGGCACAATCGCAATTGGAAAGTCAGGTGCCCGTAATGCCGGTTTGCTGGCTGTTTCGATATTGGCAGTACATAATGTCGAATTGTATGAAAAGCTGAAACTCTTTAGGGTCTCGATGGCTGCCAAAGTGAATTCGGCGGACGAGGAACTGCAGCGTGAGTCATGGGTTCTCGGTCAGTGAAAGACAGCGCAATCATAATTATGAAGTAAAAAATTTGGTTTATTACAACAAAGCGACATTCCTGAAACACGAAAACGCTTTTAAAAAGGAGAAAAATGAGTAAAACAAAGAATAAAAAGCTGCTGAACTGGGTAGCAGAAGTGCAAGCCATGTGTACCCCCGATCAGGTGGTCTGGTGCGATGGGTCGAAGGCGGAATATGATCGGCTGATGGGCGAAATGGTTAAAAGCGGAATGGCCATTAAGCTGAACGAAAAAATACGACCGAACAGCTATGCTTTTAATTCGGACCCTTCTGATGTGGCGCGTGTTGAAAACCGCACCTATATCGCGTCTATCAAGCCGGAGGATGCCGGTCCGATGAATAACTGGATTGATCCGGTTGAACTGAAAACCATTATGCGCCAATTGTATGCCTACTGCATGAAGGGGCGTACGATGTACATCATTCCCTTCTCCATGGGACCGATCGGTTCTCCGATTGCAAAAATTGGGATTGAAATTACCGATTCGCTTTGATCCGTTTGCCATGACTCCTTTCATTGGCGAGAACTCTCGTGTTCTGAAGTGGATGTGCGAGCGTATTGACGGCAAGGTGGGGGCCAGAGAGACTCCGATTGGTCTTATGCCGTTGGAAGGCGACATCACCCTCGACGGTTTGGACATACCGGCAAAAGACTGGGATGAGTTAATGAAGGTTGATACCCAGCTCTTCAAGTCAACCCTTGCTGATGCTGAGGCATACCTTGCTCAGTTTGGGGATAGACTCCCCAAACGCATGAAAGAACAGCTGGATGCGTTGAAACTCCGTCTAGGTTAATTCATAAATCTCCCGATGAGAGATCTTTTGCTAAATCTCTCATCGGGATTACAGGTTGTCCTCTCTCCCTCTGCTCTGCTTTGAGATAGTGATTTTGACACTTTACACGTGACATTTTCCGAAAAATTGTCATAATAACGAGGACTTTTGTTTATAATTAGGATAAATGAGTAAAAACTTATGAAAAAGAAAGCACCAACAAACACAGCCGAGTGTGCCGAGGTTTCGAGTAAGCCAAGAGTACGCATTACCGACACAACCCTGCGGGACGCGCATCAATCGCTGTGGGCCACGCGCCTGCGTACCGACGATATCTTGGCCATTGCCGAGGATGTTGACCAGGCGGGTTACTACTCATTGGAGTGCTGGGGCGGGGCGACCTTTGATGTCTGCCTGCGCTTTCTGCGTGAAAACCCCTGGGAGCGTCTGCGTTTAGTCAAGGCTGTCTGCAAGCGCACACCGCTGCAGATGCTGCTGCGAGGTCAGAATATTCTTGGTTACAAGCACTATCCGGATGATGTGGTAGAGCGCTTTATCGCCCTGGCCTGTGAGAACGGCATGGATATATTCCGTATCTTTGACGCTCTGAATGACTCCCGCAATCTGGAGCAAGCCATCAAATGTGTCAAGAAATACGGCGGCCATGCCCAAGGTACTATCAGCTACACCTTCAGCCCTGTACACACCGTGGAAAAATTTGTCGAGCTTGCCAAAGAGCAGGAGTCCATGGGTGTTGACACCATCTGCATCAAGGACATGGCTGGCATTCTGACACCGGGAGCTGCCGACACTCTGGTTAGAGCACTGACAAAAGCACTCCGGGTCCCGGTTCAGCTTCACTCGCATATGACCAGCGGCATGGCACCTGCGATGTATCTCTCTGCGGTTAAGGCCGGGTGCGGTACGGTTGATACCGCTGTTTCCACAATGGCTGGCTATTCATCACAGCCTCCATGCGAGACCATGGTCGCCATCTTTGAGAGCGAGGGGTATGACACTGGCATGGACCATAAACGCCTTGCCCGCGTCAACAACTACTTCAAAGATCTCAAGCGTAAGCGTGAACCGAAAGCAGGCCCGATTGAGCTGATAGATGCCGGTGTGCTGCAGCACCATATCCCCGGCGGCATGATCTCGAACCTGCGTTCGCAACTTCAGCAGCAAGGGGCCTTGGACCGCCTGCCTGAGGTGCTGGAAGAGCTGCCGCGCACCCGCAAGGATCTGGGATATCCTCCGCTGGTCACACCTACCAGTCAGATTGTCGGTGTTCAGGCAGTGCTGAATGTGCTCTCCGGCAAGCGTTACGAGATGGTCACCCAGGAGACGCGCAACTATGTTCAGGGTCTCTACGGCCGCTCACCAGCTAAGATCGATGCCAAGTTGATGAAGCAAATTTTAAAAGACGAAAAGCCTGTGACCTGCCGCCCTGCTGATCTGTTGAAGCCCGGGTTGGCTGATGCCGCAGCCGCGCTGGATCCCAAGCTGATCCAAAAGGAGGAGGACATCCTCTCCTACTGCATCTTCCCGGAGGTAGCCATTGGGTATTTTAAATGGCGCAACCAACCTGAGGGTGAACGCGATGCCATTCCCGCTGACCTTGAGGAGCAGGAGGCTGAGGCGCCGGTCGCGTTGGTGCCGGCCGCGCCTGCGCCCATAGCCGAGGATGATCATAAATATCTTGAGATCGGTAAGCTAGTGGCCTCGTTAGCGGGTTATCTGGGGGTTGTCAGCGGTGGCGTGGGTGTACCGATATCGCTGAGTACAGCCACTGCGCCGGTAATTGTTCCTGTTGTCGCGGCGCCTGCTAAAAAGGAGCCGCCGCCAGCAATCAGCGGAACCACGATCAACGCGCCGTTGAATGGCACTTTCTACCGTTCCGGCTCGCCTGGTGAGCCGGAGCTGGCTAAAGAGGGCGGCAAAGTAAAGGCGGGCGATCCTATTTGTGTGGTTGAGGCGATGAAGCTTTTTAACCAGATCAAAGCGGATAAGCCGCTCACGATTGTCAGTTTTCTTTTAAAGCATGGCGACCCGGTCGCCAAAGGGCAGCCCATGGCAGTGGTAAGATACTGAAAATAATTCGGCTGCGCCGAATTATATGATTCCGCTGTGCGGAATAGCAGCGCAGGAGTTTAGGTTTTTAGGCTGTAGGCGTTTAGGGTTCCTAATCACAATTTTAATCCTAATCAAACAATGGCAGCCTGGTGGTATGCGAATGATCAGGTTACGCAGGTTGGTCCGGCTTCGCCTTTGGTTGACGATGCTGTACGACGATGCTGGTCGACGATTTTTAAGGGCGAGAGTTTTTAATCGTAATCCGCTATCGTCGGCCAACATTGAATGTAGTAGCCGCTCTATGAGCGGCATACGTCGCTCATAGAGCGACTACTACACCAACCTCTGTGTCGCTCATCAGGCATCGTCCCGCAAGCGGAACTATGCCCGACAAGTAGAGCGACTACTACACTAAACCCCGATAAACGTTCGACAGACAACTTTTTGCAAAGAACAAGCTGTCTTAACTTCTTGTTTTTGCGACAGGAGTTGAGAGAATTGCTGAAAAGCACCCGCATCCACTTGACATCCGCCCGCTGTTATATTATCGTTGTTGCTCACTTGTATTAGTCGCTATACTACCAACTCATATAATCTTTTGTGAGCTATTGGGGCAAACATAGTTAAGTATAGTAAAGAAATATCGGGAGATTCCAATGAAAAGACGAATGTTTTTAAAAGGATCAGCAGTGGCGGGAGTCACAACACTGTGCGGCAGCGGGGTGGCGCACGCAGCGGCGAGCTGGATGCCTAAATTAAAAGCCCCAGAGCAGCCGGCCAAGCTTAACCTCTGCTTGCAGTGGGGCGGTATTCCCGGTAGTGAAATGCAGCAGAAACTGGATTTTTTGGAGGCGAATGGGTTCAGTGCGGTGGAGATTCCCTCTGGAAATTGGCCGGTTCAGAATTGTGAGGCGATGATTCAGGCCATGAAGGGGCGTAAGCTTTTTCTTGCGACTGCCTGCGGACCGAGCGACTTCTCGTATGCTGAGTTCGAGAAGCGCGAGGCCGAGGTGCGGAAATTCCTGCCCGTTATCGAGGCACTCGGGACCATGAAATCGGTGGGACTGATTATCTGTCCCGCACGCGGCAAGCTGAGTGAGCCTGGCCGCTTGAGCGGCAAGGAGTTGCGTAAGGATTTTGTCGAGAATACCGGTCGCCGCCTGGCAGAGCATGCGCACAGGCATGGCACATCCATTGTGCTCGAGCCGCTGCGTCGCAATGAGACGCCCTTCCTGCGCCAGGTGGCCGATGGCGCTGCAATTGCGCGCGATACTGGTCCGGGGTGTACGGTGATGGGCGATTTTTGGCATATGCAATTGGAGGAGACCAGCTTTATGGGTGCGTTTATCAGTGCTGGCAAACTGCTCACACATGTGCATATTGCGGGTTTGAAGGAGCGGATCATCCCTGGCGTTCACGCCGAGGCGGACAACTATGTGGATGGGTTCAAGGGCTTGAAGTTGCTTGGCTATCAGGGGGCAGTCAGCTTTGAGGGTGGCTGGCCGAAGAATCCCGCTGATCCTAAGAAGGGGCTCCCAGAGGAGGAGCGCATCCGGCTGATACGTAATATGGTTAAATTGCTCCAAGAGCAGTGGGCCATGGCTTGAGGGAATAGCAATGCGGAGCCTCAGAATTCAGAATTCAGAATTCAGAAGTCAGAATTTAGCGGGCAGCGCGGCTGCGCAGCGAAAAAACGATGGGCTAACTGCGACAAAATGGCAGCAAAAGATGAGTATCGTCCACTGGGTATCCGCCGTCGTTTTCTGCTATGGCGGGACAAGTCGGCGGACATACTGAGCAGCATAGTATATCCGCCGCTATGCGGTGGATTATTGTGAAACAAACTGAAATAAGGTCGATAGGAAACTTTTTAGAAAGAACAATTAATTATTCTTTCTAGTCGCCTAAGCGGCTAAAGGATACAAAAAGCAAGGAGAATAAGCATAATGAATCGTCGTTCATTTATAAAAAAATCGGCTGTTTTTTCAGCTATGGCGGCCGTTGCGCCGTCAATTGTCAGTGCGCAGGGTTCGGCCCGTGAGTTCAAGGTGGGTCTGGTCGGAGCTGGTGGGCGCGGTAATGGCGCGACCAAAAATTTGATGGAGGCCGCCAAAAATTTAGGGCATAGCATTAAGGTCGTCGCAGTTGCTGATTTCTTTGAAGACAAGGCGAAGAAGGCCGCTGTCAGCTATGGCTGCCCGGAGAATATGGCTTTTGGCGGGGCCAAGGGTTACCACCAGGTGTTGGCGAGCGATTGTGATATTGTAATTCTGGCCACTCCTCCTTGTTTTCGTCCGCAACACTTTGAAGCCGCTGTGAAGGCCGGAAAAAATGTGTTCGCTGAAAAGCCGGTGGCTGTTGATGGCGCTGGTGTGCGTCAGTTCATTGCTGCCGCCGCTGCGGCCAAAGCTAAAAAGTTGGCGGTTGTGGTTGGAACCCAGCGCCGTCATCAGGGCGTTTATCTGCAGAAAGCCAAGTTGCTTGCCTCCGGCAAGATCGGGCAGATCGCCGGTGGTGCAGTTTATTGGAACCAGAACGCCCTGTGGGTGCGTGACCGCCGACCGGATGACACCAACGCCGGTTATCTGGCCAACAACTGGGTGAACTGGACTGAGATGTCCGGTGATCACATTGTTGAGCAGCATGTGCATCAGCTCGACGTGGTGAACTGGTTTCTGGGGCGTATCCCTGTTAAGGCCACCGCGATCGGTGCTCGCCATCGCCGCCGTTCCGGCAATCAGTATGATTGTTTCAGCGTTGACTTCGATTATGGTGACGGCGTGAATATTCACAGCATGTGCCGCCAGATCTCCGGCACGTCGAACCTTGTTGGTGAGCATTTCCGCACCCATAACTGCGAGTTTGTAGCCGGCGCCAAAGTTGTCAAGCTGCTGGACGGCACAGAGTTGGCGTTGGAAGATTGCGGGCACGCGGACAATCCTTTAGTGCATGAGCATGAAGATATGCTCAAGAGCATTGTGAGCGGTGATGTGCTTAACGAAGGCGAGCAGGTGGCACTCTCCTGCGCCACAGCGATCATCGGTCGCATCGCCGCTTACACCGGACAGACGGTGCTGATGTCCAAGTTCCTGGCTCCCAAGGATACTGATCCGGATTATTACAATCAGAATTGTGTTCCTTCAGCGGCTGACTTTGAGAAGGATGGCGATGTGT
This sequence comes from Kiritimatiellia bacterium, assembly GCA_041673345.1. Lineage (GTDB taxonomy): Bacteria > Verrucomicrobiota > Kiritimatiellia > RFP12 > UBA1067 > M55B167. Next base: position 13,463 of record JBAYXX010000031.1, read on the forward strand.
CTCTGCCTCCTGAGAATGTCGCACCAGTGCCGGGTAAATAAAGACTCAACGGGTAAAGCCCGTGTTGCAGTTGAAAAGAGAGGGGTGAAGTGTGAACTTCACCCTTTTTCTGTTGGAACGGGTAGGGGTGGCTACGTAAGAGCGATTGATGATATGCGTGCGCCAAGTTTGTAGGCGAGAACCACCTAACCTAAATAGTGACAATTAATGAAGCTCTCTGATCTTCTTTAACCGTTGCTGACGGAACTCGCGCATCGTTATGCCGAAATGCCTCTTGAAAATGCGGCGCAAATGATCGTCGGTCTGATAGCCACTGCGGTCCGTTACCTCTCGGATCGGGAAGTCGGTTTCCTTCAGCAGCCGTTTGACGCGCTCGAGGCGCACCGCCTGGATCTCATCCAGAAGGGAACGCCCACAGGTTTTTCTGAAGCGCAGTTCAGCCAGGCGGCGCGAGACTTTCAGGTATGCAACGACATCGCTCACGCCGATTCCCTCGCATGCGTTGAGGCGGATGAACTCGATCGCACGGGCGACAAGCTGGTCCTGCACGGGCTGTACGAAATGCGTCGATTGGCGCTCCGCGATTTTCTTCACGCCGTAGATCAAAACGGTTTTGCGTTTCCGTTTGCCGCGCATCTGCTCATCCAACAATTGAGCAGCCATAAACCCACACCACCCCATGTCGCACTCAATGCTGGACAGGGTTGGAAAACTGCCCAAGCAGAGCTGATCGTCATTGTCCACCCCCAGAATAGCCACATCTTCGGGCACTTTGATGCCGCTGATGAGACAAGTGTCAAGCACTTGCCGAGCGCGGATGTCCATTGCGGCGAACAGTGCCACAGGCTTGGGTAATGCACTCAGCCAATGGGTAAGATTCAACTGTTCCAGTGCCCAATCGCTGATCTCGCCAGCGGTTAGCGGCGCATAGGTTTGGCAAGAGAATCCAGCCTCGCGTAACCTGCCGATAAATCCTTGGCCCCGCCCGCGTGACCACGGGCGGTCCAACGATTCACCGACATAGGCGAACTGTTTGAAACCCTGTTTTAAAAAATAGTCCGCCGCCGCCACCCCTACACTGACGGAATCATTCTGGACATAAGAACACCGGGAAAAGGGGGAAGTCGGCACCAGATGTCGTGACAGCGGGTCGATCAGCACAAGCGGCAGCCTGGTTTGAGCCAGAGCTTCCTCCATATCGAGCATCGACTGTCCCACGATGACCCCGTTGGCATGCCACGTCTCAAAGTGCTCAATGCGCTGCTCGCCGACTCGGTTCTGGATGATGTGCAGGTGCCATGGTCCGTAAAAACGCACATACTTGAAGATGCCGTCGAGTTTCTCGCGATCCGGCTGTACGCAAGTCTCCAAAATTACAACTACACGCGGTGTCTGTGTGAAAATCTTCGGCATGGTTCTTCCTTAGGGTCTGTGTGTATTGAAGTATAAGGGAATCACAATTTTTTGACAAGGCGGATTGCGTAAAATGCCGGATAATTTTGTGCGCAATCGTACCTGTTCATTTAATGTCTGAACGTTTATACTTTAAATAAATCAGGCAAAGTGTGTTTTGTTCGTATCCGAGCACATGCATAAGGGAGAGATAGGATGAGATTGAAGGGTTTTCTTTTTAAACCGGTTTGCGGCCTTGTAGGAATTGTCCTTTTGGCCGGGTCCGCAGCTTGGGCACTGCAGCCCGCACAGACGCCGCGCCAACAGGCACTGGATTTCATCCGCAACGAAACCCAATTTCACCTCGGTTATCTTCCGACCGAGCAGTCACACCCCAAAACGCGTGGTCTCTCGCAAGCCTTGCAGGCCGACACCGCCAAAGGCATCCGTATGTTGCTGAGTGTGGATGACGACATTCCACCGGTAATGAAACAGGTTATAGCTTCGCCCGAGTTCGCCAAGTTGCGTTTCGCCATTAAGACCGCATTGGATAATAACAAAAAAATCTATTTTACCGGCTGTGGCTCAACCGGCCGCCTGGCGATCCTGCTGGACGCGGCCAACCGCCGCTTCTGGCGCGAAACGTTCGAGAAGCATCCTGAGTTTAAGGCAGTGTGCGGCAACATGGCAGAACGCACCCATGCGGTCATGACCGGCGGCGATTATGCGCTCGTCAAATCAGTGGAAATGTTCGAAGACTATATCACCTTTGGCTATCACCAGATGGAAGAAGCTGGCATCTCTGAAGGTGATGTGGTGGTGGCGATCTCCGAAGGCGGCGAGACCTCCTCTGTCATAGGCACGGTCCTGCGCGGCGTGGATGCCAAGGCGCGGGTTTTCTTCCTGTTTAACAACCCGGCCGCCCTGCTGGCCGAAAAGCTGGAGCGCTGTCGACGGGTAATTAGAAACGAAGCTGTCACCACGCTTGTCCTCTGCACTGGACCGATGGCCGTGGCAGGCTCCACGCGCATGCAGGCCACCACCATTGAGCTGCTGGTCGCAGGCGCGGCCTTCGAGGCGGGTATGATCGACCATCTGAGCGCCAAGCTCGCACCAGAAAAACTGGCTGCGCTCAACCTGTACGGGCAGGCCTCTATGCCTGCGCATTCGCCAGAAAAGACCCTTGCGCAGTTTGAAACACTGCTGGGTCAGATCCGCAACACCGAAAACGTGGTCGCGCTGGCACAGCTGGCGGATTATGAGGAAGGTATGTATGCGCGTGGCGGACGCATCACCTACTTCGCGGATGGATACCTCTTGGACATCTTCACCGACACCACCGAGCGTTCGCCTACCTTCAAGATCCCGCCTTTCCGCAGTTACGACGACACACAGTCGCCCGCGCCGTGGGCTTTTGTTAAAGACCCGCTGCGCGCTACACCGGAAGCTTGGCTGCGGGTGCTGGAGCACGAACCCAATTGTTTGGAGTGGATATCGGAGACCTACACCAAACTGGGGGCCCCTGAAAACATGCGGGCCAAGCCGCCGCAAATCGGCAGCGCGGCACTCTATAAATTCATTATTGGAAAAGAGCCGGATCCCTCACGAATTGAAGTCAGACCTAACGCCGCCATGGCCGTGCTGCTCGGTGAGGAAGCACTGCTGTTGAGCAAGAACACGCCCTCCGCCTGGCGCGGCGCGTATAGGGCCGCTTCGGAAAAATTTGACGCGCGCTCGGCGCTGGTCATCGGACGCCAGACGCCCGTCGGTTGGGACGACACCCTGATCAACGTGGCTGTCGACATCCCGGACACCCCCCTGGATCTCTTTTCGCATCTGGCCGTGAAACTGGCGCTGAACAATGTCTCCACGGCAACCATGGGCAAGATGGGGCGGCTGAACAGCAACTGGATGGCGCATGTCGATGCGTCAAACAAAAAGCTGATCGACCGCAGTACCCGCCTGGTGGTCGAGCTGGCAGGTGTGGACTACGAGACCGCCTGTGTCGCGCTATTCGAATCCATGGAAGAGATGAAGGGCTGGACGGAGGCCCGCCGCAAGACAACCTCCCCCGCCGCCTACACGGTTCAGAAATTGCAGAAGAAAAATCAACTCAGGTAAAAAAAGGAATTTCTTAATGAAAAAAACTATTACAACCGCATTCGCATTGATCTTTGCGGTTAGCGTTTTCGCGGCGGAACCGGAATTCGTCGTCGCGTATGAATATCCCGCCGCGCACGGAAAGGTGCCGACGGCGGAGACGTTCCGCCGGATGATCGACATCCGTGCGGATCTCGGGTACAACCAGGGCGTGTTGGCACTAGTGAAATAAGGAGGATGAAAACGATGAAAACCTTGAGATTGTTTATAACTACGGCGGTTATACTGGCCGTTGGGCAGGCTTTGGCGTTGACCGACAACGACTGGAACGGGTCGTTGAGCGGACGTTGGGCCGACGGCGACAATTGGTCGCTTGGACATAAGCCGACTACGGATGAGGCCGCGCGCTTTTCGGTAAATTACGCCGGCCCCGTGACGGTGACGGTCGATACCGACGAGACGATCGGCTCCCTGATACTCTATTACGGCACCATCGATCCTGATCCGGTGCCGATTACGCTGACCGGCACGGGTTCGATCACGTCCTCCGATGGCATCGTCTGCGAGCCGCGTCACCTGATCATCGACGGCGTCACCTACCGGCACTCGAACAAGCAGACGTTCATCCAGCATCCCCGCACCGTCATTGAAATCAAAAGCGGCGAATTTTCCCCCGGTGGCTGGTATCGCCTCCAGTCCAACTCCTTCTTCCACCAGAATGGCGGAATCGCGAGTTTCTACCCATTTTCGTTGAATGCCACAAACGCCACCCTGCGAGTCAGCGGCGGCATCTATAACCTCGTCTCCGCCGGCAACGACTCGTGTTTGGCAACGATGATGGCCAATAACAACTTCGACTTCTGCGGCGGACGGATTGTGAAGAGCACGATAGACCCCGTGAACAACGCGTCTCTGATGCCCCGGAGCGGCGTGATCTTCGACGACCGAGGTCTCGGCGGTGCCAGCGCTTGGAAGATGACCGATCCCTCGGGTAGGATCGACGCCGAATTCGGGGGGACGCTTTTCCTCACGAACAAGAGCAATGCCGCGCTCTGCACGACGGTCGACTGCGTTTTCTACGGCCGGGGCTCCTACTACGCGCAATGGTTCTACCCGATCAACGACACCGGCGGGACGGTTGACTTCGATCTTGCCCGTTTCGCGCTCAAGGGGCTGTTCTATTCAAACGGCAAGGCGACCGTCAACTTCCGCAACGGCGTGGAGTTCGGCGCATGGGGCGGCGACATGAGCATGAATGTCACGCCGGCGGCGATCAACGTGTACGGAGACGCGGTCTTCAACACGACGGATGCATTCGACGATACGACGGCGCGCTCGATCGCGCTGAATCCGGTGACGTTGAAGCCGCATGCGTCGCTGACCGTCAAAGGCGCGGGAACGACGACGCTCAAAGGACTCAGGACGCCAGACCCGCTTGAATCGGTTTCCCTCGCCGCGGGTACGAAGCTGGTCTTTACGGACATGACCTATGTGCCGATCATTTCCGACGCATTTTCCCTAGGAGCGGGGTCGACCGTCACCTTGACTCCAGGGAAGCCGGTTCTCGAGTCGGCCAAGCTTCCGACGCTCGGCGCTGGTGGCAAGCTCTCGGTGGCGGTCGGCGGGCTTATCGCTGGAAACTGCTACGCTGTCTATTCGTGCGATACGGCGGACGATGCCGATCCGTTGCCGGCTGTGGAACTGACGGGCGTGACCGGAACATGGCAGGTGAAGCGCCTCGGCGGACTCCTTTATCTGGAGGATGCCACGGCTCCCGTGCAGTTCGCCGATGACAACGCCTGGCTGCTGTCGCCTGCGGATGCGAACTGGAGCAATCCCGCGAACTGGAAGAACGGAACGGCCAGTCCGGCATCGAGCGGGTCGATGGTGTATTTCGGCAAGAGCGCGACGTGCGCAATCAACAATGATGTCAAGGGCCTTACGGTCAGCGGTTTGATGTTCGGCTACAGCGAGGCGGTTACCACCAGCGGCAAGAAGCCGGCCTCACCCTACGTCTTCAGCGGAGAACCGATGACGCTGGCGTCGTCCAGCGACTACGTCCTCTCCTGCGCGGTGGCGAACTGGAGCCCGATGCCGGTCGTCATCGAAAACGAAGTCACCGGCTCCGGCTCGAAATTCCTCGTTTACGTCAATGAGAAGACGTTCGTCGGCTTCAAGAACCGCTTGTCGGTCCCCAATCTTCTCTCCATCTGCGGCGACGTCCGGCTGTCCGGTGCGACGACCTGCGCGGATCTTCGCATCGGCAAGGCGGTGAGCGGTCGCGATCCGGCGCTGGCGGTGCTGGACGGCGGTTCGCTCGACGTTTCGGCTCAGGGCACCACGTGGACGGAGGATGCGGCGCTGCGCATCGCCGGCGGCGGCCGGGCGAGCTTCAACGGCGGCACACTCACGCTGAACAATGCGCCGACCCGCGCGCATCACGTCGACGGGCGCCTTTCGATACACGCACTTGCAAACATGACGGAGCAGACGTTCTCCGGCACGGGGCGGCTCGACATTGCGGCATCGGCCACCGTTTCCGGCGGAGCGGGCAAGGCCTATCTCGCGCACGGGCTGACATGCGTTCTCGGCGGCAACTGGGAGACGGCGTCAGCGGCCGATGCCGCGGCGATGTCGGTGATCGCCCTCGACAAGTTCGAAAGGGCGACGCTTGCGGCGGATGCGGACTGGACGTACGGTCCTGCGGCGGGCGCAGCGCCGACGAGTACTGCTGCGGACCGCGCGCTTGCACTCGGTGCGCATTCGGAACTGACCGTCCGCGCAGCCGATCCCGATACGCTTGAGGCGCGGACGATCACGTTCGCCGATCCGATCATCGGCGAGACGGCGCTTCTGAAGATCGAGTCAGGCACGCTTGCGTTCGCGGCCCCTGGCACGACGGTCGGCGAATTCCGTTTCGAAGGCGGAGCGATCAACCTCTCCGGCGCGCTGAAGACGGCGGCGCAGGAGGGACTGACGGACGTCCTTACGGCGAAGAAAATCACCGGGGATGTCGTTTTTGCGGAAGGCATCAAGGGCAAGGTCATCACCAATGACGACGGTACGATGACGCTCTGCGCGAAGAAGCTCCAGGTCGGGCTCGTCATCATCTTCAATTAACGATTTTCGGGACTTGTTTCCCAAAACAACAAGGCCGAGAAACCGACGGGACCGCTGGGCGTCTACAAATGACTGTTGGAGCCTGATACCCCCTGAACGGGGGGATGTGTGATATGGTTGAATAATGGTAGAATGTATTCGGAAAAAGAAAGTATTCCTATGATGATGATGTTTTTGTCGTGCCTGTTCATGGTTGCATCGGTATCGTGCGGGAGCGGATTCTTCTGCCCGCCGGGTCTTCCGGGCGGGAGCGAGATCGATTTCGAGGCGGCGAGCGCGCGGCGCTTCGGCGTCGGCGGCGAAGGCGACTGCGCGAAGGCGCCGATGACCGAGAAGGTCGGCTTCCGCCTGTCGCCGGGCGCCTCGCTCGATTCCACGTTCGCGCTTTCCGAGAACCAGCCGGCGCTTCTGTGCTTCATCCTGAAGGGTAACACCAACGAAGTCGCCGAGTTGGAGGCAATGGAGAAGGAGAACCGTGCGGCGCGGAGCCGCGGCGAGACACCGTTCCTCATCGAATTCGAGTTCCCCTCGGAGGTGAAGCTAGTCGATGTCGCCCATGGCGAAATCGCCGGCTACGAACCGGCGAGTGCGTTTACGCATTACCGCGTCGTGCCTCATCCCGACTACTGGCTGGGCCTCTGGAAGATCCTCGGAGACTACAACTGGTGGCGCCGCCCGGGCTTTCTCGTGAAGACCGCGGCCAAGGCCGAAACGCGGTTTCCGGAAGCGAAGGGCTGGGTTTCATGGAAGGGCAAGCGCGTCTCGAACGTCTCGAAGATCACGTTTACTGTCATCCCCGAGATCCCCCGGATTGTCCGGCCGCGGCGCTTCCACATGGGCTGCGAGTTCGGCGGCCATTACATCACGTCGCTGTCGGGCGCGGGACTCCGCGAATGGACCGAGTTCGCTGTCGGATGCGGCCTCGATGCGCTGCAGCCGTCGATGATCGGCGACAAGGCCGAACGCGAGCGGAACGTCAGGACGATGCGTGAAGCGGGCGTGAGGGTCGTTTCGCCGACGCCGCACGCAACGCTCTACAACGGCTATTGCGTCGGCGACAAGAAGACGCGTCCGGCCTCGGACCGCTTCGTGACGTGTCCCGAGGCGGTGAAGGGGCTTTCGCCCGACCATATCCGGTACATCGAGTCTGGAACATGCCCCTCGGCGATCTACGAGCGGCGGGAGTTTTTTCGGACGACGTTCGTGCCGCAGATAGCGAACGAGTTCGCTGCCTATGACGGCATCTGGTGCAACTGGGAGCCCTACATGCACTCCGGTCGGGGCTGTTTCTGCGACACGTGCCGCGCGAAATTCGCCGCGTTCGCGAAACTCTCGGAGGATGAGATGAAGGGATGGCCCGCGGCGATGACCTATGGCGGCAAGCACCATCAGACGTTCATCCGCTTCCAGAGCGTCGAGCACGGCAAGATGATGCGCGTCCTCGGTGAGGAGGTCCGCAAGGCGTGCCGCCCCGGAGCGCTGACGGGACTCATCCCCGGCGTCGCTTGGTGCACGATGTGCTCGACCCGGCGGACCAACAACTACGAACCCGGCATCGCCCCGATCGACTATGCGGGCGATTTCGAATGGATCAGCCCGTGGGGACCGTATTCCATCTGGATGTCGCAGAAACCTTACGTCTATTCGAAATGGCGCAACCTGAGAACATTCGTCGCGGCGAAGGACGTCCGCGCACAGGTGAACGCCGACTATCCCGCGGGAAAGCGCCCGAAGCTGATGGGCTATCCCCACGGCTATCAGGGAAACGACTGGCTGATCCGTCCCGAGGCATTCGAGATGAACCTCGACAGCTTCTTCTTCAACGGATGGGAGGCCGTCGCGGCTTATCACTTCCCGAAGGGCTACGACCAGCGCTGGTGGGCGGCATTCGCCCGAAGCGCGGCGAAGGCCGCGAAGTACGAGGACTTCGTCTTCGACGGCACGCGCATCGATTCTCGCGTCGTCCTCAAGCTAACCGCGAAGTTCGCCAAGCCCAATTCCGATCAGGGCCGGCACACACACGACATGCCAATCCGCCTTCCGATGCTTCAGCACGTCGCCTACGAGAAGGACGGCCGGATCATCGTCGCGGCCTTCAACTTCTGGGAGAAGGCGCCGGCGTTCTTCCGTGTCGAGATCAACGGCAAGGACATGGGCGAATTCTACTGCGGGGCGCTGCGCACCCAGGTGTGGGAGTTCGGTCCGGGCGTGAAGCGCGTCTTCACCGACGCCGACGTTGCCCAGTGGCGCCGAATGCTCGAATCGGCCATCGAACGCGCCTGCGCTGAAGACAGCAGGTTTGAAGAGTCGAAGAAATAAGAGGGAGAACAGGGTGTCATGATCAGAAGCATTGCGTTTTCCTCGGTCGCGCTGGCGGTCATGGCCGTTTCGGCGGCCGATTTCAAGTCTACGAACTATCCGACGACTTCCGCGGCGATTACTGGGCACGGCATCCTTGCGCCCAAGCTTAAGGGATGGGTGCGCTGTCGGGCCGCCTCGCCGCGGCGAAATGCCTGCGCGAGTGGGGCGAGAAAAACACGCCTGTACGGGAGCGCGACCTCACGGCCATCGAAAACTCGTGCACACGTCCGCAGCTCGTGCAGCTGAACCGCTGCCGGAACGTTCGGCTCGACGGATTCGCGACACGCGGCGCACCGTTCTGGACCATCCACGTGCTGCTTTGCATCGGCTGCGAGGTCTCGGGCGGCGTCCGGAACGTGCGGCTCGAGAACTGCACGGTGAAAGGGGCCGTCGACCGCGTGGTCTTCGTGAAGGTCGAGAACGTGGACGGCATCAAGCTCGACGTCTCCGCGAAGAAGGTCTATCCGGATGCACAGTGGTAAGGAAAGGAATGAAGGAATAATGAGGAAAATGACAGAAACATTGGGTCTTGTGTTCGCATTGTGCGCAGGCTCGCTCACCGCGGCGGATCTCGTGCGGCTCGGCGACGCTGAAATCGGCTTCCGGATGCATCTTGGTATGATGAAGATCGCCGGCATGGAGACCTCGGCCGAGGAGATGGACGCCCTGACGGTGGTGACGAACGGTGCGGACGTGACTGCGGTTTGGAAAGGCCATCCGGTACTGGGCGATAATTTCACGGCGACGGCGAAGTTCACGCGGCAGAGCGGCGGTTGGGCGTACGCATTCGGCTGGCGGAACCTCGAGGGCGGCAAACTTCTCGTCGAAACTGTCTCGTTTCCTGATGTGGTGGTGCCGCGTACCGAGACGAGTGGCGTTCTCAGGTCAGACTCGCACGGCATGGGGATGGTGCACCGTCCGGACTGGCCGTTCTGGGGCTGGGAGCGTGAGCCCTGTGCGGAAGGGCAGACGCGTGAATTTCAGTTCACCGCGCTCCTGGACGAGGCGACCACCAGCTGGTATATCGACGCGCGCGATCCCGAAGCGCGGATCAAGAAGACCTACGCCTACTGCCGTCTTGGTCTCGCCGATCCGAAGGCACGCTTGGGCGTAAGGATCGATATGCCGGCCGTGCCGGCGCTGACGCGCGGCAGCGATCTGCCCTGGGGCGGCTTCATCACGCCGTTCAAGGGGGGCTGGTTCGAGGCCGCCCAGATCTACAAGCCCTGGGCGCGCGAGCAGAAGTGGTACAAGAAGGCCCTGACCCGGAAGGATACGCCGCACGCCCGTCGGCTCAGGGAGATCTGCCTGTGGGCGTGGAACCGCGGCACCTCCGAGCAGGTGGCTCCACCCCTTGAGAAGTTCGCCGCCGAGTCGGGCGTACCCTGTGCGCTCGACTGGTACTGGTGGCACCGCTGGCCGCAGGACGTCGGTTATCCCCAGTACTGGCCGCCGCGCGAAGGCGCGGAGAAGTTCGGCGAGACGATTGCCCGCCTGAAGAAGAAGGGCATCTACACGATGCTCTACACCAACGGCACGAGCCGCGACATGGACGATCCGTCCTGGGTCGAGGGAGGCGAGGAGGGTGCCGTCGTCGCCCACAGCGGCAAGATCGAGGGCACGCCCTGGAACGTGCATATGAAGGAACCTCATCGTCTGTCGCTGACGTGCGGCGAGGGCATCGCCTTCCAGAAGCTCCTTCTCGGTGACCTCGTAGAGATCGCCAGGGCGGGCCTTGACGCCGTCTACCTCGATCAGGTGAGCTGCTGCGTCGGCAATCCGTGCTGGAACCGCCGACACAGACATCCGCTCGGCGACGGGTTCGGCTCGCAGCGTGAATACTACCGCTACCTCGGCGAGATCCGCGAGGCTTGCCCGACGCTGGCCCTCTCGAGCGAAGAGGTGAGCGAGGCGTTTCTCGGCGAATTCGATTCGTTCATCTCTCTGTTCGGCACGAGCTATGAGCGCTGCGGCCTCGGCACACTTCCCGAATTTGAGGCCGTGCCGGTATGGAACGCGCTCTACCACGGTGCTGCTGCCTGCTTCGGTACATATTCCCTTCTTGACGGCATTGCGCCGTGGGACAAAGACTGGCCGACCGATCAGAAATGGAAGCCTTCCGACGAGAAGGACTGGCATGCGATGTTTCCGAACCAGTTCCCGGTCGAGTTCGCACGCACCGTCGTTTGGGGCAATCAGCCGAGTGTTCACGCGCTTCGGATGAGCCACATGACCGAGGCGAAGTACGCGCCCGAGTACAGATTCATGCTTGAGACTGTGAAGTTCTACCGGGCAAACCGCGATTACCTCTACGACGGCGAGATGCTCGCCCCGGGCAAGCTTGACTGTGCGAAGAAAGAAGTCAAGTTCATGCGCCGCGGTATATACACTAAGGCCGGCAAATACGGCGTCTCGATCCAGCCCGCGCTTCCGACCGTCTTCCACAGCGTATGGAGTAATGCGGGCGGCAAGGGCCGCGCATTCCTCGTGAACTGGTCACGGGAAGGTCAGGCCTATGCGCTTGACTGCCCCGCCGGAAAGGCGAAGGGCGTTCTCGGGCCTCTCGCGTGGAAGACCGTGGATCTCTGACTCTAAACGAAAGGCAGGACAAATGGATACCAATCGCAGGAATTTTCTCAAAGGTCCGCTCTGGGCGGGGGTGGCGGTCGCCGCGGTCGGCTGCATGAGCGCACGGAACAAACTGACCGGCACGAGTGGTGCGCCGATGCAGGGCTTTCATGAAAAGCCACTCAATAAGGTGCGCGTCGGCATCGTCGGCATCGGATTCCGCGGGACGGATGCGGTCAACTACATCTCCCGCCTCCCGAACACCGAAGTCGTGGCGATCTGCGATCTCTATAAGGAACGCCTCGATATCTCGAACAAGTACCTCGTCGAGGAGGCGAAGAAGCCGGCGGCGAAGGAGTTCTATGGATCGAGCGAAGAGTACAAGCGGCTTTGCGACTGGGACGGCATCGACGTTGTCTACATCACCGCGCCCTGGCAGCTCCACGTGCCGATTGCCCTGTACGCCCTGCACACCGGAAAGGTTACCCTGGTCGAGGTGCCGAGCGCGCTGACGGTCGACGACTGCTGGGAGCTCGTCGAGACGTCCGAGAAGATGCGCCGTCCCTGCATGATGCTCGAGAACTGCTGCTACGGCGAGACGGAGATGTTCGGGCTTTCGCTCGTCAAGCAGGGCATCCTTGGCGAGATCCTGCACGGCGAAGGCGGGTACAACCATGATCTTCGCGCCTGGTGCTACAACGGGTTCGATCCGAAGATCAAGTTCCAGGACGGCTACTGGAATCACTGGCGGCTCAAATACAACGCCGCGCACGACGGCAACCAGTATCCGACCCACGGGTTCGGTCCGATCGCCCAGGCGATGGATATAAACCGCGGCGACCGGCTCGACTACCTCGTCTCGCTGTCCTCGAAAAGCTACAACTACGAGAAGTACGCGAAGGAGAAGTATGGTTCCGACAGCGAACTCGGCCGCATGAAGGTGAAGATGGGTGACGTCAACACGACGCTCATCAGAACGGCGATGGGACGTTCGATCCAGGTCCGGCACAACGTTGCGACGCCCCAGCGCGGCTACCGCTACGAATCGATCACCTGTTCCAACGGCATCTGGTGCGGCTATCCGGACAAGCTCTATTTTCAGGGCCATGGCGCGCCCGAGACGAAGTGGGAGGAGTTCTTCGATGAGAAGACTTACGCGGAGATGCGCAAGAAGTACAAACACCCGATGTGGAAGGCGGCGGGCGAGGTCTCCGACATCGTCGGCGGCCACGGAGGCATGGACTTCATGATGGGACTCAGGTGGACGTACTGCCTGCAGGCGGGCATCCCCCTCGACTTCGATGTCTACGATCTCGCGTCGTGGTGCGCGATCTGCGAACTCTCCGAAAAAAGCTGCGACGCGGGATCTGTGCCGATGCGGTTCCCCGACTTCACCCGCGGCGCGTGGAAGACCGCGAAACCGGCACCATTGGCCACTTTCCAGCCCGGTGTGATCGATCTTGACCCCGAACACTACAAACGCAACGACGAGCAGATGAACATCTGACTTAAAGCAAGCCATGAAATACCCCCTTGTAACCCTTGTGTGCGCGGCTCTGGCGTTGACCGGCTGCGATCCCGAAATCACGCTTCCGAAGGCCGAAATCGACCGTGGCGGCGTCACCTTCAACTTCAAGAAGCTCGGCGACCGACGTTTCGAGAAGGGCGTCGATAGTCTGAACCTGCTGACGGACTGGCAGGAGCCGTTCACGAGCGTGAAGCGCGAATGGGCGAGGCCGCTCCTGACGCTGCCGGAGGGCTCGGCGGGACGGTACCGCATCTCCTTCCGCTACAAGATGAAGCATTCGAAGCTCCCGAGCGCGGGCAGCGGTGGCATCGTGATGGTCTACCGCCAGCGTTGGAGCGACAAGCAGCTCAAGGAAGGAAAGAAGGGCGTTCCGCAGCAGACCGTCGGACACCTCGTCTACATCTCGCTCGTGAACGCCGCATCGGAATGGAATCTCGCGACGGCGGACTTCGACTTCGATCTCCAGCATGCGGGCGCATATCTGCGTGTTGTCCTAGACGGCGAGGGCGAGATCCAGATGAAGGACGTCGAGATCCGCAGGCTCGCGCCGTCCTTCGAGAGCGAGGTGACGATCACCGCCGAGCCGTCGGCGTCGCTCGACGGTTCGTTTGCCGTTTCCGAGGGACAGTGCGGCATCGTCACCTGTCTGTGGTCGAAGCGTGACAAGGATAAATGGTACAATGCCGGCAAGATCGAGGTGAAGACGTCGGTGACGGGCGACTTCGAGATACTCGAATCGCCCAAACGCTGTGGAACGCCGTGGAAGGAAGAAAACAACTACTGGAACACGCTGGGGACGGTCGTCCGGGCGAAGGGGAAGCCCGGTTCGGAGGGTACGCTCTGTTTCGAAGTCGTCTACGAGGGCAAGCGCATCTCCAACGTCGAAACCGTCCGGCTTTTCACCGTGCCCGTGATTCATGCGACGGTGCCCGCACGCTATACGGCCGGTTTTATCCGCGGCGGAACCTATCTTGCGCTGCGTGAACCCGTCGCCCGGCAGTCCTACATGGAGAACTGCATCGACTGGGGCGTCCGGTGGGTGGTAACCCAGAAAGAACTGCTTGCGGATTGGCGGAAGGCAGGGATCTCGTACGCCGTCGCCGAGGTCTGCGCCTGTAACGGTTACGGCATCGCGACCGACTTCAAGACGGACGAACGGCCCGAGGACGAGCGCTGGGTTTCACTGACGTCGTTGAAGCTTCAGGACTTCCCGGGGAACAAGCACGAGGAAAAGAGCTTCGCCAAATACTCGTGCCCCGTTTCTGTCTATGAGGAGATGCCGTTCTTCAAGAACCAGATCGTGCCGTACATGAAGAAGGAGATTGAGGGCTTCGACGGCAACTGGTCGAACTGGGAGCCGTACGCCACTGACGGCCAGGGGTGCTTCTGCACGAAGTGCGCCAAGAAGTTCGCCGCGCACCTCAAGGTTCCGGAGGAAGAGGTTCTCAAGGGCTGGCCTCGGTGCGTCCTCCGGAACAAGAACTTCACCGGACGCTACGCCGATAAGGAGCCGCGCTTCCGTTCGCTCGAACACGCGAAGGTCATCAAGACGCTCGACAAGTACATCACGAAGTTCACCGGCGGCGAGAAATCGGTCGGCTTTCTGCCCGGCATTGGCTTCGACCAGGTGACGAGCGTCTGGAAGGAGTACGACCTCGCCGCCTATTACCAGCCGCACGACTACATGGGCGAGCTCAAGTGGATCGCGCCGTGGGGACCCTATACGCACTGGAAAAGCCACACGCCGTATGTCTACTTCAAGGGCGACGTGCTGCGGAGCTGGTGCGCGGCTAAGGACATCCGCGAGACCGTCGACCGCGAGTTTCCGGCTTCGCACCGCCCGAAACTGCAGTCATTCCCGCAGGGCGCGCAGGGCGACGGATGGATCACACAGCCCGAATGGCTAGAAATGTCGATGGACGCGTTCTTCCTCAACGGATGGGAGTCGACGTGCGTCTACTTCTTCCCGAAGGGGTACGACGCGCGCTGGTGGCGCGCCTTCGCTAACCACGTGAACCGGGCGGCCAAATACGAGAGGGCCGTTTGGGACGGCGTGCGCACCGATGCATCGGTCGTGCTTGAGCCGGTGGCGGAGTATGCGCATCCGGTCTCCTACATTGGCGGACGCTTCCCGCAGTTCCGCAACGTGGCGCTTCTGCAGCACGCGGCGTATGATTTCGAAGGTCGGCGCACGGTCGCCGTGCTTAACTACTGGGACTTCGGCGAGGCGTTCTTCAAGCTTCGCGCCACGGGCCTCCCCTCGGACGATTACGCGATCGTCGACGAGAAGGGCATTCTCTGGGCGCCGAGCCGCGACAAGGCGAGTTGGTCTGCGGCGGAACTCGCCTCGGGCATCGAACTCGTCGTCCCCGCGACCCGTACGCGCGTCTTCGAGATTATCCCCACCGCCCAAATTCAACAATTCCAACAATCCGATGATCAAACGATCTTTTCGTTCCTCACTTCCTCTGACGTCAAGTCGCTTTACGCGGTGCGCCGTCCGGAGCTGCATGCCGCCGCAGACGCAGATGCCGCGTACGAGCGCGAGAACAAATGCGAGCCCAAAAAGACGGTCAAGGGCGAAGTCTACAAGTGACGGAAAGGGTACGTATGAGTCGGGTGTGGGCTCTCGGATTGGCGGTGTTGGCGGTCGCTGTCGCCGTGTTGGCGGCGGACTTTTCGATTGCGTCTTACGGCGCTTCCGCTGGGGAGAAACGCTGCGCGTGGCTGGGTTGCACCAACAGCAATCCCCAAAAAGCCCTCCACGTGTTCGGATTGCGGAACGAGACGGTCTCGGCACAGTGTGTCGTGCGTGCGGGCAGAGACCTTCCCGATCTGAGCGTCTCGGTCGGGCCACTCACTCGGGAGGGCGGCGGCAGCATTCCCGCCGATCATGTCACTTGGACGTTCGTGACCGGCAGTGCGCCGTAACAAAGGGGAGCCTGAAGGCCGTCTATCTGGCTGTCAGCATCCCCGCCGGCGCAGAGCCGGGCGAGTATAGGGGAACCGTGGAGGCCGGTGCCGGCAGCGACTCGGCCTCACTGCCGGTGACACTCACCGTCTATCCCCTGACGCTGCCCGACACCCGGCATGTCATGGTCACGGAATGGTTCTCGACGGGCGTGTTCAAGAAATTCCACGGCGTCGATTCCGATCAGTCGGACCGCTACTGGCAGATCCTGCGAGCTTATGCGTAGAACATGACAGAACACCGTCAAAACACATTCAGAATCAACCTGTCGCTCGTCAAGACCACAATGGATGATAATGGCGAGTACAGCTTCGACTTTTCGGAGTTCGACCAATTCGCGCAGGTGTTTTGGGACACAAGCCATATGGATGCAATGGAAACTGGTTTCGTAGCCCAACATGTCCCTGGCGGCTGGTCGAGCCCCGACATCAAGGTAGTTAATACTCCGCAAACAGTTAACAAACAAAAAAGGTCAACCCGATGAGAAATACTCTCGTGCCTGTCCTTCTCCGCCAGTTAATGCTGGGCGCCTTGTTCCTCCCTTGTGTGACGCTGGCCGCATCGGGCGCCATGCAGTGTTCCGCACTGGTCAACCCCGGACAGCCCTCCTATTATTTTGACCACCGCGATCCCGCGCCACCGTCGCCCGCCTGAAAAGCCAGGGGATCTACTCGCAGGTCTACATTCAATGGTTTGTCGGGTACCCTGCCCGCACATTCTTATGACAAACAAATCCTTTTTTGAGGCACTATAGCTTCGGTTCGCGCAGCGCAGCACTGTCATTTTTCCGCCCGCGCGGCTTCCAGCATCTCGCGGGCGTGATTCTCGATCACCGAGGTCAACCCTTTGCCGCCTAACATGCGGGCAATCTCGTCCACCCGCTCTGTGTCATTCAAGATGCGGGCTGTCATTTTAGTGCGTTGGTTGCGCAGCTCTTTTGAGACCATCACATGCTGTTCGCCGTAGACAGCGGATTGCGGCAGATGGGTGATGGAGATGACCTGATGTGAGCGGGCGACCTGTCTGAGTTTCTGTCCAACGGCGCGGCCAACCTCACCGCCAATATTGGCATCAATCTCGTCGAAGACCAGCACTGGAATGCTGTCGTGGGCCGCGAGCACGGCCTTGACTGCCAGCATCACGCGGGCGATCTCACCGCTGGAGGCAATCTCTTTCAACGGGCGTGAGGGCTCGCCAGGGTTGGGGGCAAACTCAAAGACAATCTCGTCGAAGCCATGTGAAGCCGGTGCAGCGGGGTGGATGGCGATGGTGAATCCAGCATCCAGAAAGCCCAGGTCTTTGAGTGCAGCAGTGACGGCTTTGCCTAGTTTGGTTGTGGCGCGCTGGCGAGCGGCGGTGAGTGTGCTGGCTTGCTCGCGCAGTTTCATTGTTTCATTCTGCAGGAGTTTTTGTAGCTCTTCGATCTTGGCTGTGCGGTTGGCGAGCGTGTCCAGACGCTCCTGGTATTTCATCAGTGATGTGCGAATCGCCTCAATTGAGCTGCCATATTTATGTTTGAGTTTCTGGACCAGTGCCATGCGCTCCTCAAGACGTTGCAAGAGTTCGGGATCAGCCTCGATCCGGCTGAGGCGATTGGCGATCGTACTTTCCAGCTCCTGCATGCTCAGGAGGATGTTTTTGATCTCGGCGAGCCAGCCATCCGCTTCGGGTAGCACACGGGACAACTCGCCCGCTTTGGCGCGGGCTTGCAGCAATTGGCTAAAGGCGGAGTGCTCGCCCTCGCTGACAGCTTCGGAAATCTCAGCGCCCAGCAAGAGAATCTCCTCCGCATTGGCGGCTTGAGTGTGCTGTTCGACCAGTTCCTCCTCATCCTCATCACTCAGAGCTGCGGCTGTGATCTCGTTGATGATGTAGTTGAGCCGATCAATCTCCTCCTCAACATTCGAAGAGTCGGTGGTCAGCTCTTCCAGTTTGAGTTTAAGCTTCAGCAAGGCACTCCAACTGGCGCGGTAGGCAGTTAGCGGTTTAAGGCAATTACCGTAGCCGTCGAGCAATGAGCGTTGAAAATCCTGCTTTAGAAGCGACTGCTGATCGTAGGGGCCATGGATATCAATCAGCAGGGGTGCAATGGCACGCAGCGACTGCTGGGTGACAGGTGTGTCGTTGATAAAGGTGCTGCCGCTCCCTTGTGCGGAGATGGATCGCTTAATCAGAAGCTGCCCCTCTTCACAGAGGGGAATCGCCCGCTGGGCAAGCTCTTGATCAACAGCGGATGTGTCGGCCAGCGAGAAGAGCACTTCCACCCTGGCCTCCTCGGCACCGGCCCGGATCGTGGATTTATTGGCACGCTCGCCTAACACCAGATTCAAAGCGCCCATTAACACGGATTTGCCCGCGCCGGTTTCACCTGTGATGATATTCAGGCCAGTGCCGAAAGAGATGGTAGCCTCCTCTACAATGGCCAGGTTTTTTACTGAAAGATATTGCAGCATGTGTGGTTCGTTGTTAAGAGTTCAGTATGAGGGGCTTAAAAATCGCTGGTTTGCGTGTCAGCGCCCTGTGCGTCGGGGAGCTTTGCAGGGGCATGTGCGTGACAATATTCGAGATATTTCTCAGCGTTTTTCGCTCCCATGTAGCGCCGCAAGATCTTGACCGGTGTTTTGGAGACATCCACCATGATTAAGGCATCAATCACGGAGCTGAATTCAGGGTCAACATTGAATGAGAGGATCTCACCGCCCATCTTGATATACTGTCGCAACAGAATGGGAATCTCTTTGCCATCTTCCTCAATTTCGGAAACGCACTCGGACATGTGTTCAATGTCATGAAAGATAGAGGTGTAGTCCGGGAGGTTCCACTCCGCTTTGGAGGGGGTGCGGGGCGGTGTTTCGGCTTTGACAAGATGCTGCAGCTCGCTGTTCATATACTTCAACCGCATGGTTGTCAAAATCATGTCTTTGGAGACCTGATTGTAGTCGTTAGTGATGCTAACAGGGCCAAACAGAATACGGTATTGGGGGTTGCGGCTAATGTAAATGGAGATGCCTTTCCAAAGCAAAAAGAGAGGAGAGTAGGTTTTTTGATACTCTTGACAGATGAAAGAGCGTCCCATTTCCAGTGCTGGATTGATGGCATCAGTCAGGCTGTTGCTGAATTTGAATAAGGTGTTGGTATAGAGTCCTTTCACGCCGAAAGTCTCAATAATCTTATCGGTTTGTCCAAGACGATAGGAGCCGACCAAGCACTCTTTCTCTGCGTCCCAGATAAAGAGGTGCAGGTAGTATTCGTCAAATTTATCGAGGTCGATCGATTTGCCGGTGCCTTCGCCAACCTCGCGGAATGTCACCTCTCGCAGGCGCCCTATTTCGCGCATCATGTTGGGTATTAGGGCATAAGGGCAGATATAGGCATTGAGCGAACCGGAGGAGGTTAGAAAACAATCCTCAGAGAGTGCGGCGATTTCGGCTTGGAGATCTTTTACCGGAACCGCATTGATAATCGGCTCCATGGGCTTGGCGTACGGTTGCTTTTTGATGGTTTTGCGGCGAGGGGTCACCCTATCACGGGCCGATAAAATATAGGTGCGCAGGCGTATATACTGCAACAGGTCGCGACTGGTTTTAAAGCTCTCCTTAACATCTTTCGGAACAACCGGGGAGCCAATCTCAACCTTGATGGTCTGATTATATTTGTTGATCAGTTGGCGCGGCAACAGGAGCGTGCGCAGGCGTGGATGGATCATGCCTGCCAGGTTGAAAAGTTTTGTATTGGAACCTTTAACGAACATGGGAACCACGGTGGCGTTGGCTTTACGGGCCAGAGTCGCGATGCCGGTGTTCCAGTCGGGGTCGCGGATCATTTTTTGAGCTTTGTCGTAACTGGAAACCTCTCCGGAGGGGAAGACAAACAGCAGGTGGCCCTCTTTAAGCCATGTCATGCACTCGCGCATGGGGCGCAGGTTGGTTTTAACCGAACTGTCGCGGTCAAAGGGGTCAACGTAAATAAACATTTCGCGCATCTCCGGGATGACGCTGAGCATGTAGTTGACCATTGATTTGACATCCTGGCGGCTGCGACGCAGCACAGCGAGTAGAATGATACCGTCGATGCCGCCGAAAGGGTGATTGGATGTCACAAGCACAGCTCCCTCGTCCGGGATTTTGTCAAGCGCGCCCTCTTTGATCTCCAGTTCGATGTTCATGACCTTCAACAGGCGCTCGCAGAAGCACTCGTCATTCGGCAGCAGACAAGCCTGCTTGTAGATTTCATTCAGCTCTGCCAAACCTATGGCTCGTTCAAGCAGGGGGCCAAAGATGCGGGTTAAAGTTCGCAGAACCGGGTTTTTGATATTACCCGGTGATATCTTGAAAATCTTATAATCGTTATTTTTTATATCATCCATCGACAGACTCAGTTTGGACAAGGTATCTGGTAAAAACAAGCAGAAAGACAAAGGGAAGCCCGATGCCTCTGACCAGCAGAGGGTGCCAGGCAGCGGTGTAAGCAAAAGCTCCCAACGAGCCAATGGCTCCATGAATCAGCGCAGAGTGCTTCATTGGGAAGAGGTTTTCCTTGCTGAAAGGAGCGATGAACATGGCGAGGAAGGCCAGCAGAGCCGGAATACCCATGGAGGCGGCAATCACAAGGTGCAGGTTTTGAATGTCGGGTTCCGCTGGCCCTGTTTTTCGAGGCATGTTGTCATAGTATTGACCCACGTGCTTCTGATAACAGCCTGTGCCAACTCCAAGCAGAGGGTGGGTGAGAATGATGCTGCCAGCGGCCTGCCAATCCGGGTAGCGGCGTTCAACTGTTCCGTCATTGCCGTAAAGAGCTAAGGAACGGAAGTGAACCAAGTCGTTTTCGCGGGGCAGGCGCGGTAGCACACAGCTCTGCCAAAGGATTAAGAGCATCACTGCTGGGATAAACCACTTCAGCCCATGACGGGCGGTTATCAGTGCGGTAGCAATACAAATCGCGGCGTATGAGGCACCGGAAAGGTTGACGGATAGAGCGGTGAGAAATAGGATCAACAGCCCGGCCTTGGTCAGCCATGAGCGGCTCTCGATCACACAGGCGACGAGCAGTGGCAATGCGAGCGCGTAAAAGCCGGCTAGCACATTACGATTTCCAAAGGTGCCGCGCACGGCTGTGTTGTCAAGCGTTAGATCAAAATATTGAACCACTGTCAAGAGGGTGATCCCATACAATGCGACACCTAGGATCGCCAGCATGGTTGCCACCGCATTCGGGAATTTTCGCAGGAAGCGGTCAAAAACCATATAGCCGACGATGAAATACTCAATGTATTGGAGAACCTCTTTGAACGCCATCAGTTTGTCAGAGGCAATCAGCATCGACGCGCCTGCGCAGATAATAAACAAGAGATGACTCCAAGGCGGCAGTGTCCGCAGGTCACTCCAGTTCCGCCTCGCGAAAATATCCAGCAACCATACGCCTGCGGCAGCTGCGAGCGTGATGTCGGCTGGCGAGAGATAGATTCCTTTTTTCAGCTCAATCGACCATTGAGTCGGCGCAATCAGGATCGTGACGCATGCCAGCCCAAAAAACAGACGATTCAAAAGGGTTTGTGGGTTTGTATATGTCATTTGAATATGCCGGTTGGCTCTATATCAACAGGAACAAAGCGTTTGTCCTCACTAAACAAGATTTGATCCACCATGATTCCATCTTCACGGTTTTCAATTCTCAGCCTGTTTTTGCCTGCTTTCAAGTTGATTTTGGCGCTGGTGCGGGCAACGGGATATTTGACCCAGTGCCAGACCTTGTAGGTTGCATTTTCCCCGAAAAGAATTGCGGGGTCATCATTGATCTTAACCGTAAAGGAGTTGCCGCACTCATCCGCCCACCAGACCCTGCACCAGAGTGTGTATGCGCCTTTGCTTTCCAGCTCTAAGGTGTACTCGGCGGCACCTTCACAGCGCTCAGGTGGATTTCCCGCCCCTTCCGGGATTGAGATGGCGCAACCTGATGCCTTGCCAATGTTGTTGGAGACAATGCACATAGGCGCTTCAATGGCGTGGGAGCCCTCCGCCTCTAAACATATCCTAGTTCCCCTGCCCTGTGCGCTCAAACTGTAAAAAAAACAAGCCTCGGCAATGATCAATAAAAATTTCATGCACTTATTATATAATATTGCGTCTGTTTCAGCAACATGCAGTTTGTTCTGAAAATATGATTTTTTTTATGGCTGATAGTCTGAATTTTATTATCCCGCATTTTGAGTTTGCGGATAACCATGTTCTTCGGGTATAGTTGTCGCATGAAAAAAATAACTATGATTTTAACTTTGGCTGTGATGGTATTGTGTGGATGCCGCATTCAGGATCAGCGGGAATTGGCGATTAAGGTTCCGCAGATGAAAACCGAAGCGGATGTTATTAAGGTGCGTACCTCGCTCCTGCCACTGCGTGGGATTGATCTGGAGCATGCCAAATTTGATCTGGCAGCCCAGACGGTTACGCTGAGCTTTGACTCCATGGTGATCGCTCATAAAAATATCGAGATAGCGATCGCGGAGGCGGGGTACGATGCCAACGAGGTGGGTGCCATCAAGAAATAGAGGACATGGCTATGCGCAATCGCGTGCGGCAGTTTGTTGATTATATCGCTTATGAGCGCGGTCTTTCCGAAAACACCTGTCTTGCCTATGAGCTTGATCTGAACAGTTTCATCTCATTTCTCGAGGATGAAGGACGGGCAGGTTCAATGCAAGAGGTGCAGCGTAGAGATATCGCCGATTATCTTGAAAATAAGCGGCGGGCGGGCTTAAAGGTTGCCTCACGGCGGCGCCACCTGTTCGCAATCAAAACGTTTTTCGCGTTTCTCACCGCCGAACGAATTATCACTGAGAATTGCAGTGAGATGCTGGTCTCCCCGGAGGTCGGGCGTGTGCTGCCTAAAGCGCTCTCGGAAGGTGATATCGAGACTCTTTTGCGCTCCGTTTCCGGTCGCTCCGCGCATGAGCTGCGCGACCGCTCCATGCTGGAACTTTTTTATGCCTGCGGTCTGCGGGTTTCTGAGCTGGCCTCGTTGCGTCTCAGCGATATCAAGGTTGACGAGCGTCTGGTTAAGTGTCTGGGCAAAGGGGGCAAAAAACGCGTAGTGCAGCAGGGACGCAGTGCTCATGACGCTCTGCTGCAATATCTGGATTTTGGTCGTGAACGTTTTGCCACGGGAAACACAGCGCAGCAGGGGCTCTACCTCACTCAGAGGGGCACTCCCTTCACACGCCAGGGAATCTTTAAAATGCTGGGCAACCGGGCGATGGACGCTCTCATGCGCGGGCATGTTCATCCGCATATGCTGCGGCACTCCTTTGCCACCCATCTTTTAGCTAACGGCGCCCCGGTGCGCGTGATTCAGGAGCTACTGGGTCATGCCGATATCTCCACCACTCAGATTTATACCCATGTGAATGACAAACAGCTCAAAAGTATTCACCAGCGCTTTCATCCGCGGCATTAGTCGCTTACGGGGGACAAAGAACAATTAATTGTTCTTTGCAGGTCGTTAAGATTCAACTCCGAGAGATCGGAGAGTACCAGATCCGCATGACTGACATCCTGTTTGTGCGCACTAGCACGGGAGAGCGCCACACACATCATACCCGCGCTTTTGGCTGCTGTGACTCCTGCCGCCGAATCTTCAAAGACCAGACATTCGGCTGGCTCAACCCCCAGCATGGTGGCTCCCATAAGATACCCGGCCGGGTGAGGTTTGCCGGGGGAGTAGTCCTCCGCACCGAGAATGAACTGCACCGAAGAGGTGATATCGGCAATCTGCAGGCACTCGATGATATCCTGGCGCGGAGAGCCGGAAACAACGATCACAGGATAGGATGCGGCAAGTTCTTTGAGTACTTTGACTGACGAGTTAATCACAACTTCATCGCTGTTGTCACGCAGCTGTTGATGGTAAACGCTTAGAATCAGCGCCATCTCCTTCGACGATGTGGCGGCCACCGCAGGGAAACTAGCGATAAGGTCGTCGTAGATGTCAGTCCAGGAGCGTCCGTAAACGATCTCCAGGATACTCTCTCGGGAGCAATCGCATCCCTGGTCCTTCAAGTAGTTGACCATGGCATCGGTCCATAGCATCTCAGTGTCAACAATCGTGCCATCCAGATCGAATACAATCGCTTTGATCATGGTTGCGCACCACAGCATTTTTTGAATTTTTTTCCGCTACCGCAAACGCAGGGGTCATTACGGCCCACCTTGGGCTCAATGCGCCGCTCCGGCTCCGGCCCGAAAATCTTGCCGTCCATAAAGAGCCACTCTCCATTGATTTTTTCAAAGTCGGCTTTTTCATGGTGGTTAAATACGGTCTTATTGACTGTGTAGTGGGCGATGAACTCAACAGACCCTGTGGTGTCACCAGCTTTGCCGTCGCTCTCTTTAAGAATCTCAATGCCAGTCCACTTAGCGGACTCCGCCCATTTGCGGCTGTTGTCAGCATCAAACTCTTTTTTGACTTTAGTGCTGGATGTTTTATATAAAAACTCAACGACTCCCATAGCATAGGCAGTGTAGCGGGATCGCATCAGTTGAGTGGCGGTTTTAGGTTTCTCGGTTTCAAGTAAAAACGGCTCGCAGCATTGACCGAATGCAAGTTTGCTGCCACAAGGACAAAATTCATTCATAAAAACTTCTTTCTTTTCTGCTCATATCTCTTACTGAGATAACTCTCAGGTTTTTGGTTTTTGTTTATATTGCCCTGATCCCACTCAAATCCGGTAAAGTCTGGACATTCTTTTCCCATATATTGAAATTGTATATTTTTAGGGGATACATTACAACGGTTAATTCATTAAATAGGTTCCAGAGATCGAAATTGGCTGGTTAACATCCGCGCCTATGGGATGCTATTGAATGATGATCTTGCCGGAGTGGCTGAGTTCATGTGGATGTCAGCAAAGGTTCTTCGCCGTATCAAACTTAATATCTTTTTTTCCATGATATACAATGTTATTGGTTTGAGTTTGAGCGTCGTAGGAATGATGACTCCCATTATGGCTGTGATTTTTCAGGAAGCTGGGTGTGTGACGGTCATGCTGAGTCTGGTTAAGATCTCCAACCGCACAGCGCACTGGTTTCCGGCGCCCGATGCCGTGTTAGGCAGGAAAAATAATGTCTGAAAAACTGAATGTATTGTTTTTATGAAGATGCCGCAGTTCTTTGCACCTCCAGAAACAACGCGCTGGACATTGATGACTGGTTGCAGTATTCTATTATTAAGACAGATCAACAACCTGAAACACACGGAATGGATTATGACTACTGTAAAATCAATCAAAGAGGCGACCCAAATGACAGATAAAGAGATGGAGAGGCGTTCGTCGGCGGTGACACTCTCGGATATGGAAATTTTTATTTTTCCTGAGCTGATGTACAGCTTGGTGCTGGCCAATATTATGTCGCCTCGGATCTGGCGCTGGCGCGAAGAGCCTTGGTTTCAAGGCATTGAGAAGATGAACCCTTATAAGCGGCTGCTGCGTTTACGTCAGTTTATTATGGATAACTATGTCTTTAATCTGGATCTTGAGACATGGGGGCTGACCTCCCAGAAGGAGCAGTTGGCGCGCTTTGAGAAGTTCATGCCAATCGAGCAGATCACCAGTTCCAACGCCTTGTTTGGCTACCAGGGCGATGAATACTATTTCGATATCGATATTCGCACGCACTTTGGGCTTGATAAATATGACGCGGAAACCATTCCATATTGGAAAACTGAGACGGTTGAGGCCATGGATGCCTTCCGCCACCGCCCTGGTTTTGAGACCGGTGCGGGCGAGTGCGTTTCATTGGCAGCGCTTTATGCCGCCGCGCTGTTCGTTATCTGCCGGATTCCTCTCAATGACATCTATATGATGGCCACCCCGCTGCACTCGCAGAGCTTTGTCGATGTGCGCGACGGAATCTTGATCAACAACCGTCGGCTGGTCACCAAATCAATGTGGTTTAACGGCACCCAGATCTCCGGCCAGGCCCGCCGCGCACTGGAGAATGAGCAGGTTACCATTGTCTCGCATGCAACCGGCTGGGTCCACTCGCTTTATAAAGACGCGACCATTGCCCAGGAGCGCTTCCAATACTTCTCTGATACGCTTCACACTTATCTTAAGACAGAGCTGACCCCCGATATTCTGGGCAATTTCCTGCGGCAGAACCCTGCGTGTCGCCGTTGTTTTGTGATTAGATGGCCGGTGCGCGGAACCCAGCGTTATCTCTTGCTGACCGAGGCCTTCGATTTCGAGAGCGACAGTGCCTTCAAGGTCACCGGTAATACCCGCGAAAAGCTGATGGCCACGATCCCTGTGGAGCATTTCGCGGCCTCCTATCTGCCCAGTAAGGCGGTGCTCAATGATATTGAGGAGTTTGTGGCCGAGCACTCTATTGATCTGGATAAACCTGAAGACCGCGCCGCCTTGCAGCATGCAATAGGCGACAACTGTGTGAGCGCGGTCAAAATGGTGCAGGAGTTGGTGGCCTTCTGCCACACTCAGCCCCGCTTGCCGGATATCTCGCAGGTGAAGTTTGATACCAGCGAGCCAACGGTTGAACTGCGCGGTGATATGTCACGTGAGCAGGTAATCGAATATCTCCAGACGCTGCGCGCCTCAAATGTAACGGTTGATATGGCTTTCTACACCTATCGTGATTTTGTGACAACCAGCCCTGAGCCCTTCCTTAAAGCAGCCATGGAGCGCAACCCCGTATGCGTCGAAGAGTCGTCCGCTCTGACCGTCGAAGCCCTGCTGGCACAGCTTGCCAGTTGGCCGAATGAGTCGATCTACGATGGCAGCGTACGCCTGGCCCAGCCGGATGAACTCTGGACTTTTAAGCGTGGCGATGGTTTAGAAAAAGCTTTAGCAGTTGCCTGTATCCTGAAAAAACGCGGTTTATATGATCATCTTCGGGTTGTGGTCAACAACGCGGAAGCGGAGCTGTATCATGGTTCAGAGCTAATTTGTTCTTTCACCTCAGCCAAAGCCTCCTGCCTCTCTGAGTGGCAGCTGTTTTGACACTGAAAACCGACTGCGCAGCGCGCTGCGAAAAGACAATGGGTAATTTGTAGGTCAGCTGCATCGGAGTCAGGGTCGGTAAGTAATGCCACCGAGTCATCAGGTCACCAAGTCACTAGGTCAAGTAATGGCAGGCATGCTGAGGCCGTAAGAACGCGCCAGCCAAGTGACAAGCGAACCGAAGCTGTAGGGCGCGGGCCGTGAACGCGTCTGCAAAGCGACAGTGTAGTGACACGCGGATCGAAGCTGTAGGGCGCGGGCCGTGAACGCGCCGGCGGTTGAAAGTGTGGTGCTTAGCGAGTTGGAACGCTTGACGATTGGCCATAAAAGCACCACCCCGGCTGTCACGGCTCGCGGCTACAGTGCTTTGCAGAGCGGATTGCAAGTTGTTTGCAAGAATTGTCATTCGGTGTCGCTCATAGAGCGACTACTACACATGCGCTGCGCTTTGAAATGCAAGCCGTCATGCAAGCCTTGCCGTTCGGTGTAGTAGCCGCTCTATGAGCGGCATTGCATTGCACTGCGCGTTTCACTGAAAGCCAGCTTGCAAGCCTTGCCGTTCGTGCAGCCGCCGAAAACACGAAAATGATGGTAGCGGTCTAGAGGGGAGCCGCTTCGCTCCATGAGTTATAGAAAGTTGAATTGAGCGGTTGACTTTTCACCACGTTTTTTATACAGTTATGTTCCTTTCACATCTATGGGGGATTAGCTCAGTTGGTTAGAGCACTTGCTTGACATGCAAGGGGTCGATGGTTCGAGTCCATTATCTCCCACCATTAAATACCTGTATTATGTTGATTTAAGTCAATAGATACGGGCTTTTTTGTGCCCTGAAGCGGTTTTCTGTGTATCCAGCTTAGTTTGTTTTCGTTTTCTTATACTTAAAAAACCGTGTTTCGTTAAGGGTGAGTCGGTGTATTTTTTGGTGCTTGATTCGTTTTCGTTTTTTCCATGTTCTTATACCTTGAATGTTAATCAGGATAACGGCGGCAGGCCCAGCTCCCTTAAAAATGAGTTGTGCTTTTCGGTGGCTTCAGTAATTTGCTTTTCAAGGGTGGTCAGTTCTGAGTGTACGGACTTGAGGTCGATCTCGGGCTCGGGCACTGCAGTGCTGACATAGCGGGTGATGTTGAGGTTATAATCGTTCTCAATAATCTCGGCCATTGCAACACAGCGGGAGTAACGTTCCTCTTCAATACGGTTGATGTAGGTGTTGATTATTTTATCGATGTCGTTGGGCTCGCCGTCCTCTCCAGTGCGCAGCCGGTTCTGGCGTTTGTCCTTGGCATAGTGTTCGCTGGCGTTGATAAAGAGGACATTGTCGGGCTTCTTGCACTTTTTAAGCACAAGAATGCAGACCGGAATGCCGGTGGAATAAAAGAGGTTGGCGGGCAGACCTATGACAGTATCGATGTTGCCGTCATCAAGAAGCTTTTTACGAATACGGGCTTCCACCCCTCCCCGGAAAAGTACTCCGTGCGGAAGAATAATGGCCATAACTCCGTCCTCTTTTAGAAAACGAAAGCCGTGGAGGAGGAAGGCAAAGTCCGCAGCTGATTTCGGAGCGACGCCATGGCTCTTAAAGCGGAGATCTTTTGCTGTCTCTTCGCCCGGTTCCCAACGCAGGCTGAAAGGCGGGTTGGCAACCACCGCGTCGAAAGCCGGCTTTTTAGCTGGATTCTCTTCGCGGAAAATCCGCCACTCATTTTCCAGCGTATCACCATGAAAGATATCAAACTCGGCATCCTTGACCCCGTGAAGCAGCATATTCATCCGAGCCAGGTTGTAAGTGGTGATATTCTTTTCCTGACCGTATATCTTACCGATAACACCCCCTGACTCGGTCAGACGCTTACGGATGTTGAGGAGCAACGAGCCGGAACCGCAGGCAAAATCGAACACCTTGTCGAGCTTCTCCCGCT